>JBFJZV010000271.1:0-1673 GCA_041621915.1 Acidimicrobiia bacterium | reverse complement strand
GGGGCCCTCTCGGGTGCGGCTCTGACATGGCACCCGAGCCGGGCGTCGTTTGAGGCTGGGGGTGTCGGGGGCCCTCTCGGGTGCGGCTGCCGCTCTTGCTGGTCCACTGTGGGGGGCGGCGAGAGCGCCGGCCTGGAGCCAACTACTTGCCGGGGCTAGCGGGAGGTCTTCATCACGATCATCTGGTCGCGTTCGGGGCCCACCGAGATCAGGCGGATCGGGGGGCCGACGAGGGCGGCGATCGCAGCGACGTAGTCCCGTGCCTCCTGGGGTAGGTCGGCGAAGTCGCGCACGGCCTGGATGTCGTCGCCCCAGCCGGGCAGCGTCTCGTAGACGGGCTCGGCCCGGTCGAGCGTCGACGCCAGCGGAAACGTCGGGGCCGGCTCGCCGTCGACCAGGTAGCCGGTGCAGATGCGGAGCTTCTCGCGGCCGCTGAGGCTGTCGAGCTTCGTCAGCGCCACCTCGGTGGCGCCCTGCACCGCCAGCCCGTAGCCGGTGGCAAACGCGTCGAAGTGCCCGATGCGGCGGGGGCGCCCGGTGGCCGCCCCGTACTCGCCGGCCGCCACCCGCCACCGGTCGGCGTCGTCGCCATGGATCTCGGTGACGAACGGGCCGCTGCCGATGGACGTCGAGAAGGCCTTGACCACGCCGATCACCCGGTCGACCTTCGCACCCGGTATCCCGGCCCCGATGGGGCCGAATGCCGCCAGGCAGTTGCTGGACGAGGTGTACGGGTAGATGCCGTAGACCAGGTCGCGCAGCGCCCCGAGCTGGGCCTCCAGCAGCACCCGCCGGCCGCCGGCGAGGGCCTCGCGAAGCATGCTCGTCGTGTCGACCACCCGCGGCGCCAGCTCGTCCATGGCCGCATCCACCCAGGCGAGCACCTCGTCGAGGTCGATCGGCGGACGGTGGTACACGCCGGTCGCCAGCAGGCTCGCCCAGTCGACCGCCGACCGCACCCGCTCCACCATCCGGTCGCGCGGCTCGAGCAGCTCGCCGACGAGGACCGCTTTCCGCAGGTACCGGTCGCCGTACGCCGGGGCGATGCCCCGCTTGGTCGAGCCCATCTGGCGGCCGCCGAGCCGCTCCTCCTCCCACCGGTCGAGCTCCCGGTGGAACGGGAACACCACCGACGCCCGGTCCGAGACCAGCACCCGGGAGGTGTCGACGCCGCCCGCCTCCAGCTCGGCGACCTCGGTCGCGAACGCGCCGAGGTCCACGACCACGCCGGGTCCCAGCAGGTTGGTGACCTCCGGGTAGAAGACGCCGCTCGGCACCAGGTGGAGCTTGAACACCCCCTGGTCGTTGTGAACGGTGTGCCCGGCGTTGTTACCGCCTTGGAAGCGCACGACGAAGTCGGACCGGGCGGCCAGGTAGTCCACCAGCCGGCCCTTGCCCTCGTCTCCCCAGTTGGCGCCCACCACGGCGCTCACCGGCATGGTGCGACCCTTCGGACGTCGGCGGCAGCGTACCCCCGTTCCGATGCCGTCCAGCGACCCGGGGGTACCATGCCCGCCGTGATCGAGGCGCAGGACACCACCATCCCGCCCGAGGACCTCATCGACCAGGTCCCCTCGGACGTGCTCGACCGCCTCCCGTCCGATGTCGTGCAGCGCATCCAGGACGGCGTGCTCGACCAGATCCCCGAGGACGTCGTCGAGCAGCTGCCCCAG
>JBFJZV010000270.1:0-1674 GCA_041621915.1 Acidimicrobiia bacterium | reverse complement strand
GTCGACAACAACTTCCACGGCACCCACGTCGCCGGCATCGTCGCCGCCCGGGCCAACGGCCACGGCGTGGTGGGCGTCGCCCCCAACGTGACGCTGGTGCCGGTGAAGGTGTGCGACGCCGAGGGCTACTGCTACTTCAGCTCGGTGGTCGACGGCATCACGTACGCCGGCGACATCGGCCTCGACGTCATCAACATGAGCTTCTTCGTCGACGACGACGAGTTCGGCGAGTCGACGGAGTTCAAGTGCAAGGACGACCCGGAGCAGAAGGCCTTCCGCAAGGCCGTCCACCGGGCGATCCAGTACGCCCGGGGCAACGGCGTCGCCGCGGTGGCCTCGCTCGGTAACTCCTCCACCGACCTCGCAGAGGACAACAAGTGCGATGTCGTGCCCGCCGAGACCCCCGGCGTCATCGGCGTCACCGCCCTCGGGCCCGACTCGGAGCTGTCGTTCTACAGCAACTGGGGCCACGGCGAGGCCGACGTCACCGCCCCCGGCGGCAGCGGCACCACCGGCGACCCGACCACGACGATCCTGTCGACGTTCCCGGGCAACACCTGGGGCGCCATCCAGGGCACCTCGATGTCTGGTCCGCACGCCGCCGGCGTCGCCGCGCTGATCGTGAGCCAGTTCGGCAAGACGACCAACTCGGGCGACATCAAGCTCGCGCCCGAGGTGGTGGAGAAGATCCTGCTCAAGACCGCCACGGACATCGGCGCGGACGGGTACGACGAGTTCTACGGCCACGGGCGCGTCGACGCCCTCAGCGCCGTCACCAACGGCTGAGGGGTAGGTCCCCAACACCAAGGCGGCCGGACCACCCCCGGCCGGCCGCCTTGGTAACCCCTCCTGGATCCCGGTTGGCCTGCCGCGAACGGTCGAAACGCCCGCGGGCACAGGGCCACCGCTAACTTGGCGGAGCGGAGTGAGACCGGAGGTCGGAGTGACCGGCGAGCTGCAGTACCAGTCGGGGTTCGGCAACGAGTTCGCGTCGGAGGCGCGGCCCGGGGCGCTCCCTGTGGGGCAGAACAACCCGCAGCAGCCGCCGCTGGGGCTGTACACCGAGCAGCTCTCGGGAACCGCCTTCACCGTGCCGAACCACCGCAACCGGCGCACGTGGCTCTACCGGATCCGGCCATCCGTCCGGCACGCGTGGCGGTTCACCGAGGGCGACAATCGTTGGATCCGCACCGCGCCCTGCCGGGAGGCCGACCCACCCATCGGCCAGCTCCGCTGGGACCCGCCGCCGTTCCCCGACGAGCCCACCACGTTCGTCACCGGGCTCCGCACCGTCGCCACCAACGGCGACGCCCACACCCAGACCGGGATGGCCGCCCACGTCTACATGGCCACCGAGTCGATGACCGACACCTACTTCTCCAACGCCGACGGTGAGTTCCTCGTGGTGCCCCAGGAGGGCACGCTGCGGTTCGTCACCGAATGCGGCGTGCTGCAGGTCGAGCCGGCCGAGATCGCGGTGTTGCCCCGCGGCATGGTGTACCGGGTCGAGCTGGAGGGGGAGCGGGCCCGCGGCTACGTCTGCGAGAACTACGGCACCTATTTCGAGCTGCCGGAGCGGGGCCCGATCGGCGCCAACGGCCTCGCCAACCCCCGCGACTTCCTCTACCCGGTCGCCGCCTTCGAGGACACCGAGGAGCCGGGCGAGTTGTACGT
>JBFJZV010000269.1:0-1743 GCA_041621915.1 Acidimicrobiia bacterium | reverse complement strand
GGCCTCGTCGATCGGCATGCACCCGGCGTCGGCCAGCAGCGACCGCACGAACGCCACGGGGTGCGTCACCGAGATGCCCCTCGACCACAGGTCGGCCTGGTGCGCCTCGAACGCCGACATGTCGGGCAACCCAGGGGCCTCGACCCCCGACGCCACCGCCAGCTTGCCCGGCCCCAGCCCCGCCAGCGCCCCCGCCGCCCAGATCCCCTCCCGCCGCCCGACGCCCAACGACGCCAGGGCCCCCGACCCGGCCAGCCCCTCCAGGGCGTCCGCTGCCAGCCCGGTCCGCTGCGCCAGGTCCTCCGGCGATGCGAACGGCCCGCCCACCAGCCGGGCGGCCTCGATGCGGGTCACCTCGGCGTCGGCCAGGTTGCGCACGTACCGCAGCCCCAGCCGCACCGCCACCGCCGGCCGCACCGGGTCGTCCACCGGTCCCCTCCCCCGCCGCCACCGCATCCCGTAGTACTCGGCGACGTCGTCGGCGTCGGCGTCCCACGGCACCACCGTGCAGTCGAAGAACGACTCGTTGACGTCGGGCGGCAGCGTCACCACCCCGTGGTGCTGGGCGTCCTGGACCAGCGTCATCGGCGAGTAGAAGCCCATCGGCTGCGCGTTCAGCAGCCCGGCGAGGAACTCGGCCGGCCAGTGGTACTTCAGCCACGCCGACATGTACACGATGTAGGCGAACGACACCGAGTGGCTCTCCGGGAACCCGAACGAGGCGAACCCCTGCAGCTTCTCCCAGATCTCGTCGGCGGCCTCGCCGTTCACCCCGTGGGCCGCCATCCCCTCGTACGCCACGTCCCGCAGCTTGGCCATCTCCTCGTCGGAGCGCTTGTGGGTCATGGCCTGGCGCAGCCGGTCGGACTGGCCCGGCGTGAACCCGGCGCACACCCGGGCCAGCTCCATGAGCTGTTCCTGGAACACCGGCACTCCCAGCGTGCGGGCCAGGATCGGCTCGGCCGACGGGTGGGGGTAGCGCACCTCTTCCTCGCCGTTGCGGCGGCGCAGGTACGGGTGCACCGAATGGCCCTGGATCGGCCCCGGACGAATGAGCGCCACCTCCACCGCCAGGTCGTAGAACGTCTTCGGCTTCATGCGGGGCAGCGTGGCCATCTGGGCCCGCGACTCCACCTGGAACAAGCCGACGGTGTCGGCCTTGGTGAGCATCTCGTAGATCACCGGCTCCTGGGGGATCTTCGCCAGGTCGACCTCGACGCCGTGGGCTTCGTCGATGTAGTCCGCGGCGAGGTGCAGGGCATTGAGCATCCCCAGCGCCAGCAGGTCGAACTTCACGACGCCCATCGCCGCGCAGTCGGTCTTGTCCCATTGGATCACCGACCGGTCCTCCATCCGGCCCCACTCCATCGGCACCACCTCCCACAGCGGCCGGTCGGAGATCACCATCCCCCCGCTGTGGATGCCGAGGTGGCGCGGAAAGCCGTCGAGGCGCAGGCAGGCGTCGTAGATGAGGTCGGCGGTGAGGCCGTGCGGCAGGTCGACGAGGTCGGGGATGTTGGACGGCCGGCCGGTGTCGAGGTACTTGGTGAGCCCGTTGACCTGGGCCTGGGTGAGCCCGAACGCCTTGCCGACGTCCTGGAGCACCGACCGGGCCCGGTAGGTGATGACGTTGGCGACAATCGCCGCCCGCTCCCGCCCGTAGCGGCGGTATCAGTACTGGATGACCTCCTCGCGGCGCTCCGCCTCGAAGTCGACGTCGAAGTCGTGCGGCCGGCCCCGCTC
>JBFJZV010000268.1:0-1962 GCA_041621915.1 Acidimicrobiia bacterium | reverse complement strand
TCATGACGGTGGGCGACCGCCCCAAGCCGCCCCGCGGCTCCATCGGCCTGTACCACCTGGCATGGGAGGTGGCCGGCGTCGCCGACCTGGCGACGGTCCGCGAGCAGCTCTGGGCCGCCGGCGCGTACGTCGGGCAGAGCGACCACGGCGCCACCAAGTCGATCTACGGCGCCGACCCCGACGGCAACGAGTTCGAGGTCATGTGGCTCGTTCCCCGCGAGCACTGGGGCGAGCACGACCGCCGCGCCATCGTGGCGCCGCTCGACCTCGAGGCGGAGATCGCCAGGTACGGGCCCCGGTCGCCCACGTAGAGTGCCCGGATGACCCAGGTCCGAGCGCCGCACGTCGTCTGCCCGGTCTGTGGGAGCTCCCGTCGCGAGGACTACGAGGTCGTCGCCGTGGCGAAGCCGCGCCGGCTCCGGGAGGAGGCCGCGGTGCTGCGGTGCCGCCAGCACGGGATCGAGCTGCTCGACGCCGCGCCGCGCTCCTACGACTCGGCCCGGCCGCCGATGGCGACTGAGCGCGACCACCGATCAGCCCAACGGGAGCAGGTGAGGTTCGGGTCCTTCATGAGGATGGTCGAGCGGGTCGCCACGCCGCCCGGGCGCCTCCACGACATCGGATGTGGGGTGGGGGGCCTGCTGTCCGTCGCCGCTTCCCGCGGATGGAGCGTGCAGGGCAACGAGCTCAACGAGACCCTGGCGACGATGGTCGCCGCCGCCGGGTACACCTGCATGCACGGGACCCTGGCCGAGCTTGCCATCCCGAGTGGGTCGTGCGACGTGGTCACGTCGTACTGCGTCGTCCCCAACCACCTCACGGAGCCCAACGCCGACCTGCGCCAGGTGCTGTCGATGCTCCGGCCTGGGGGATGGTTCGTGCTTGAGCTCCCTTCGGACGGCGTGAGCCTGAAGCTGGCCAAGGCGCTGTACAGGCTCAGCGGCCGGCGCTGGTCGTGGGTCATGGGCCACTTCTACAACCCGGGGCACCCGTTGCGGTACAGCCCGGCCTCGATCGAGCTGCACCTCAGGCGGATCGGGTTCGCCCCGGTCGTCGCCGGCCCCTTCCGGCACAGCCCCCATTGCTCGACGTCCGTGCTCCGCCGCAAGGTCTGGTGGAAGCGGATCCCTGCGGTGGCGTCGGTGTACCTGGCGCACGCCGTCTCCTTCCTCCCGGGCCAGGCGAACCACATGGTGGTGCACGCCCGGCGCCCGCCCGACGTGGCGTAGCGGCCCCTGGCCGCCGTCCTCCGCCACCTGCCGAACTTCCGTTTTCGCCGCCGCTAGGGGCACCGGTGGGCCGCTGGGGGAGAGATGGGGGACAAAGTGGTTGACAAGTGGAGGGGAATGGGGCAGAGTGGGTCCCCACAGGAGGACCAGGGCCCGCCACCGGCTGCAACCAGGCGCGGGCCCCCAGAGACAGGACGGCTGCGAGTGACGGGGTGGAGAGGACGTGTTCCTCGGCGAGTATCAACACAGCCTGGACGACAAGGGCCGCGTCGTCATGCCCGTGAAGTTCCGGGAGGCGCTCGCCGACGGCTGCGTGATCACCAAGGGCCAGGAGCGCTGCCTCTTCGTCTTCCCGCAAGACCGGTGGGAGGCTGAGGTGGAGCGCGTCATGGGCCTGCCCCGCACCAACCGGCGCAACCGCAACTTCGCCCGCAGCTTCTTCGCCGGCGCCAACGACCAGTCGCTCGACAAGCAGGGCCGCATCGGGGTGCCGCCACCGCTGCGTGACTACGCCGGCTTGGACAAGGACGTCACCGTGGTGGGCGTCGCCGACCGCGTCGAGCTGTGGGACACCGCGCAGTGGCAGCAGCTCTCAGCGGAAGCCGACGCCACTTACGCCGAGATCGAGGACACGCTCCATGCCGAAGAGGGAATCTGATGCCGGGCTCACCGTCAGCCCCCCGGATGCCAAGTGGAAGGCCCCTTATTCCGCCCGCTTCCATTCTGGCGCCAG
>JBFJZV010000267.1:0-2130 GCA_041621915.1 Acidimicrobiia bacterium | reverse complement strand
TCGCTGTCGTCGTCCGGGCGGTTGGAGATGGAGGTCTCGATCGAGCGCGGCGTCGGCTACCGCACCGCCGACCGCAACAAGCGCTCCGACGTGATCGGCGTCATCCCCATCGACTCGATCTTCTCCCCCGTCCGCAACGTCGCCTACCGGGTCGACAACACCCAGGTGGGGATGATGACCAACTTCGACAAGCTGGTCATCGACATCGAGACCGACGGCTCGCTCGACCCGCAGGAGGCGCTCTCCTCGTCCGGCAAGACGCTGCGCGAGCTGCTCGGCCTGTTCGCCGACGTCGGTGAGGGCATCGGCCTCGAGCTGGGCGACGTCGTCGAGGCGGAGTCGGCCTCGCCCGACCTCGACCTGCCCATCGAGGCGCTCGACCTGTCGGAGCGGCCCCGCAACTGCCTGCGGCGGGCGCAGATCCAGACGGTCGGCGAGCTCGTGCAGCGCAGCGAGGACGACCTGCTGAACATCACGAACTTCGGCCAGAAGAGCCTCGAAGAGGTCACGGCCAAGCTCGACGAGCTGGGCCTGTCGCTGCGTGCGGCCGGGGAAGAGGAGCACGCCTGATGCCCCGCCCCAAGCGTGGGCCTCGGCTCGGCGGCGGCCCCGCCCACCAGCGCCTGATGCTGTCCAACCTGGCCGGCTCGCTGTTCTGGGACGAGCGGATCACCACGACGCTGGCCCGCGCCAAGGTGCTGCGGCCGTACGCGGAGAAGCTCATCACGAAGGCCCGGGACGGCGGGCTCCACAACCGGCGCACGGTGCTCCGCCACATCGAGGACACCGAGGTCGTCACCAAGCTCTTCGACGATGTCGGCCCCCGCTACGCCGATCGGCCGGGCGGCTACACCCGCATCGTGAAGCTCGGTCCCCGGCGCGGCGACGGCGCCGAGATGGCCATCATCGAGCTCGTCTGACGTTCGCACGCCAGCCTGCGGCTGCCGTGCGGAGCTGGCTCGCCGCGTACGCGCCGAGTCGGGGTGAATCGTCAGAACTGGCCCAGACCGTCGGCCTCCTCGACACGGCTGCGCCGTTCTCTCGTGAGCAGTTCGAGCCCGGGCACTTCACCGGTTCGGGGTTCGTGCTGTCGCCCGCCCGGGACGCCTTCCTGCTCGTCTTCCACTCCAAGCTCGGCACCTGGTTGCAGCCCGGTGGCCACATCGAGCCCGGTGACGCCGATCCGCTCGCCGCAGCGCGGCGAGAGGTTGCCGAGGAGACCGGGATGAACGGTCTGACGCTCGCCCGGGATGGGCTGTTCGACGTCGACGTACACACCTTCCCGGCCCGTGGGGACGACCCGGAGCACCTACATTTCGATCTGCGGTTCCTGTTCCTCGCTCCGGCCCGCGCAATCGGAGGTGGGTCGGAGCAGTGCCGGTGGGTGCCGCTGACCGACGTCGGGCGTATGGACGAGTCGCTGGCGCGGCCGGCGCGCAGGGCTCAGGCGATCTCGTAGTAGACCGCGAACCTCCGGGCGTTCAGCTTGGCGGCCACGGCCCGGGAGGCGGCGTTGTCCCACACGGTGCTGTACAGCGGCACCCTGCCGAGGCGGCGGAGCGCTCGCGCCCAGCCGGACGTCACCGCCACTGCGTATCCCCGTCCCCGGTACTCCGGGACGGTGTCCACGCCGGCCTCTACTCCCCGGCTGGGCCGGCGCGCCGAACAGCACCGCGAGACCACCGCGCCGGCCTCGACGATCCCTACCACCGGGCGCCGCTCTTCGTACAGCTCCGCCGTGGCCGGGAAGTGGCGCTCCAGCAGGTCGACCTCCCCAGGCCCGATCTCACGCGCTGTGCCCGCGGGCGGCAGATCCTCGGGCAGCGCGTAGGCGGGGCCGGTCACCACGTCGTCGCCGAGCAGCCGCCGGAACTCCGGGTCGGCCGCCGGCCACCGCGCCTCCACCCGCGGCTCGCGCGCCGCCAGTGCGCCGAGCCGGCCGGCCATGTGGTCGGGAATGTCGGCTCCGGCCAGCCACGCATGGCCCGCCACGGACCGCACGAGCACGAACCGGGGAGCGGTTTCGTTGCCTGTTTCCCGCGCCGCGACAAGGCGGCCGCTGCCGTTCACGGCGAACAGGTTCTCCAGGTGCAGCTCGATCAGCTCGGTAGGGGAGAAGGCCATCGGCCG
>JBFJZV010000266.1:0-2177 GCA_041621915.1 Acidimicrobiia bacterium | reverse complement strand
GGATCGTGGTGCCCACCACCCCGGCCCAGTACTTCCACGCGCTGCGCCGCCAGATCCACACCGCCGTCCGCAAGCCGCTGGTCATGTTCACCCCGAAGTCGCTGCTGCGGACCCGGGCTTCCTTCAGCGGCGTCGACCTGCTCACCGACGGCAAATTCCGCAAGGTCATCGGCGACGACGAGGTCACCGCCAACGCCCGCCGGGTGCTCCTGTGCACGGGGAAGGTGTACTACGACCTGGCCAAGCATCGGGAGGACATCTCCGCCGGCGATGTGGCGATCGTCCGGGTGGAGCAGCTCTACCCCCTCGCCGAGGATGCGCTCGCCGAGGAGCTCGCGCCACACGAGGGCGCCGAGCTGTTCTGGGTGCAGGAAGAGCCCGAGAACATGGGCGCGTGGCGCTACATGTACTGGCGCCTCCATCACCGCCTCGGCTGGGAGGTCCGCGAGGTGACCCGAGCCCGCAGCGCCAGCCCGGCGACGGGCAGCTTCAAGGTCCACACCCAGGAACAGCACGAGCTGGTGGCCAAGGCTTTTACATGACATTGCAGCCGATCCGGGCAGTCGTGCAGCGCGGCCGCACTTAGGGGCCCTCCCGGCTGCGCGCCGCCGCCGGGGCTGGCCCCACGTCGTGGCCGCCGCGAAGCGCCGGCCCGGAGCCAACCCCGTACGGCGTGCGGGGTTGGCGGGCGCGATCTTGGTGGGCCGGCGCCGGAGGCGCCGGGTCGGAGGGGGCGATTCCGAGCACGTTCAGCCTGCGTTTAGGTCGGGTTCAGCGGGAGCACAGGCGGGTTGGCGCATCCTGGCTTCATGGCCAGTCACAGCTCGCGAAAAGATTGTGCAACAAAGAACTTGATCGCGTGTCCAAATTTCCGTATGCTCACCCACAACGTTGGAACGTTCCAAGTTGAGAGCGCTCCCACCCCGTCACCCGAGGCGTTGATGCTCACCATCGATCCGAAGCAGATCACGGCACACCCCGAGATCGTCCTCCCCAAGTTGCGGGCGATGCTCAGGAAGGGCCTCCCCCACCTGCTGGAAGGCACGCTCATCCCGCTCGTGGTCTTCTACACCGTGCTCTTCGTCATGGACGTGTGGTGGGCACTGGTCGGCGCGCTCACGTGGTCGTACCTGGCGCTGGCCCGGCGCATGGTCCGCAAGCAGCGGGTCGGCGGCATCCTCATCATCACTGCCTTGACGCTGACGATCAGGGCGGCCCTCACCTTCCTCAGCGGCAACGTGAAGTTCTACTTCTTCCAATCGACGTTCGCCAAGGTCGCCACCAGCGCCGCATTCCTCGGCTCTGTGTGGGCGGGCCAGCCGATCATCAAGCGAATCGCCGGCGACTTCATCGACCTGCCCCCGGAGCTGGAGGACCACCCCGTCGTCAAGCGCTGCTTCGCCCGCATCACGGTCCTGTGGGCCGGCGCCCTGCTCGTGCACGGCGCGGTCGCCGTCTACCTGCTGCTCACCCAGTCGATTGAGACCTACGTCCTGATAAAGACGTTCGTCGCCTGGGGATTCGAGGGTGGCGCCTTCGCCCTCTCGATCTGGCTGGCGCGCCGCTCGATGCGCAACGCCGGCATCAAGCTGTCGTTCGCCTGAGCCGGGCTCACGTTCACACCTCTGCCGACCAGCGGCCCAGCTCCGCGCCGTCGGCGGCCAGCGCCACGAACTCGACCGGCCCCGGCGCGGGCACTGCGAAATAGGCGTACCGGGCCACCGGGCGCTGCCACATCGTTTTCTCCGCCGTGGTCGCGACGACAACGGCGGTGTCTGACGGCACGCGGACCCAGATCGTCCCGACGAACCCGCCGCCGGTCACGGTCGAGCTGCCGGCGAACCCGTTCTCGAGCTCGGCGAACATGCGATCGCAGCCGCCGCCTCGCCCATGCCCCACGATGAACGACGACTCGCACACGTTGCCCTCGCCGTTGCCGTACATGACCAGCCGGTGCCCACTCTCGAGCGCCCCGACGTGCACCACCGGATAGCGAGGGTCTCGCCCCCGGGTGCTCTCGAGGGGGTTACGGAGCAGCGCCAGGTCGTCCAGCGACGGGGCTCCGGCCTACTCGACGGGGAGCAGCGGGGCCGGGTCCCCCAGGCCGGTCGGGTCGAAGGCCGGCTCGGGACCGGGAGGCGGCTGCAGGATCTCGACTTCGTTGCCGTGGACAGTCG
>JBFJZV010000265.1:0-2455 GCA_041621915.1 Acidimicrobiia bacterium | reverse complement strand
CTCGCGCAGGCGGTCTTCGATCATGGCGTCACCTCCGGGCGGGCGGCGAGGGCCTCGAGGGCCCGGCTGAGGCGGGACTTGACGGTGCCCGGCGGCACCCCGAGCGCCTCGGCCACCGCGTCGGTCGGCCAGTCGGCGTAGAGGCGGAGCACCACCACGGCCCGCTGGTGGGGAGGCAGCTCGTCGACGGCCCTGGTGAGGGCCGGGTCGGGCACGGCATCGGCGACCGCGGCGCGCTCGAAGAGGCCGGCGACCTCGCGGCGGCGACGACGGAACCACGAGGTCGCCCAGTTCAGCCCCACCCGGTACACCCAGGCCTCGGGCCGCTCGTAGCCCCCGATCTTCGACCAGCGCTCCAACGCGCGCGTGAATGCCTCGTCGACGGCGTCGGCGGCGAGCGACGGGTCGCGCAGCGTCAGCGCCAGCGCCCGGTAGAGGCGGTCGCGCTGCTCCCGGTAGAACGCCTCGAAGTCCCGGGCGGTCAAGCTGGTGTCCGGCAAGGTGGCTGCACCCATCGCGCACCGTACACGCCGGGGCCCCCCGCCCGGTTCCATGCTTTGCCGCGCCCTAGAGGAAGCTCGCCAGCGTCATCACCCGGCCCGGGCTCAGGAGGAACGGCGGCAGGTAGGCCGGGATGTTGGAGAAGGGCAGCACGTCGGGGTGCAGGTCGATGCCGAGGTCGTCGGCCATGAAGCGGCGGCGTGCCTGGATGCGGTCCCAGGCGCCCGGGTACCTGGCGGCGAGCTCGCTGCGTAGGCCGGCGTCGGCCAGGCCCACCCCGTCCTCGACGTTGGTGGTGAAGTACTCGGTGCCGGTCGCGGGGATGACGTCGACCTGCAGCGCCATCCCGGATCGCAGCTCGACGGTCGAGCCGGGCGCCACCGGCGAGTTCACCCACTCGTCGAGGTGGATCTGGTGCCCGGGGTTGAGGAAGATCCCGAAGAACGGGTCGCCGAGGCGCCGCGCCACGATCTCGTGGAGGGCGTCGCCGGTCTGGCCGATGCGCAGCGCCGCGTACCACTCGGCGATCGCCTCGAAGTAGGGCGCCACCAGGCGGTCGACGTAGTCGGCGATGTCGGCCGGCAGCTCCGCGGCGTCGCGCACGACGAACCCGGCGCGGCAGTTCAAGGCGCCCCAGATCCCGAACGCCACGGTGAAGCGGTCGCCGCGGACGATCCGGCGGTCGCCGGGGCTGAGCAGCCCGAGCGACGCCCGCGGGCCGCTGGTGAGCATCAGGTGGCACGACAGGGGCGTGCCGTCCCACTCCAACAGCTTGACCGCCTCGTCCTCCCGCATCCCCGGCTCGAGCCCGAACAGCAGGTTGCGGACGCCGCCCGAGGTGCGGCAGGCGGCGTGCTCGAACGCGGCGAGCTGCTCGACCTCGTTGATCACCCGCAGCCCGTCGGCGGCGCCCGTCAGGATGTCGTTGGCGTTCTCGACGGTCCCGCGGTCGCCCACGGCCTGGCGCACGGCGTCGACGACGAACGCCGGCAGCTCGATCATCGTGCGGTCGGCGAGCTCCTTCCAGCCCAGCATCGCCACCCGGCGCCCGGCCGAGACGCCCTCCGCCGCCAGCACGTCGGCGAGCGGCCGGGACCGGTCGCGGGGCTGGCTCGGCAGGCTGAGGTCCTGGTGCAGCTCCACCGTCATCGCCACCGGCGCCGCCTCCGCCATCCCGACGCACTCGTTGCCGACCAGCACCCGCGGCCGGTCGGCGCCTCCGAGGATCAGGATCGCCTCCTCGAAGCGGGGGTCGAAGCCGGTGAGGTAGGCCAGGTTGGCACTGTGCTCCCGGTCGGCGTACACGATGGCGGCGTCGTACCCGCGCTCGTCCAGCCGCTGCCGGAAGCGGGCCAACCGGCGCTCGTAGACGTGGGCGGGGATGGTGGGGCGCTCCCCGGGCGTGCCGAAGTCGGGCAGCGTCACGTCGGCCAGGCGCGCGCTCGTCATGGCAGCCACCGCACGGGTTCCTCCGCGCCGCGCTCCACGACGAAGAGCCCGTTGGCGGCCAGCGGCAGCCACGGCCCCACCTCGCCGTCCGGCCACTGCACCCGCAGCTCGGCGCGGTCGGCGCCGCCGAGGCCGACATGCACCCACCCGAGCTGGTCGCCGCCGTGCCCGCCGCCGATCGCGACCTCGCGGGTCTGGGTCGTCCCGCCGGCGCGGACCTCGACCCAGGCCCCGATCGCGTCGCGGTTGGCGCCGTCCTGGCGGAGGCGCACCGCCACCCAGTTGCCCTCGTCACCCGAGCCCGTGTTCCGCCACAGCTTGACGTTCTCCCGCCGGTTCACCTCGACCAGGTCGAGCAGCCCGTCGAGGTTGAAGTCGACGAGGGCGGCGCCGCGGCTCCGACCCGCGCTCGTCACGCCCGCCGCCGCCGCGAGATCGACGAACGTGCCGTCGGCCCGCCCGACCATCAGGTTGCTGGGATCCTCGGCGGCGAACTCGGCCATCG
>JBFJZV010000264.1:0-2543 GCA_041621915.1 Acidimicrobiia bacterium | reverse complement strand
GGGTGTTGGTCGCCGACCGCATCGAGCGTTCGCTCAATGCGGCGCTCGCCCGCAGCGGAGTGGTGGGCATGGTGGTGGGGATGCTGGTGACCATCGCCGTGCAGTCGTCGAGCATCACCACGTCGATCCTCATCCCGCTGGTGGCGTCGGGGATCTTGGTGGTGCGGAACGCCTACCCGATCACGCTGGGCGCCAACGTAGGCACCACCGTCACGGCGCTGCTGGCGGCGCTGGGCGCGGGGACCATCGACGGGCTGACGATCGCCGTCACCCACACCCTGTTCAACCTGGCCGGGATCTTGCTCATCTTCCCTTGGCCCCGGATCCGCTACGTGCCGGTGGCGCTGGCCGAGCGCCTGGCGGACGTGGCGGTGGGGCGGCGGTCGTTGGCGGTGGCGTACGTGGCGGTGGCGTTCATCGCGGTGCCGTTGATCGGTATCGTCGTACTGTGAGCGGGAGGCGCTGATGGTGCTCGACTTCTTCAAACGAACCGGCCAATCCGTCGTGGAGGACGTCGAGAAGACGCTCGTCGGTATGGTGCGGGACAGCCGGGTGGTCTACGACACCGCCTGCGACGCGGTGTTCGGCGGGGGGAAATCGAAGGAGGCCAAGCGGACGGTCAAGTCGACCGACCGCGGGATCAACCAAGCTCAGCAGGAAGTGCGGCGCGCCCTGCTGTTGCACGCGTCGGTCACCGCCGCGGTCGACCTGCCGCTCGTGCTGGCCTACATGAGCGTCGTGAAGGACGTGGAGCGCATCGGCGACTACGCCAAGAACATCTACGACCTCGCCAAGTACGGGGCCGACTTCGCCGCCGCCGCCGACCGGGAAGAGCTGGAGCACTATCGGGAGGCGGTGGGGTACCTCATCGACGACGCCGCCGAGGTGTTCGAGCACCGCGACGTGGAGCGGGCGCAGCAGCTGATCGCCAAGGCCGACGGGTTCCTCGACGACCACGACGCGCACGTCAAGCGGGCGTACCAGTCGGAAGGCCCGGCGTCGGACGCCGTGGCCCGGGCGCTGTACTTCCGGTACCTGAAGCGCATCACGGCCCACGTCATGAACCTCATGACCTCGCTGGTGCTGCCCGTCGACCGCCTCGACTACTACGACGAGGAGCCAGACGACCGCGGTCCGGTGTAGCCCTGATCACGCCCAGATCGTGCCGGGCCTCGGTTGTGCGTCGCCCGTGTAGGCCTCGTCCCACGGGAAGGCCCCGTTGTCGTCGTCGTAAGTGAGTCCCGAAGGTATGGCGAGGGTGCGACAAATTCCGCGGTGCAGCGGCGGCTGACCGGGGCTGGGGGTCTGTGCCCGGTATCGTCTGCGGCGATCGGAGGAGGCGCCGTGAGCGAGGTCCAGATCATCGGCAGGCTGCTGCTCGCCGCGTTGTGCGGCGCGCTCATCGGGTTCGAGCGCGAGCAGGCGCAGAAGGCGGCGGGCATCCGCACCCACACGCTCGTCGCCGTGGGCGCCGGGGCGTTCACGATCACGTCGATCATCGGCTTCGAGGGCGGCGACGAGTCCAGGGTGGCCGCCCAGATCGTGACCGGGATCGGCTTCCTCGGGGCGGGCGCGATCTTCCGGGAGGGCGCGTTCGTGCAGGGGTTGACCACTGCCGCTGGCCTGTGGGTAGTCGCCTCGCTCGGCATGGCGGCCGGCACCGGCCGGCCATTCCTGGCGGTCACCGGGGTGGTCGTGGCGTTGACGGTGCTCTATTCGATGCGGGCCGTCGACGAGGCCGTCGCCCGCCGCAAGCGCCAGGTGCGGGATCGCATCGAGGTGCACATCGACGACACCGCCCGGCTGGAGTCGATCCTGAAGTTCACGCGCCGAATCGACGAGGACGCCGAGCAGGTCTCGTTCAAGCGCACCGGCAAGGACTCGGGTGTCTTGACGCTGTCGGTCAGCGAGCCGCGCGCCGAGATGGTCGCCGAGATGCTGCTGTCGCACAAGGGGGTGGCCAGCACCGAGGTGCTGTCACCGCTGTACTGGCCTCAGGAGAGGGGTTGAAGGACCCGCTCGAGCTGCTGCTCGCTCGGCGCGCCCGCTCGCCCGTCCTCGGTGTCGTAGATCCGGCAGCTCAGCCCCACCGGCGCAAGCGGGTCGGCGAACGGGTCGAGGCCGTCGATCAGGACGGTGGGCGAGCCCCGGAAGCCGAGCCGGTCGGCGGCGTCCGGGCTGTCGACGAGCTGGAGGTCGATGTCGGTGTCGAGACCGAGCCGGTCGACGACGTTGCGGAGCCGCGTGGCGGCGATCTCCCAATTCGGGCAGCCGTCGAAGTACTGCAAGGTGATGGTCATCGCACCTCCAAAGCATGTGTCACGAGCGCCGGCCAGGTCCGGCGGGCGACCTCGTCCGCCGCGGCGACGTCCAGCAGGAACGTGCCCGGGTGGCGGCCGTTCGTCATGCCCCCAGCGTACACCTTCAAGTAGACTTGAATGTCAAGGGGCTATCATCGCGGTATGCGCATTGGAGAGCTCGCCCGCCAGGTGGGGGTCGCCACGTCGGCGATCCGCTTCTACGAGGAGTCAGGCCTGCTGCCC
>JBFJZV010000263.1:0-2760 GCA_041621915.1 Acidimicrobiia bacterium | reverse complement strand
TCGGCCGGCTCGACCACGCCGGGCACCAGCACCGCGACCATCGCTCCCACGAACGCCGCGGACGGCGGCAACAGGTCGCGAACGAGCACGACCACCACCACCACGGCCACCGCCAGCGTGTACCAGGCCTCGCCGCTCATCGCGCTGGCGGCCCCGCGTCAGGTCTCGGCGCCGATGAAACCCAGGTGCTCGAGGTGCAGGACGATCTCGTTCGCCGCCTCCTCGGGCGTCGTCTCGGTCGTGTCGATCGTGACGTCGGCGGCCGTCGGCTCCTCGTAGGGGTCGGAGATGCCGGTGAACTCCTTGATGATGCCCGCCCGGGCCTTGGCATACAGGCCCTTGCGGTCACGCGACTCGCAGACCTCGAGCGGGGTGGAGACGTGCACCAGCACGAAACCGCCGCCGGTGTCCGCGACGGTTTCCCTCACCTGGCGGCGGGTTGCGTCGTACGGTGCGATCGGGGCGCAGATCGCCACGCCGCCGTTCTTGGTGATCTCCGAGGCGACGAACCCGATCCGTAGGATGTTCAGATCGCGGTGCTCCTTGGAGAAGCCCAGCTCCGACGAGAGGTTGGTGCGCACGATGTCGCCATCGAGCAGCGTCACCGGCCGGCCTCCCATCTCCAGCAGCTTCACCATCAAGGCGTTCGCAATCGTCGACTTGCCGGCGCCCGACAGCCCGGTGAAGAACACCGTGAAGCCCTGGCGCGAACGGGGCGGGTGGGTCCGGCGCAGCTCCTCGGCCACCTCGGGGAACGTGAACCACGAAGGGATGTCCCGCCCCTCAGCGAGCCGCTCCCGCAGGTCGGTGCCGGAGATGCTCAGGGTCCGGGCGTCCTCGGGCACCTCGTCGACCGGCATGTAGGCGTCCCGGTCCTCGACGTACACCATCATCTTGAAGGGGACCATCGCCACGCCGAGCTCGTCCTCGTACTTGGCGACCAGCTCCTGCGCCTCGTACGGCCCGTAGAACGGGTTCCCGGCCGAGTCGCTGCCCGGCCCGGCGTGGTCGCGTCCCACGATGAGGTGGGTGCAGCCGTGGTTCTTGCGGATGATCGCGTGCCAGAGCGCCTCCCGCGGACCGCCCATCCGCATCGCCAGCGGCAGCAGCGCCAAGGCAGCCGTGGCCCGGGGGTACCGGTGGAGCACCGCCTGGTAGGCCCGCACCCTGGTGTAGTGGTCAACGTCCCCCGGCTTGGTCATGCCGACCACGGGGTGAACGAGCAGGTTGGCCTCGGTCTCGGCGGCGGCTCGCATCGTCAGCTCGACATGGGCGCGGTGCATGGGGTTGCGGGTCTGGAAGGCCACGACCTTGCGCCAGCCGAGGCGGGTGAACTGCGCCCGTAGGTCGGCCGGGGACAGCCGCAGCCGCCGGAAGTCGTAGTGGACCGGCGGCTCCACCACCTCCAGGCGACCGGCGAGCCGCACCGGGCCGGCGGCGAGCGCCTGCGCCACGCCCGGGTGCTCCGGGTTGGGCGTGCCGAACACGGCCTCCGCCTCCCGTTCGCGGTCGGCCTCCCACATCTCGGACACCTCGAGTGCGGCGAGCATGACGCCCTCCGGATCGCGCAGCGCTACCCAGTCCCCCTCCGCGACGCCTTCCGCGGCCGAGGCGGTGAGGTCGAGCGTCACAGGGATCGGCCACAGCGTGCCGTCCGCCAGCCGCATGTCGTCGCAGACCGCCTCGTAGTCGGCGCGGCCCTGAAATCCCCGCAGTGGCGAGAACCCGCCGCTGGCCAGCAGCTCGAGATCGCAGAGCTGCCGCTCGGTGAGGGGCCACGACTCCCAGTCGCGAGAGGCGGCGATGAGCTCGGCCGCCCGCTCGCCGCCGGCGAACAGCGAGACGAGCGCTCCGCCGTGGGGAGTGATGAGATGATCCTGCACGCGGCCTCCTGCGGTGGGGGTGGGGTGGTGGGGGTCCGACGAGTCTATCGCTCCTCCGATAGGCAGTTGCCGGCGGGTTGAGGCTACGCACCGTGGCCGCCGCACTTCGCATGGGATCGCTCATTTTCTGCCAGACTGCCGATAGATGGAATTTCTGCGGGGATTCGGATGCGGGCGTTGACCACGGTGAGTAGGGTGGTAACCGACGGTGTCGTCTACACACGTGGAGGGGACGGGGATGTCCAAACGATTGCTGACCGTGTCGCTGGCCTTGGCGGTGGCCTCGGCGCTTATTTTCATCCCGCTGACGGCCGGCGGCCAGGAAGGCCGGTCGGAGGGGGCGCAGCCCGGGGCAGCCGTACCCTCGGACGAGGGCGGCGCCACCGTCGACGAGGGCGCATGGGACGGGGACGGCCCGGCCCCCCGCGACCAGGTGATCCTCGACGACCTCATCGTCGACGGCAGCGCCTGCATCGGTATCGACTGCGTCAACGGCGAGAGCTTCGGGTTCGACACGCTGCGCCTCAAGGAGAACAACCTCCGCATCAAGGCGCAGGACACGTCGACATCTGCGTCGTTCCCCAGCGCCGACTGGCAGATCACCTTCAACGACTCCGCCAACGGCGGCCAGAACAAGTTCTCCATCGACAACATCACCGACCCCGGCGGCCAGACGCCGTTCACCATCGAGGCCGGCGCCAACAGCCACGCGCTGTACGTCGACGATGGCGAGCGCATCGGCCTGAGCACCAACAACCCGGTGGTCGAGCTGCACATCGTCGATGGCGACACGCCGACGGTGCGACTCGAGCAGGACGGGTCTTCCGGCTTCACGCCGCAGACGTGGGACCTGGCGGGCAACGAGACGAACTTCTTC
>JBFJZV010000262.1:0-2909 GCA_041621915.1 Acidimicrobiia bacterium | reverse complement strand
TGGTACGCACACGCGGTGTTTCCGGGGGAGGGCGGCGTCGAGTGGCTGGCGAGCACGGGGACGGGCGTGGCCCATTGCCCGTCGTCGAACATGCGGCTGGCGTCGGGCATCGCGCCGGTGCGTGACTACCTGGCGGCCGGGGTCCGCGTCGGCCTCGGCGTCGACGGATCGGCGTCCAACGACGGCGGGCACCTGCTCGGCGAAGCCCGCCAGGCCATGCTGCTCGCCCGGCTGGCAGTGGCCCCCGGCGTCGGCGAAGGCGGGCTCATGCCCGCCCGTGCCGCGCTCGAGCTGGCCACCCTGGGCGGGGCGGCCGCGCTCGGCCGGGACGACATCGGGTCGCTGCGGCCCGGGATGTGCGCCGACTTCGCCGCGTTCCCGACCGCCCGCATCGGGCTGGCCGGCGCACTCCACGACCCGGTGGCCGCGCTGGTGCTGTGCGGGCCGTTCTTCGCCGCGCACACGTACGTCCACGGCCGGGCGCTGGTCTCCGGCGGCCGCCCGGCGACCGTCGAGCTGGAACGGCTGATCGAGCGCCACAACCGGGCGGCCCGGCGCCTGGTCCAACCGGCCTGACAGGCTGGGACTTCGCGACGTGGAAGGTGTCGCAGCTTCGTCGTAGGCTGCCGCGCGACGCCTCCGGGAGGGGTGTCCCCGAGACGGGAGGATGAGATCATGAAGCGATGGTTGGCCCTGCTCGCCGTGCTCGCCTTGGTGGTGGCGGCATGCGGCGACTCCAGTACCGACGAGACGACCACCCAGCCGCCGGCCGACACCGGCGTCACGGACACGACCGCGGCTCCCCCACCAGAGACAACGGTGGCCGAGGCCGAGGAGTTCGTGTTCGGCATGATCCTGGTCGGCCCGCAGAACGACCGGGGTTGGAGCCAGGCGCACTTCGAGGGCGGCCAGTACGTCGAGGAGAACGTGCCGGGCGCCCGGATGCTCGTGGTCGACAAGGTCAACCCCGCCGACCGGCCCGGGGTGACCGCCGATCAGGTGGCCCGCGACATGATCGACCAGGGCGCACAACTCGTGTTCTTCACGTCCGACGACATGAAGGACGGGGCCCTGCTGGCCGCCGAGCAGAACCCCGACACCCCGATGATCTGGTCGTCCGGGGACAGCGCCTGGGAGGACGGCAAGGACTACCGGGCCGACCTCGCCAACCTCGGCAACGCCATGGGACGCATGGAGTTCGGCAAGATGATCGCCGGCTGCGCGGCGGCATTGAAGAGCGAAAGCGGCACCATCGGCTACCTCGGGCCGCTGATCAACGACGAGACCCGGCGGTTGGTGAACTCGGCCTACCTGGGTGTTCGCTACTGCTGGGAGAACTACGAGGAGCAGGACCCGGCGACGCTCGACTTCTCGGTCAACTGGATCGGGTTCTGGTTCAACATCCCCGGCGTGACGCTCGACCCGACGCAGGTGACGAACGAGTTCTTCGACGGCGGCGCCGACGTCGTGATCAGCGGCATCGACACCACGGAGGCTCTGGTCAGGGCCGGGCAGCGAGCCGCGGCGGACGAGAACGTCTGGGCGGTTCCCTACGACTACGAGGATGCGTGCGCCGAGGCGCCGAGCATCTGCCTGGGCGTCCCGTTCTTCAACTGGGGCCCCACGTACAAGGAGATCGCCGAGTCGGTGATCGCCGGTGAGTTCGAAGCCGACTGGGAGTGGTTCGGGCCCGACTGGGCCGACCTCAACAACCTCGACACCACCGGTGTCGGCTTCGAGTTCGGCGAAGGCCTCACCGAGGACGAGCTGGCGCAGCTCCAGGAGTTCGTCGACGGGCTGGCGAGCGGCGACATCAACCTGTTCACGGGCCCCCTCAACTGGCAGGACGGTACGGAGTTCCTGGCCGACGGCGAGGAGGCCAGCGACTTCGATGTCTGGTACGCCGAGCAGCTCCTCGAGGGCATCGAGGGCGCCAGCAGCTCCTGAGCTCGCCCCACGCCAGCAACCGAGGGAGCCGCCTGCGGGCGGCTCCCTCTTCTTGTCACATGCTTCGCGTACCTTCGACATGAAGCTGGAGACAGGAGGGCAGAAGGTGCCTACCGTGCATGTCGTGCATACCACCTACCGGCCCGGCGATCGCATCCCGATGTCATGGGACGATTACGAGTCGCTGGGCGAGTTTCGCGGCGAGTACATCGACGGGGAGCTCGTCGTGAGCCCCGAGCCAACCCGCCGCCACCAGATGATCTCGAGCCGGCTCTGGCATGTTCTGTCCCAGCAGTTGCCGCCCGGCACCGAGGCCGTGCAGGCGTGGGGGTTCATGCCGTGGGAGCGTGAGGAATTCGCACCCGACGTGCTCGTATGCACCTCGGACGAGGACAAGCGCCTGACTGCGTCCATCCCCCACTTGCTCGTCGAGGTGCTGTCGTCGGACCCGGCTCGCGATCTCCTCCGCAAGGCCGCGAAGTATGCCGCGGCACACGTGCCGCATTACTGGGTGATCGACCCGGGCGGCCCGGAGATCATCGAGCACCGGCTCCCACCGGGGGCTGCCGCCTACGTCGAGGTGGCCCGCCACGCAGGTGACCAGCCGGTGACCCTCGACATCGACGTGTGCAGGGTGACGATTGTCCCCGGCGAGCTCGCCGGCTGAACAGAGCGGGCAGTCGACCGAGGCTCTAGCCTCCGCTCAGCATGGCGCTCGAGCTGCGGGAGATCCACAAGCACTTCGGCGAGGTGCGGGCCAACGACGGGATCTCGCTCCGGGTCGAGGCCGGCACGCTGCACGGCCTGCTGGGCGAGAACGGCGCCGGCAAGTCGACGCTGATGAAGGTGCTCTCCGGGTTCCACGCCGCCGACTCCGGCGAGGTGGTGCTCGACGGCGAGCCGGTGAGGCTGGCGTCCCCCGACGACGCGATTGCGGCCGGCATCGGGATGCTCCACCAGGA
>JBFJZV010000261.1:0-3084 GCA_041621915.1 Acidimicrobiia bacterium | reverse complement strand
CGCGGGGCGGGTAGTGGCTGGTGCGGTCGAAACGTCCGAGCGCATCGTGGCGCTTCTTACCCATCTGTCTACCTCCGTGGTCCGTGCGGCGGGGTCCACCCGCCTCCCACTCTGTCTCTTTCCCGGGCCGACGAACAGACGCCGGTCGGCCCTCCTCCGCAACGTGGGGCCCCAACCCCACGGCGGCCGTCCTGTCTCTTTCCCGGGCCGACGAACAGACGCCGGTCGGCCCAAGTATCAGCCGTCGACGAGGATGCCCATCGACCTGGCGGTGCCCTCGACGATCTTCATCGCCGCCTCCACGTCGTTGGCGTTGAGGTCGGGCATCTTCACCTCGGCGATCTCCTTGACCTGGGCGCGGGTGACGGTGCCGACCTTCTCCCGGTTCGGCTCCGCCGACCCCTTCTCCACCCGTGCAGCCTGCCGGAGCATCACGGCCGCCGGCGGCGTCTTCGTGATGAAGGTGAAGCTGCGGTCCTCGTAGATGGTGATCTCGACGGGGACGATCGTCCCGGCCTGCGACGACGTGGCGTCGTTGTACGCCTTGACGAAATCCATGATGTTGACGCCATGCTGGCCGAGCGCAGGACCGACCGGCGGCGCCGGGCTCGCCTGTCCGGCGGGGATCTGGAGTTTCAACATCGCGGCAACGCGCTTGCGACCCATGGGAAAACCTCTTGTAGGGCTAGTACTTCTGAATCTGCTCGAAGCTCAGCTCGACCGGCGTCTCCCGGCCGAAGATGTCGACGAGCACCCGAACCTTGGACTGGTCCACGTTGATGTCCTCGATGACGCCGTTGAAGTCGGCGAACGGGCCCTCGATGCAGCGCACGGTCTCGCCGACCTCCCAGTCGGGCTTGAACCGGGGCGCCTTCTTCTCCTCGCCCTTGGTGACGCCGAGGATGCGCTCCACCTCGCGCCGCGACAGCGGCGTGGGCTTCTGGCCCGAACCGACGAACCCGGTGACGCCCGGCGTGTTGCGCACGGCGTACCAGGTGTCGTTGTCGAGGTACATCCGCACCAGGATGTAGCCAGGGAACTGCTTCTTGGGGACGGTGACCTTGCGGCCGCCCTTGAACTCGACCACGTCCTCCATGGGCACCACGACATCGAAGATGCTGCTCTCGAGGTGCATCGACTTGGCGCGGGTCTCGAGGTTGGCCTTCACCTTGTTCTCGTACCCGGAGTACGAGTGGATGACGTACCACGAGCCCGGCAAGTCGTAGGGGCTCGGCGGTAGCTCTGGTTCGGCGGCCTCCTCCTCGGCTTCGACGGCCTCGTCGAGCTGTTCCTCGATCACGTCGGCCATCAGAACCTCCCCAACGCAATCAGCACGCCCTTCTTGAACAAGAAATCCATCCCGAAGATGATGCCGGTGAGGGCGGCGGTGGTGATCACCGTGACGATCGTGAACGTGACCAGCTCCTGACGGCTCGGCCACGCGACGCGGCGCAGCTCCTGGCGCACCTCGCGGAAGAACTGGACGAAGCCGACCCGCTCGCGCCGGGGGCGCCGCTGGACGCCCTTCGCCCGCTGCTTCTGCTGCCGCTTCTCCTCGCGCTCTTGGAGGCGACGCAACTCTCGGTTCACGTTCTCACTCCTTCGCCGCGCTTCGGTGATCGCGGCTCATCGTCAAGCAGGGGCGGAGGGACTCGAACCCCCAACCGCTGGTTTTGGAGACCAGTGCTCTGCCAATTGAGCTACGCCCCTAGGGGGAGGCCGAGCCTGGGAGCAGAGTCTAACGGCCTGCCGCGTGCCAGTGTAAACCGGGTACCGAGGTTGTGAGTGGGCTACCGAAGCGCGAGTTCGGCGCGCCCCGTCACGAGCGGCGTGCCGCCGGACTCGACCCGCACGTCGACGTGGGCGGCACCACCGCCGGCGACCTCGGCGACCTTGGCCGTTACCGTCGCCTGGTGTGCCGGTCGCAGGTAGCGGCGAAACCGCAGCCGTAGCGCAGTAAGCGGACGATCGCCCGCTGCGACCTGGGTGGCCGCCTGCATGGTCCATGCCCCCATCAGGAGCCCGTGGGCGATCACGCCGGGCAGGCCCGCTGCCCTGCTGCGCCGTGGTCCCAATGGATCGGGTTGAAGTCGCCGGTGGCTGCGGCGTAGCGCACCAGGTCGGCCCGGCTGGCCGACTTGGCCAGCGGGGGCAGCTGCCCGCCCGCCGGCGGCAGGTCGAAGCGGCCGGGGGTCTCGTCGTCGCCCTTGGCATCCACCCATGGCTCCGGCTCGTCGGCAACTTCGTCGGGCGGGTCGGAAGCGGCCGACATGACGAACGTCGAGGACGCGGTCAGCACGGTGCCGGCATCGCCGCGGATGTCGAGCGTGAAGGAGACGAAGTTCATCGCCCCGCGGGCGCGAGCGCTTTCGACGGTCCCCTCCACCTCCAGATCGTCGCCGTACCGCATCGGCGCCGCCCACTCGAAGCCCTGGTCGGCGTGGATGAGGGCGCCGGTGTGGGCCTCCACGTCCGGGTCGGCGAAGAACGCCGGCGCAGCGACGAACACGGGCACCGCTGCGTAGCTCGGAGGGGCGACGTCGTCCCAACGCCGCGGATCATCGCCGGTTGAAGCGATCAGGTCGGCGGCGCGGGAGCGCGTGACGGATACCGGGAAGGGGCCGTAGGTCCGCCCTACCGTGTCCTCGACGGCCACCCGCTCAGCGGGTCTCTCGGTGGGCCGTGTGGCGGCGGCACCAGGGGCAGAACTTGTTGAGCTGCAGCCGGTCCCGCGTATTGGCCTTGTTCTTGGTGGTCACGTAGTTCCGCCGCTTGCATTCCTCGCAAGCCATCTGAATGGGCGGCCGTTTATCCGAAGCCATGTCGCTCTTCTCTTCTTCTCCAGGCAGCGCCCGAGCCCGTTCGCTGCACGCTGATAGATCCGCTCAGTATCGGTCGGCGGAGCCGGCCGATCCTCCCGCCCACCGCCTGCGGCGGGCGGTGTCGCTATTCCAAAATCGTGATGACGCGGCCGGCGCCCACCGTGCGGCCACCCTCACGGATCGCGAACCGCAAACCCTCGTCCATCGCGATCGGCGCGATCAACGTCACCGTCATCTCCGTGTTGTCACCCGGCATCACCAT
>JBFJZV010000260.1:0-3119 GCA_041621915.1 Acidimicrobiia bacterium | reverse complement strand
GCCGCCGCAGAACGGCCCGCCGGGCGGCGGGATCGGCGGCGGGTCGGACCAGGCCAGCTCGATGGCGTTGGTGGGGTCGGTGAAGTCGACCACGCCGGTACCTGCCTGGTAGCTGCCGTGCACGAGGATGTTCGAACCGTCGGTCGTAGGCACGATGTTGAAGTTGTGCAGCGTGCAGTTCTCGATGTTGCTCTGGTCGCGGGGCAGCACCCACGTCCCCAGCTGGTTCCCGTTGGACGTATCGAAGAAGAAGTACGACTTGTCCGAGTCCGGGTTCGATGCCTGGCAAGCGGCCTGGACGCCACCGCCTGGCTCGTGGCCGAACACCAGGATGCTGCCGTCGTTGCTGAACTGGGCCGAGTGCCCGATCCCGACGCCCACCGAGACCGACAGCAACTGGTCGGGATTGGTGAGGGTGCCGGTGCCCTGCATCGTCCACAGCGTCCAGCCGTCGCCGCCGGCGCAGGCCGCCATCAGGATGTCGCCGAGGATGACCCCGGTGTCGTGACAGTTCCGTCCGGACGGCTCGGTGCGCAAGTAGCCGGCTGCGGCCGGGTTGCCGAGCGGGACCTCGACGATGTCGATGCCAGTGCACTGGCTGCCCGAGTTGTAGACCAACAGCCGGTTGTTGGCGAGGTCGGGCACGCCGGTGGCGGTGTGCGACCCGCAGCGACCCGGGATCGCACCCGTGCTGAGGTCCACCGACGCCACCAGCACCGGATCGGCCTTGTTGCTGACGTCGAACACGTGGAGGCCCTCGAAGTTCTGCGGCACGGCGGCGCCGTCGCAGGTGGCGCCGAGCGGGGCCGGTGAGTTCCACGACCGGACCAGCACGTTGTCCCAGATGATCACGTCGCCCTGGTTGCCCCCGCACGACGTGAACGAGACGTGCTTGGGGTTGCCAGGCGCCGAGATGTCCCGAATGTTGAAGCCGAGCCAGCTCCCCTGGTAGGCGAGCTTGCCCCAGAACGCGAGATCGGTGTGGATGTTGGGGTTGCCGATGGCCGGGTTGATCAGGCTGGCCGGCTCCACGATGTGACCCATCGGGTGCAGGTTGTTGCTTCTCGGATCGGTCGAGTGGCCGGCTCCCGCCGGGGAGGCCGCCAGCACCACCATCGCCAGCATGAGCGCTGCGGTCAAGATGCCCGCGCGGCTCCGTCGTAGTCGTCGCATTGGATACCTCCGTCGCTCGATGGGCCTTGCTTGCCCCCTGACCCGGGGGTGGTGCTTGGAACCTAGGGCGGCACCGCTCTGTCGCAGCGGGCAGGCTTGGCCCATTTTTCGCGACCCAGATGCGCTGGACGCTACGACCCGGCGCGGCTCCAGACCACCCCGATGTTGTCGGTGAGCGTGTCCGTGCCGGCGTCGTAGTCGTAGGTGATGCCGGGGAACGTGTCGAGGAAGTACGTCGGCGAGGCGAGGCAGTACAGGTCGAAGTCGACCGTCAGGGTGGTGCCGGCGATGGCGGCGCGGCCGCTCGCCCGGGCAGCGAACTCGGGCTCTCCCTCGTCGTCGAGGCCGCACACGGTGGCGCCGTCGTCGCGGAGCAGCACCCGCGGCGCCGGGCCGCCCCCGATGGTCAGCCGCTGGTTGCTGCCGTCGACGTCCACGCTGGTCCATGATCCGGTGAACGGCGACGGGGGAGCGGCGGTGACCGCCAGCGGCACGGAGAGCATCCCAACGACCAGGACGACGATCGAGATCAGGCGCGACATGGGGCAGTTCCTCTTTCAATGAGACGACGCACCGCAGCCTAGCCACGCGCGCTGCGTGGCGGTTCTTGGCAGGGCGTCAGGCCGGCGGCGACGGTACAGCAGCCGAGACGCGTCGTTCGGGACCACCGGCTCTGGCGGGCGGCGGTCTACCGGGCCATGGTGGCGATCAGGCAACAGCGGGAGGGGTCTCATGGTCACCACAACAACGAGCACGCTGGACCGCCGGGGCAAGGCGATCGCCACCTTCGTCGTGTTCGACGCCGCGGCCGCCCTGGAGTCGATGGTCGAAGGCGACCGGCTCGAGCTGCTCGTCGACGACTACCCGCCACTGCGCGCCGACATCGCGGCCTGGTGCGCCTCCACCGGGCACCGGATCGTCGACTCAGGCCGCACGAGCGAGGCGGTGCGGTTCCTCATCGAGAAGGGTGCTACCCGGGCCAAGGACACGAAGCTGGCGATGGTGGTTTCCGCCGACGGGCTCGAGGAGCTGCTCACGCCGCTGGGCTTCGCCCTCGCCGCTGCGCTGGAAGGCATCGAGGTCTCGTTGTTCGTCCAGGGTCCGGCGGTGCGCGTGCTGCAGCGCGGGTACCGGCCCAAGCTGAAGGGTTGGGCGCGCCCGTTCAGCCGGTTCGCGGCGGCGGGCATGGCCGGGTCGGGCCACATCCCGCCGCAGGAGAAGCTCGCGCAGCTCCGCAGCCTCGGCGCCCGCATCTACGCATGCGGCCCTTCGATGGAGCACTTCAAGGTCGCGCCGGAGGAGCTCGCCTTCGACGACGTGTCGATGGTGGAGTACCTCACGTTCATGACGATCATGGAAGACGCAGGTATCCACCTCTACACGTGAACGACCGACGCACCCCGTCAGAACGGCGCCGGCACCACCTCGGTGGTCGTGTTGCCGGCGCCGTCCTCGCAGGTGACGGTCAGCTCGAACTGCGGTGCCCAGATGTGCAGGCGGCCGCGGCCGTCGCGGACCCAGCGGGGGCGCTGGTTCTTGGTGAGCTTCACCGTGTCGCCGTCCTGAACCTCGACGCCGTTGATCGCCGCCGACACCGCAGTGCCCGAGGCGTCCGAGCATGAGAACCCCACTTCGAACCAGGCGGCGTTGCGGCTGCCCTGGTTCTTGGTCAGCGAGGCCTCCACCACCGGCGGCGTGATGTCGGTGACGAACACCGCGGTGGTGCGGGGCGGCACGTTGAAGGTGCCGGTCGCCTCGGTGTGCCAGGAGCTCTGCACGACAGGATCGGCGGACGACTGCTGCACCGGGTGCAGCGCCCATTCCTCCCCGGCGGTGCCCGGCACGGGGAACGATTGGAAGTCGTCGCTGGCGTTGGCCAGCACCACCACACCCTGGAGGTCGTCGACCACCGAGTCGAGGCCGGTGCCGTCGATGCTCATCACGAT
>JBFJZV010000259.1:0-3150 GCA_041621915.1 Acidimicrobiia bacterium | reverse complement strand
GACCAGCACGAAGATCAGGCCGCCCAGGACCGCCCGCCGCATCAGCAGGCCCAACGGCACGAACAGGGCCGCGTACACGGCGACGTTCAGCAGCACGGCCAGCAGCAGCGGGAAGGCGGTGCCGGCTTCCCCGGCGTAGACCACCAGCAGGGGCACCAGCGCCACGGCGCCGGCGCCGGCGACGGCGAATCCGGCCGTCCACGCCGCCCCGAACTTGGCGAGTGCGATCTGCCAGCGCCGCAGGGGTCGCACCGCGAGGAACGACAGCGTGTGCTGGCTGCGTTCGGCGCCCAGCGCCGCCGCCGCGTTCAGCAGGGCGACGATCGGGGTGACGATGACGAGCAGGGCGAAGAGCGGTCCCTGGTGGAAGAACTCGAACGCGGCCGGCTCCGTCTTGCCCGCCCCGCCGAGGGCCATCACCAGCAGCGGCACGCCCGCCAGCGCGAGCAGCCCCCAGGTGCGGCGGACCCAGAGGAGCTGGCGAGCCGACACGCGAGCGATGGCGGCCGCCTGCCTCATCGCCGTCGCACCAGGTAGCGGAACACGCTCTCGAGCGACTCGTCCTCGGGCTCCATGCGGCTGAGCCGCACGTCGAGCTCCACCGCCAGCGCGGGCAGTCGCCGGCCCAGCGTGCCGAGATCGGTGGTGGCGATGTGCATGTCTTCGCCCTCCACCCGCACGCTCTCCGCCAGCGCCTCGCCGAAGAGCGCCGCACCCAGCCGTCGCGGGTCGTCCACGGTGAGCACCACCTGGAACGGGATGTCGGACATGGCAGCCCGTATGGCTGCGATGTCGCCGGCCGCGGCGAGCTTGCCGTCGACGATGGCCAGCACGCGATCCGCCATGCGCTCGACCTCGGCCAGCACGTGCGACGAGACGATCACCGTCTTGCCGGCCGCGGCGAGGCGGTGGAAGGAGGCGATGAGGCGCGCCCGCTGCACCGGGTCGGTCCCGTTAAGGGGCTCGTCGAGCACCAGTATCTGCGGGTCGTGGACCAGCGCCGCCGCCACCTTGGCCCGCTGGCGCATGCCCTTGCTGTACCCGCCGAGCCGCCGTCTCGCGTCGGCGGTCAGCGCAACCTCTTCGAGCGCGGCGGCGGCTGCGGCGGCGGGGGCGGCGACTCCCGAGAGCCGGGCGGCGTACTCCACGTAGTCGGTCGCCGTCATGTCGGAGTAGACGGCGTCCTCCTCGGGCACGAGCCCAACGGCCCGGTAGACGTCCACGCCGGCGCGCGGGTCCGTGCCCAGCACCCGCACCGACCCTTCCGAAGGCGACATGAGGCCGGTGATCATCCGCAGCAGCGTGGTCTTGCCGGCGCCGTTGGGCCCCAGCAGGCCGGTGACGCCCTGGCCGAACGAGCAGGTGAGCTGCGACACCGCGACCTTCTGGCCGAACCACTTGGACGCCCGGTCGATCTCGACGGTGGGCTCGGGAACCTGCGCCGGGTCTGCACTCACAGCCACGAGCGGTACCGGTAGATGAGGACGATTGCCGACGCGAGCGCGACCGCGGCGATGACCGTCAGCGAGACCCACGGGTCGAACCCGGCGCGCTCGGGGATCCACGCCAGGGTGTCCTCACCGAAGATCCAATCACCCACGTACCGCGGGTGATGGTTGATCGCCAGCAGGGTGAGGTACTCGAAGTCGGTGGCGAGCATGAACTCGGCCAGGAAGTTGATCAGGACGACGCCGGCGATGAACATCCCGGCGGCGACCCCCGCGTTGGTGACCACCGACGCGACGGCCAGCGCAGGCGGGGCGAACGCCAGGAAGTACACGAACGTCGCCGCGAGGGCGCGGGCGATGACGTCGAGGTCGTCGATGATGCTCGGCAGGAAGCCATCCGGCGAGACGAAGGCGTTGCCGAGCATGATGAGTGCCTGCGGGACCATGAGGAAGGCGATCACGAGCGCGCCGAGTGCGCCGGTGCGCGCGCCGAGGTAGCCGGCGAAGCTCAGCGGCCGGGAGGCGTACACCTCCAGCGTGCCCGACGTCCGGTCCGGCAGCAGCAGCTCGGTCGCCGCCAGTGCGACGAACAACAGCGTGAAGGTGGCGCTGAAGCTGGAGTAGTCGGCAGCGCCGAACAGCTCGACCGGCCGGTTGAACTCGTCGAGCAGCAACTCCCCGGTGAACACGCTGAATGCGACGAAGAAGCCGGCGGGCAGCAGGGCCAGGACGAACAGCCCCCACGGGAGAATCTTGCGGCGCGCCCGCCGGCGCAGCCCCATCACCCGGCGCAGCCCGTCCCGGAGCACCGCGAGCACTGCGCCCCGGCGCCCGAGCCGCTCGCCGGCGTACGGCTGGTAGCCGAGGTCGTAGACGACGCCGGAGCGATCGGTCATCGTCCCGCCTCGAGGAACACGTCCTCCAGGGTGGTGGCCCCCGGCACCAGCCGTCGCAATCCGGCGCCGGAAGCGGCCAGCGCATCCCGGACCACGTCGAAGGGGACCCCGTCGGGCACCGTCACCTGCAGGCGCGAGCCGTCGGCCTCGACTGTGGCGCCCCTCCGGGTGAGCTGGGCGACCAGGTCCGCCGGGTCGTCGAACACCTCCACCAGCACCGTGCCGGTTGCCTCCAGGCCCGACAGCGGGCCGGACCGCAGCACCCGGCCGCCGTCCAGCATGACGACCCAGTCGCACGTGCGCTCGATGTCGCCCAGCACGTGGGAAGAGACGACGGCGTCGATGCCGAAGCTGCCGAGCCGCTCGATGAGGTCGAGCATCTCCTCACGGCCTTCCGGGTCGAGGCCGGCGGTCGGCTCGTCGAGCAGCACCAGCTCAGGGTCGTGCACCAGCGCCTGGGCCAGCTTGGTGCGCTGGGTCATACCGGTGGAGAAGCCACCGATGGGGCGAAACCGCTCCTCCTGCAGCCCGACGAGCGCCAGCACGTCGGAGGCGCGCTGGCGAGCCGCCTTGGGTGGGAGACCGGCCAGCTCGGCGGCGTAGCCGACGAAGTCGGCGGCGGTCTGGTCCGGCGGGAGGCAGTCGCCCTCCGGCATGTACCCCACCCGGAACCTGACGTCGAGCCGGTCGGTGGCGACGTCGTGGCCGAGCACCTGCACGGAGCCCTCCCGGGGGCGGAGGATGCCGAGCATCAGCTTCAGCAGCGTCGTCTTGCCCGCGCCGTTGGCGCCGACCAGCCCGATCCG
>JBFJZV010000258.1:0-3170 GCA_041621915.1 Acidimicrobiia bacterium | reverse complement strand
GGCTGGCAGCTCGGGGACACGATCGAGATGGGCTTCGCCGCCACCGGCCTCCAGGAGCTGCCGATCGTCGGGATCTTCGGGGAGCGGGACGCGCTGCCCAACGGGGCGTCGTACCTGCTGGGCCTCGCCGAGTACGAGCGCAACTATGCGACCCAGCTCGACTTCGCCATCGGCGTGAAGGTCGCCGAGGGCGTGGACCCCGAGGCGGTGCGCGCTCCCCTCGAGGCCGCCGCGGCGGAGTTCCCGCAGGTCAACGTCGAGAACCAGAGCGAGTTCCGGGAGTCGCAGGAGGAGCAGATCAACGTGCTGCTCAACGTGCTGACGCTGCTGCTGGTGCTCGCCGTGCTGATCGCGCTGTTCGGGATCACCAACACGCTCGTGCTGTCGGTGACCGAGCGCACCCGTGAGATCGGCCTGCTGCGGGCGGTGGGGATGAGCCGGTGGCAGGTGCGGCGGATGGTGCTGTGGGAGGCGGTGGTGGTTGCCGTGCTCGGCGGGCTGCTGGGGGCGGTCGTCGGGCTCTTCTTCGGGATCATCGTGGTGGCGGCGCTCGGCAGCTTCGGGATCACCGAGCTGTCCATCCCCATCGGCCAGATCGTGTTCCTCGTGGTGTTCGCGGCCGTCGTCGGCGTCATCGCAGCGATCTTCCCCGCCCGGCGGGCGGCCCGCCTGAACATCCTGGAGGCGATCGCCTACGAGTGAGCGGGCTACCGCCCCTTGAACTCCGGGCGGCGTTTCTCGGCGAAGGCGCGCGGCCCATCTATGGCGTCCTGGGTCTGGAACACGGGCCACCCGATCTCCGTCTCGATGCCCAGCGCCTCCGCCTCCGGGCGGCCCGACGTGCGCTTCACGGAGGCCTTGATCGCCTGCACTGCCACCGGCCCGTTCTCGGCGATCGTCTGCGCGTAGTGCCGGGCCACCGGCACCACGTCCCGCTGGGGCACGACCCGGTTCACCAAGCCCAGCTCCCGGGCGCGGGCTGCGTCGATGAGGTCCCCGGTGAGCAGCATCTCCATCGCCAGCGCATGGGGGATCTGGCGCGGCAGCCGCACCGTGGATCCACCCAGCGGGAACAGCCCCCACTTGGCCTCCTGGAGGCCGAGACGGGACCCGTCGGCGGCGACCCGCAGGTCGCAGGCGATCATCAGCTCGAAGCCGCCGGCGATCGCGAAGCCGTTGACCGCGGCGACGACGGGCTTGCCCGGGTCGTAGTCCCGCAGGAGAGCTCGCTGCGCCACCGTCGGGTCGGCGGCGACCGCCTCGTCGTACTCGTTCTCGGGCTGGCGGGCGCCGGTCATCAGCGGTATCAGCAGCTTCAGATCGGCCCCCGCCGAGAATGCCGTGTCGCCCGCCCCGGTGATCACCGCCACCCGGATCCCGTCGTCCTCCTCGACCCGCCGCCAGGCGTCGGCGAGGCGCACCAGCACCTCGGGGCTCACCGCGTTGCGGGCCTCCGGGCGGTTGATGGTGACGACCGCGACGTTGCCCTCCTGCTCGAATTCGACGACGGGCACGGTCACGCTCCAGGCTGGGGACCGGCCGGAAGCTAGCACTCGATTTACCCGTCGCGGCGGGCCCCGAGGGATACGCTGGCCGCCCCATGTTCGGCCTCTCCGACATCCAGACCAAGTGGCTCATCACCGGGATGGTGGTGGTCGGGTTGCTGCTGGTTCGGGCCGTGGTGCTGCGGGTCGTGCACAGCCGCATCGAGGACACCCAGGTGTGGTACCGCACCCGCAAGGTCGTCACCTACGTCCTGTTCACGATCGGCCTGCTGATCGTCGCCCAGCTCTGGCTCGAGGGCACGAACCTGGGGACGACCATCGGCCTGGTGTCGGCGGGCGTCGCGATCGCGCTGGCCGACGTGCTGAAGAACCTGGCCGGCTGGCTGTACATCGTGCTGCGCCGGCCGTTCCGGGTGGGCGACCGCATCGAGATCGCCGGCCAGATCGGCGATGTCGTCGACCAGCGGGTGTTCCGCTTCTCCATGCTCGAAGTCGGCAACTGGGTCGACGCCGACCAATCCACGGGCCGGATCATCCACGTGCCCAACGGCCTGACGTTCACCGAGCCGGTGGCCAACTACACCGAGGGGTTCGGCTTCGTCTGGCACGAGCTGCCGATGCTGGTCACTTTCGAGAGCGATTGGGAGCTGACGGAGCGGATCATGCACGAGGCGCTCGAGGAGCATGCCCCCCACCACGACCCCACCCGCGCGTCGGCTGAGCTGCGCCGCACCGCGGCGGCGTACTCGATCCGTTACACCCATCTCACGCCCGCCACCTATCTCACCGTCAAGGACAGCGGGGTCCTCGTCACCGGCCGGCTGCTGGTGGAGGTCCGCAAGCGCCGCACCGTGGAGATGGCCGTGTGGAAGTCGGTGCTGCGGCGCATCGCCGAGGAACCGACGGTGGAGCTCGCCTACCCGACGGTGCGCACGTTCCTGCCCGACCCGCTGCGGCTGGAGCGGGCCGGGCCGTGACCGGCGCCACGCTGCGAACCGCCACCGACGGGCGGGTGCGGGAGATCGTGCTCACCAGGGGCGCCGAGTACAACACGATCGTGCCGGAGCTGCGAGACGAGCTGGCGGCGGCGGTGGACGAAGCGGACGCCGACCCCGGGGTCTCCGTGCTGCTGCTGCGGGCCGAGGGACCGGCGTTCTGCGCCGGGTACCAGCTCGACTGGGGCGCCGAGCACCTCGCCTACACCGAGGGCTGGGACCCGACCGTCGACCTCGGCGACATCGGCCCATTCGTGGCGGCCTTCGCCAAGCTGTGGTACTGCCGCAAGCCGGTGGTCGCCGCGGTGCAGGGCTGGTGCCTGGGCGGCGGCACCGACCTCGTGCTGTGCGCCGACCTGATCCTGGCCGCCCACGACGCGGTCTTCGGGTACCCGGCGGCGCGGGGCATCGGCATCCCCACCACGGCGATGTGGGTCCACCGGCTGGGCATTCAGCAGGCGAAGCGCTACCTGTACACCGGCGACGAGATCCCGGCAGCCGCCGCCGTCGAGCTGGGGCTGGCCCTGGAGGCCGTGCCCGTGGATGAGTTGGAGGAGCGGGCGGCAGCGCTGGCCCGCCGCATGGCGCTGGTCCCGCTCAACCACCTCGTCATGATGAAGCTGCTGTGCAACCACCCGCTGGAGGCGCAGGGCCTGGCCAGCGGACGGCT
>JBFJZV010000257.1:0-3208 GCA_041621915.1 Acidimicrobiia bacterium | reverse complement strand
CTTGTGGGTCACCCGGAACGCGTACAGCGTGCCCTCGTCGGCGAACATCGCGTCCTGGTCCTCCGCCACGTACATGTACAGCTGCGACGTCGTCGCGGTGAACGTGTCGTCCGTGGACACCAGCAGCAGGTCGTCGTAGCCCGGGATGGCCACGGTGTTCTCGTGGTTGTGGCGGCCCATGCCGGCGATCTGGGTGAAGTCCCCGGTCGCCGTATCGAGGGCGACCACGTAGCCGGCCTGACGGTCGGGCGCGGTGGCCGGGTCGGCGCCGTACGGCGCGCCGCCAGGCACCGGCACGATGTCGTTCGACTCCTCGTTGGCGAAGAACACGTGGGTGTCGAAGCCATCGGCGGGCGTCCCGACGTACGCCGAGCAGAACCGCAGGTAGCCGTTGTCCGACGAGATCGCGACCTCGGCGCTCAGCACCCGCCCGGTGCGAGTGTCGAGGGTCCACCGCGTCACCGACGCGTCCTGGAAATCCCGCGCCGAGCGGAACGGCACCGTCGATTGCTCGTGCGCCACGTACACGTCCACGGTGGCGGGCCGCTGCCCGCGCCGCCCCTTCGACTGGGGGTGACCGTCGTCGTCCGGAACCAGGCCGATGCCGTCCGGGATGCCTTCGAACATCACGCCGTCGACCATCTCGCCAACGCTGATGATGGGGAGCACCGACCCTCCCGGGACGGTCACGTCGATCAAAGCCGGGTCGCTTGTCAGGAATCCATGGCCGCCAGCCGACACCGGCGTCGGCAGCAACGCCGCCGCCAGCGCTACCACGGCCGCGAGCAGCCACACTCTGCGTTTGGTCACGAAGCCTCCCTTGGCTCGCCCTTGCCGGCGCGCTCTCCCAGGTCAGCCGCTAGTTGGGGCAATATTCCGGCGCGCCGATCCTCCACGCCCACCAACCTAGCCCAACCACGAAGCGCGCGCGCCAGCGCCCCCGTGCGGACCCCCGGTAGCCTGGGCGCCGTGCCCATCTACGAGCTCGACGATCCCGGCGACCTCAACGCCCCCGCGATGATCGCCGCGTTCGACGGCTGGGTGAACGCCGGCGCCGTCGGTACCGAGGCCGCCGAGCACATCGCCGGTGACGGTCCGGTGATCGCCCGGTTCGACCCCGACTCGCTGTACGACTTCCGGGTGAACCGGCCGGCCGTGACCTTCGTCGGCGGCGTTACGGAGTCGGTCGAGTGGCCAGAGCTGACGCTGCGCCAGACGCGGGTCGGCGACCGCGACCTACTCGTACTCACCGGCACCGAGCCCAACTGGCACTGGCAGCAGCTCGGCAGCTCGGTGGCCGACCTGGCGGCGCGGCTCGGCGTGGTGGAGTGGGTGTCGCTGGGCGGCATCCCCTCGGCGGCGCCCCACACCCGGGCCACGCGGTTGCTCACCACGGCCTCCCGCCCGGAGCTGATCTCCGAGGAGGAGCAGCTACCCGAGGGGATCCTGCGGGTGCCCGGCGCGGCGGTGAGCATCGTGGAGCACTACGTGGTCGACCAGGGGGTCCCCGCCGTCGGGTTCTGGGCGCAGGTGCCCCACTATGTCGGCGGGACGTACCACGCCGGCGTCGTGACGCTGGTCGAGCGGGTCGCCCGCCACTGCGGGGTGACGATCGCGCTCGGCACGCTGGTCGACGACGCCGCCGGCCAGCGGGAGCAGCTCGACCAGATCCTCGAGACGCAGCCCCAGGCCCGCCAGTACGTCGAGCAGCTCGAGGCTGTCGCCGACGCGCAGAGCGAGATGCCGAGCGGCGAGGAGATCGCCGCCGAGATCGAGCGCTTCCTGGCCGAGTCGACCGGCGAGGGCGACGGCCCGTTCGAGCCGGGCCGGTAGTCAGCCGCGCTTGCGGCGGATCAACCGCTTGAGGAATGCAAGGCCGAGCAGCGCGCCGAGGCCGCCCAGCACCCGCTTCAGGTTGGCCCGGATCCACGCCAGCAGGCTCGACAGGAACAGCGAGATGCCCTCGACCTCGGCGGCCTGGATCGCATCAGCCTCCTCCTTGGTCTCGGCGGCCAGCTTCTGCTCCAGGCAGCCGACGAAGTCGCCGATCAGCCGGTTCGACATCTCGGTGACGAGGCCGGTGCGCCCGAACTGCGCTATCGCACCCGACAGCGTCACGTCGGCGTCGATGTCGACTTTGGTGCCGCCGCCCTCCGCAGCGAGCGCGTAGTCGACCTTCACCTGGCCTCGGCTCCCCCCGCGGCGGTCGACTCCCTTGCCGGCGATGTGCGCCGACTTCGCCGCCTCATCGGGCTCCACATGCGCTTCGCCTTCGAAGGTGGCGGTCATCGGCCCGAGCTTGACCGTGACCTTCCCGGCGTAGTCGCCGCCGCCCTTGTCCTCGGTCAGCTCGGCGCCGGGCAGGCAATCGGCGACCGACGGGACGTCCTGGAAGAACTCCCAGACCGCGTCGACGGAACGCTCGACCTGGAAGCTGTGGTTGATCTGCATAGCGTGGGCTCCTCGGGAGGATGAGGCCAGCAAGTTACCCGAGTGGGGCTCAGCCCTTGACGGCGCCCTCGGTGAGCGCCCCGATGATCTGCTTCTGCGCCACCAGGAACACCACCACGATCGGCAGCGAGCCCAGCAGGGCGGTGGCGGCCAGCGTGCCCCACTTGGCGTTGTAGCCCTCGCCGAGGAAGGCCTGCAGCCCGATCGGCAGGGTCAGCTGGTCGGTGCTGCTGAGCAGGAACGAGGCGAGGATGTACTCGTTGAAGATCGCCACGAAGCTGATGATGAAGATCACCGCCAGCATCGGCCGGGCCAGCGGCATGATGATGCGGAGGAAGATCCCGAGCTCGCCTGCGCCGTCGATGAGCGCTGCCTCGTCGAGCGTCGCCGGGATCGAGTCGAGGAACCCCTTCAGCAGGAATGCGTTGAAGCCGGCGGCCCCGCCCAGGTACACGAGGATGAGGAATGCGTGCGTGTTGAGACCGAGGGCGGGCACCACGTCGCCGAACTGCTGGGCCAGGGCGAAGAACGCGACGAAGCCGAGGAACTGTGGGAAGATCTGGAACACGAGCAGCGAGGTGAGCAGGGCGCGGCGCCCCCGGAAGCGCAGCCGGGAGAAGGCGTAGGCGGCGAACGCGGCGACGATCACGTTGACGGCGGCGGCGATCAACGCGATCTTGAAGCTGTTCCACAGCCAGGTGTCGACGGGCGTCACGGAGCTGTCGAACAGCCCCCGGAAGTTCTCGAGCGTGAGCTG
>JBFJZV010000256.1:0-3312 GCA_041621915.1 Acidimicrobiia bacterium | reverse complement strand
ACGCCGACTGGGCACGCCTGTGGTGGGTGCGGGCCGACGGCACGGCCGCCGTCGCGGCCGACGGGCCCGCCCTTGCTCACGCCGTCGAGCTGCTGCAGGCCAAGTACCCGCACTACCGGCACCGGCCGCCGGCCGGGCCGGCCATCGTCGTGACGGTCGCCCGGTGGTCCGGCTGGGCCGCAACCGACGGAACCGCCACCGCCATGTAGGCTCGGCGCCAGCCGACCAGGAGGCACCTTCCAGTGAAGCGCGCTGCATTTCTACTCGCCGTTCTGCTGCTGCTCGGCGCTGCGTGCGGGGATTCGAACGGCGAGGGCGGCACCGTCTCGACCGCCATCCCGCCGACCACCGAGGACGCGGAGGAACCGACCACCCAGGCGACGGCGGCCCCGACCACCCAAGCCACCGAGGCCACGGAGGGTGAGGGTGCGTCGACCGGCGGCGACGGCGGGCTCGCGATCACCGCGGTGACGTTCGGCGACGGCGGCTCGGTGACGCTCACCAACCTCGGCAGCGAGCCGGTGAGCCTCGACGGCATGTGGCTCTGCAACCGGCCGCAGTACCTGGCGCTGTCGGGCGAGCTGGCCGCCGGCGAGTCCACCGACATTCCCGCCTCCGACTTGCCTCCGCTGAACGCCGACGGCGGCGACCTGGGCCTCTACACCGACGCTGACTTCGGCAACGCCGACGCCATCGTCGACTATGTCGCGTGGGGCGGCGGGGGCGGTCGGCTCAGCACGGCCGTGGAAGCCGGCATCTGGCCGGACGGCGATGCGGTCGCCGGCGGCGGCGCGGGGATCTCGGCGCCGGGCGGCGGCGACGCGGCAGCCGACTGGGCGTCCAGCTAGTCGCTAGCGAAGGATCGCGACGGGCCCTTCGAGGAACTCGTCGTTCGGGACCTCGACGAACCCGCCGTCCATCGCCTCGATGCGGCTGCTGGCCAACCCGATCGACGCGAGCCGGCCCTCGACGGCGCCCACCCGGATGAGCTGGCCCTCCTCGAAGCGGTTGTGCACGTGGCGGCCGGCGGCTACCCGGCGCATCAGCGGCACCGACCCCAGCCCCACCGCCAGCGCCATCGCCAGCGCCAGTCCGAAGGCGAACGACGCCACCAGGATCAGGATGATGTCGGTGGAGATGCCGATCTGCTGGAGGGCGATGATCACGCCCACCCCGAGGATCGCCGACGAGGCGATCATCCGTGCCCGGGACGCCAGCACCGGCGACGACCGGCGGAGCGCGGTCTCGACGAGCAGGCCCACGATCCGGCCCAGCGCCCTCGCCACTATGACGAGGATGACCGCCACGATCACCCGCGGCACCGAGTTCGCCGTCGACGTGACCAGCTTGTCGGCCTGGTCGGGGTCGATGATGACCAAGACCCCCATCGCCCACAGCCCGAACACGAGGACGGGGATGAGCTGGCCCAGCAGCTCGCCGAGCTGCGCGGGCAGCTTCCGCTTCAGCACGGCGCCGACCACGAGGATCACGATGGTGATGCCGGCGAGCACGCCCAGCGTCACCAGCACCTCGTTGAGGCTCACTCGGTTCCCTTCCCCTCGTTCACTCGGCGCAGGCAGGTTAAACGCCGGCCCGCAGCCCGACTACTCCTCCGCGCCACCCAGGTAGACCTTGCCCGCCCGCCCCATGTCGCCGAGGACGTCGGCGAAGAGCTTGGCGACGTCGAGCAGGAACAGCTCCAGGCGGATCGCCTTGACCACGGGCTCGGCCAGATCGGTGTCGAGCGCGCCGTCCCACAGCCGGGCCAGGAACTCCTGGCACTCGTCGCACGTGGCGACGTGCTCGTCGATGACCGACTCGTCGACGCCTGCTGCGAACGCACGCAGCTGGTCGTCCTGGATGGCGCAGGCGCGGCTCATCGCCACGCCTCCATCTTGTCCCGCAACGCACGACGCGCCCGCAGTATGCGGGTCCGGACCGTGTTCAGCGGCAGGCCGGTGGTGTCGGCGATCTCCTGGTAGCTCAGCTCGTCGTACTCGCGCAGCACCAGCGGCACCCGCAGCTCGTCGGGCAGCTCGGCGATCGCCTCCCGCAAGTGGGCGCGCAGCTCCTCGGCCTCGAACGAGCGGGCCGGGCCGCGATCGGCCGCCGGGCGCTCCGGCATCGTGTCACTCGGGTACTCGCGGCGCCTCGTGACCGAGTTCATGGCGAGGTTGGTGGCGATGCGGTAGAGCCACGAGCGCACGGCCGCGTCGCCGCGGAACCCGTCGAGCGCCCGGAACGCGCGCATGAAGGCCTCCTGGGTGAGGTCTTCTGCCTGCGTACGGTTCTTCACCACTCTCAACACTGCTCCGAACACGAAGTCCTGATGCCTCCGGATCAGCTCGCCGAACGCGCCGAGATCGTCCACGGCCGCGCGCGCCAAGTCGAGGTCGCTCAACACCTCCCATGTGGCATCGTTTCGCATTAGACCCCGTTGCGCGCGATGAGTTCCCGTCACGGTCACTAGTGCGCCCGACCTATTCGACCCCTCGGCGGCAGATCTGAGGGAACTTCGGGCGGAGCGCCGGGTCGTACCTGTCGGACCAGCGTACAACGAGAGCCTCCCATCTCTCACGCGGTCCATGGACGGATCAGCCTGGCGCCGGCCCCCCTCACGGTGACGAGGCTGCTCCGCTCCAATCGGGATGAGGGGGGACGGGCCCTGCCCGTCCCCCACCCGATGTTGTTTGGGGCCAGCCAGTTCGCAGCTCTCGTGTTACGCGGCTCTTGCTACCGCTCGTGTCGACGCCGGGTGAATACTGAGCACTTCTCGCCGGTCGAAAACTGCGCGGTTCCCAGGAACTGACAGATTTGGCGACCACCCTCGGTCGTAGCGGACCGAGGAGGAAGGGTGTATGAGGTGCAGGAGTGGGCTGAGGTTCATCGGTTGTTCCACCGGGAGGTACGGCTGGCCCGCCGAGCCCTCATTCCGGGCTCGGCAGGTTGCCCGTGTCGCGCCGTGGTCGCATCTGGCAACACTCCTGCCGCGTCGCAAGCGCCACCGGCAACGCTGCTGACGCGTCGGAGATTTCTCTCTTCCCCAACCGGGGGAAGAGGGCTGCGCCGAGTTGGCGTCCGGCCGAGGGGGGCCGGTGCGGCTGGGAAGCTAACGGCGTGGGGGCGTGTTGTGCCCGCGAAGGCCCACCACTCCCAGAGAAGAGTTCCTCATGCCCGGTAGCACCTTCGATGTCATCGTGATCGGAGCCGGGCCCGCCGGCGAGAACGTGGCCGCACGCGCCGCCGCCGGCGGCCTGTCGGTGGCGCTCGTCGAGCGCGAGCTGGCCGGCGGGGAGTGCTCCTATTGGGCGT
>JBFJZV010000255.1:0-3413 GCA_041621915.1 Acidimicrobiia bacterium | reverse complement strand
GCGCCGGCACCCCCGACGAGCAGACCCGCCCGGCGGGTGCTCCAACGCTGGATGTGGATCGGCTCCCGGTGCGGGGCGAGTGCCCGGAAGGCCGCGACGTGGTCGACGCCGGTCCCACCGCGCGCGGCTTTCAGCATGCGCCGCAACTCCGCCGGGAGCGTCACCCCGTGCGTCGCGGCGAACGCCTCGGCGATGTCCTCCGCCGCGAATTCCATGCGAGCCAGGTCGTAGACCTGTTCGAGCGGCAGCCGCAGGCTGAGGATCAGCATCATGTTGGCAAGGTCCACGGCCTGCCGCCAGGGGGTGGGCCGTGCGGTCGTGAAGGCGACGTCGACGAGCACGACCCGGCCGTCGCGGACCATCACGTTCGAGGGCTTGATGTCGCGGTGGGCCAGCCGCCCGTCCCACAGGCGGCGTACGACCCCGATCGCGTCGAGGCCGATCAGCTCGTCCACCGGCGCCTCCAGTATGGGCTGAGCCCCGTCCAGGAACTCCGTGATCACGAGGTACTCGCGTTCGGGGGTCAGCTCGACGAACCCGATGGGCTGCGGGCAGGGGACGCCGGCGTCGCGGGTCACCCGCAGCATGTAGTCCTCGTACTCGACCAGCCGGCTCACCGACGTGAAGGTGAACTCGTCCTCCAGCGCCCCGTACAGGATCGTCCGGGCGACCTTGTAGGCGCGGTCGGAGCGGAGGTGGGTGCTCGAGTACAGCTTGCCGAACACCTGGGCCTGTTCGCCATGGCCGGCGACGGTGATCAGCAACGGCGTCGACCCGGCCGAACCTTCGAGACCGTGCGGTCGGACGTCCTCCACCACGATCCCTGCCTGGTCGGCCATGGCGGCCTGGATTGCCGCCGTGCGCGCCCCACCGATCTCGAGGTGGGCGGGCTGGCTGCGGCGCAGGCTGGCGGGGAACGCACCATCGGGGGCCAGGAGGCGGATGCCCACGAAGCCGACGGCACCTGCGAACAAGGCCGCGAACAGGCCGTCCGTGGGGTGATCGACGCCGAGGTACACCCGGCAGACGATCACGGCCGCCACTGCGCTCATGACGGCGGTCATCGCCCGTCGCCGCCCCACCCCGGCTGGGAGGAGCACCATCGCCGCTACCACCGCCGCCACCGTCAGGGAGGCCACCGGCAGCGAAGGGTGCGACGACCCCGACCAGTCGCCGATGATCTCCACCCCGAGGGGGCGTTCCCGCATGAGCTCGAGGGCCAGCACGGTCATCGACCATTCGACGATCAACCCGAGCACGGCGGCCGCAACCATCCGGTGCCACCGGCGGGCATACGCCAGCGCGGCGAGCGTCACGAGCCACCCGGCGCGCACCACCCAGATCGACCCGAGCGCGGCACCGGCGGCGGCCGCCCGGTCGAGGCCGGCGTTGCGCACAGCCGCCAGGGCCCGGATCACCTCGTGATCCCGCTGGTACCACCAGCGGACCGTCTCCGGCCACGTGAACAGGGATGCCCAAGCCAGCGCCACCAGCGCCCCTCCCACCAGCCACAGCCACCCGGAGGCTCGCAGCGGCCGGGGCAGCGGCGGCCGCGCTCCGGAAGGACGCCGCCGATGCCCGGTCAGCTCGAGGCTGCCCAGCCGCACCCGGTGCCGATCAGCGATGTCGAGCAGTTCCGCCGCGGGTCCGAGTTCCCGGGTCGAGGTGTCGCTCACGAGAACGCCTCGCGCCACAACGCCTTCAGCTCGCCCTCCTCGCCCGCGAGCTCGGCCCAGTCGACATCGAGCCGTGGCACGGACGCCAGCGGCGGGGCGCCCGGCGGCGGCTCGACGTCGGAACGGGCGGGGTAGAAGCTGCCGATCTCCACCAGCACCCGCTGGCCGCTGCCCGACAGCACGAAGTCGGCGAATGCGGCGGCGGCCACCGGGTTCACCGCCGCGGCGGTGATCCCGAGCGGGCTGGGGATGACCACTGCACCGCTTGCAGGGAAGCTCATGTCCACGGGCGCGCCGTCGGCCTGCGCCTGGCGGACCAGGTAGTCGAGGACGACTGCAGCCTGGAAGTCACCGGTGACGATCGCGTCGCGGGCGACGCTGTTGTTGTCGACCAGGACCACGCCGCTCGCCGCCGCCTGCCGGAAGAACTCGTCGCCGTACGCGTCGCGCAGCGCCTTCACGGTGGCGAGCGCCGCGCCGGAGCGGGGGCCGGGGAAGGCGCTCCCGCGGGCCTGCAAGATGTCTGGCCAGTCGGTGAGGCCTTCCGGTAGCAGGGCCGTATTCCAAGCGATCACCATGTTGATGACCCGGCCCGCCACGTACTGGCCGTCTGGGTCACGATATTCCGCCGGAATCGGCGTACCGGCCGGCGGCTCGTAGGGGGCCAGCACCCCCGCCGCCTTCAGCTGCTCCATGGCGCCTGGGTGGGCCAGCCAGATCACGTCGGCGGCGACCCCGTCGGCGCGGTGTTCACGAATGATGCGGTCGAGCAGCGGCCCGGTGGGGGAGCGCACGACGGTGAGTGTCATCCCCCCGGCGCTCTCGGCCCCCGCCGCCACCCACAGCTGGCCCTCCAGGTCGGGGAACACGCCCTCGAAGATCAACTCCAGCCGCTCGACGATGGAGGCGGGCATCGACGTATAGAGGACGACCTCACCCGCCGGGAGGTCTGCGGCGCGCCCCGGCCCACCGCCGTTTCCACACGCCCCGACCAGCGTGGTGACGGCGAGCAACGCCGTCGCCGTGCGCAGCCGCCCCGGCGCCCACGATGTCTGAGCCATCCGCGTCCTTCGATGGCTGCAACCAGCGTACGAAAGGCGCCTCGGCGGCTTCTACAGGCAGAAGGCCCATGCTCGCAGCAGGTCGGCGCCCGTCATGCTGCAAGGGACGGATCCTGGGAGGCCGCGTGGAGGTCGTGTTGCGGTGGGTGGGCTTCGCGGCCGGCGCCTTCCTGGCAGCTGGGACGGTGGTGGGCGTCATGAAGACGCTGATCGTCCCCCGGCGCGGCTGGTCGGTGCTCCCGGCGTTCATCGGCCGCAACGGGTACCGGGTCTTCCACGCCATCGCCGTCCGGCTCCCGTCGTACGACCAGGCCGACCGGTGGCTCGGGTTCCTGGCGCCCACCGTGGTCATCGGGATCCTGGCGTCCTTCCTCGGGTCGTTCGTGGTCGCCTTCGCGCTGCTGCTCCTTCCGTGGGCCGACCTGACCCTGGGCGACGCGCTGCGGGAAAGCGGGTCGTCGGTGTTCACCCTCGGGTTCGTGTCGACACCCGAGCCCGTCCCGACTGCACTCGACGTGCTGGGCGGAGCGACCGGCATGATCTTCGTGGCGCTCACCATCGGCTACCTGCCGCCGCTCTATGCGGAGGTGCGGAGGAGGGAGGCGCTGGTGCGCCAGCTCGAGGGCTGGGCCGGCGCACCGTCGTGGGGGCCGGAGGTGCTGGCCCGGTTCTCGCG
>JBFJZV010000254.1:0-3499 GCA_041621915.1 Acidimicrobiia bacterium | reverse complement strand
GTGCTGGTGGCGACGTGGGCCGGCCTGTGGTCGATGAATGCGCTACGGGTCGTCTACGCGATCGAGGAGGACGACCGGGCGGGCTTCGCGACCGGCACCCTCCCGGGCCACCTGCTCGCCGGCGAGGAGCGCTTCGTCGTGGAGATCGACACCGCCGACCGGGTCACCTTCGACGTCTCCGCCTTCTCTCGCCCCGACCACCCGCTGGCCTCCCTAGGCCTCCCGGTGCTCCGCCACCTGCAGACCAGATTCCGCCGAGAGTCGACGCAGCGGTTCAGAGAAGCGGTCAACCGGGAGAACCCCGCACGCTGACAGCGCGGCACGGGGTTGGGCCGGGTCGGGTGCAATGTGAAACTACGTCCCCTCCATCACCTGGACGTCCGTGGCGGACTTCATCAGGTACGTCTCGCCGGGGCGGCGGGTGTCGATGAACTCGAACCATTCGAGCTGGAGGCGCTGGAGCGCCTCGTCGCCGAAGCCCGACCCGAGTCGGGCATAGTCGTCCACCTCGAAGCGCGACTCGACCTGATACTGCCCGAACCCGAGCACGGTGAACCAGGTGCCGAGGTAGGCCCACCCCTCCGGCTGATGGTCGCGCATCGCCTGGTCGTTGTCGATGATCCACTGGCGAAACTCCCCGGCCTTCTTCGGCGCCACGTCGTAGCGGACGATGTACTGCACGAGGTCCTCCTCTCCTCCTCCCCGGCAACCTACCCGTGCCGAAACGCCTACGCTCAGCCGCCATGAAGGTCCTGGTCACCGGCGCGACGGGCTACATAGGCGGGCGGCTCGTCCCCCGCCTCATCGAGGAGGGCCACGAGGTCGTGGCACTCGCCCGCTCCCCACAGAAGCTCGATCGCTACCCCTGGCGGAGCGATGTGGCCGTGGTCGAGGGCGACGTGCTCGAACCGTCCTCCCTGGGGCCGGCGCTGGCGGGCTGCGACGCCGCCTACTACCTGATCCATTCGATGGACGGCGCCGGCGACTTCGCCGACCGGGACCGGCGCGCCGCCGAGAACTTCCGCGACGCCGCGGCGGAGGCAGGGGTGGGCCGCATCGTGTACCTCGGTGGCCTCGGCGAGGGCGAGGACCTGTCCCGCCACCTCTCCAGCCGCCAGGAGGTCGGCGAGGTGCTGGCCGCCGGCCCCGTGCCGGTCACCGAGCTGCGAGCCGCGGTGATCGTCGGGTCGGGATCGGTGAGCTTCGAGATGCTGCGATACCTCACCGAAGTGCTGCCGGCGATGGTGACGCCCCGGTGGGTGCGGACCCGCTGCCAGCCGATCGCCATCCGGGACGTGCTGGCGATCCTCGTCGGCGTCCTCGGCGAGGACCACGGCGAGGACCGGGTCTACGAGATCGGCGGCCCGGACGCCGTCACGTACGAGGACATGATGCGGGTGTACGCCGACGAGGCGGGGCTCCTCCGCCGCTTGATCGTGCCGGTGCCGGTGTTGTCGCCGAAGTTGTCGTCGCACTGGATCGGGCTGGTCACCCCGCTGCCCACTGGCGTCGCGAAGCCGCTGGTCGACAGCCTGCGCAACGAGGTCATCGTCAGCGACAACTCGGTGGCCGAGCGCTACGCCGGGGACCTGATCCCGCTGCGGGAGGCCATCCGCCGCGCCTTGCAGCGCTCCCGCGACCTCGACGTGGTCACCCGCTGGTCGGATGCGACCATCGCCCCGGCCCAGCCGCTGCCGACCGACCCCGAGTGGTCGGGCGGGACGATCAAGCTCGACCGCCGGCAGGTGACGACGTCCGCCCCGCCGAAAGACGTCTACTGGGCGTTCGCCCGCATCGGCGGCGACACCGGCTACTACACGTTCGACTGGGCGTGGCGGTTGCGCGGTCTCCTCGACGTGTTGGTCGGTGGTGTGGGGCTGCGGAGGGGCCGGCGGCATCCCGAGGACCTCCACGCCGGCGAAGCGCTCGACTTCTGGCGGGTGGCGGCAGTCGACCCGGGTCGCCGGCTGCTGCTGTTCGCCGAGATGCGGTTGCCGGGGGACGCCTGGCTGGAGTTCGTCGCCGAGCCGTCGGACGGCGGCGGCGCGGTGCTCCTCCAGACCGCCTATTTCGTGCCGCGCGGCCTGGCCGGTCGGCTCTACTGGGCGGTGCTGGCGCCGGCTCACTACTTGATCTTCGGGCGCATGGCCCGCCTCGTCGCCGCCGCCGCGGAGGCGCGCTCGCCCGAGCCGGTGACGACGTGACCGGCCCCGCCGCCTCCGAGGAGAACGGGGCGCTGCGCCGCCGCCTGGTGACGATTCCGCGCACGGTCGCCGGGTTCGTCGTGATCACGGGCCTGCTGCCGCTACTGGCGGCGGCCGCCCTGATAGTCGACGTGGTGCGGTGGGCCGCCCGGCGCAAGCCGTGGATGGCGGTCCGGTTGCTCGGGTTCGTCGAGCTGTACCTGGTCCTCGAGATGCTTCTGCTCAGCGGCTCCCTGCTCATCTGGGTCGGGACCGCCGGGGGGCGGCTCATCGGCAGGCGCACCTACGAGACGGCCCACTTCGCGATGCAGGGATTCGCGCTGGGCACCCTGTTCCGCGCCGCCATCGTGCTGCTCGGCCTCCGCTTCGAGGTCGAGGGCGCCGAAGCTGCCGCTCCCGGCCCCATCCTCCTGATGATGCGCCATGCCAGCCTGGTCGACGTGCTGCTGCCGGGCGCGCTGGTCGCCAACCCGCACGGCATCCGGCTCCGGTATGTGCTGAAGCGCGAGCTTCTCCAGGACCCTATGTTCGACGTCGTGGGCAGCCGCATCCCCAACCATTTCGTCTCCCGAACAGGCGCCGACGGCGCCGGCGAGATCAGCGCGGTCCGGCGCCTCGCCGAGGGGCTCAGGTCCGACGAGGGCGTGATCATCTACCCCGAGGGGACGCGGTACACCCCAGCGAAGCAGGCACGGGCGCTGGAGCGGCTCGAGGCCGGCGACCCCGAGCTGTACGCGCAGGCGCAGAAGCTGCGTCACCTGATGCCGCCCCGCATCGGGGGCCCCCGGGCGCTGCTCGAAGGGGCGCCCGACGTCGACGTGGTGATCTGCGCCCACGATGGGCTCGGCGGCTTTGCGGAGCTGGGCGACCTGTGGGGCGGCGGGCTGGTCGGCCAGCGGGTGCGGGTCGCCTTCTGGCGCGTGCCCGCTGCAGAGGTGCCCGAGCGGCGGCGGGAGCAGATGTACTGGCTCTTCGACCAGTGGACGAAGGTCGACGACTGGATCGAGCGCCAGCGCGCCGACGCATCGTGACGGGCGTCCTCGCCGCCAACGCCGCAGTGATCGCGGCGGCGATGGTGCTGCTGTGGCTGCTGAGCCTGGCGCTGCGCGACGCCAGCATCGTCGACATCTTCTGGGGCCTCGGCTTCGTGGTGGTCGCCTGGGTGACGTTTGTCCTGGCCGACGGCGACACTGCGCGCCGGGTGATGCTCGTCACTCTCGTGACGATCTGGGGGGCCCGGCTCGCCGGGTACCTGGCGTGGCGCAACATCGGCAAGGGTGAGGACTACCGCTACC
>JBFJZV010000253.1:0-3516 GCA_041621915.1 Acidimicrobiia bacterium | reverse complement strand
TGGTGCGGCTGATCCGCCACTACCGGCCCGAGGTGGTGACCGCGTACGACCCGTATGGCGGCTACGGCCACCCCGACCACATCCAGGTGCACCGCATCGGCACCGCGGCGTTCTTCGGCGCCCCGGACGCCGGCCGCTACCCACCCGAGGACGGCGAAGAGCCGTGGCAGCCGTCGAAGCTGTACTGGGCTACGTTCCCCCGCTCGGCGGTGCGCGAGATGCAGCGCCAAGCCGCCGAGAAGGGCGAGATGGACCCGGAAGAGGCGGCCAAGGAGCCGGCGGCCGGCAGCCGCGACGAGGACATCACCCTGTGGCTCGAGTCGCCCCGGTTCGCCGAAGCGAAAGAGCAGGCGGTGCTCGCCCACTACACCCAGATCCCCGCCGACGGTTGGTTCCACCAGATCCCCACCGACGCCCGCCGCGGCTTCCTGTCGCGGGAGCCGTTCACGCTGGCCTTCAGCCGGGTGCGCGCCGAGCCCGACGACGACCTGTTCGCCGGTCTGCGATGATCGCTCGGTCACCCTGGCGGCGGCCTTGACGGCCGGCGCTGCGCAGCGCTGGCGGGCCGAGCTGGAGGCGTGGGCGATCCCCCAGGAGCTGCTCGACGCGGTGCCCGACTCGCCGTACTCCTGGCCGCCGGAGCTCTGGAAGCGCCGCACCGCAGCCGCGGAGGCCGGTGAGGAGCCCGACACGACCGGCATCGTGCGCCCCTTTTTGGGCGACGGCGGGACCCTGCTCGACGTGGGCGCCGGCACCGGGCGGGCGTCGCTGCCGCTGGCCGCCGAGGGCCACCGGCTCACCGCCGTCGAGAAGAACCCGGGGATGGCCCAGGGCCTACGGGAGGAAGCGGAGCGGCTGGGCGTCGCGGTCGACGTGATCGAGGGGGCCTGGCCGGACGTCGCCGCGGCGGCCGGCGCGCACGACGTAGTGATGTCGGCCCATGTCGTGTACGACGTCCAGGACATCGCCCCGTTCATCAGGGCCCTCGACGCCGCCGCCCGGGAGGCGGTGGTGATCGAGCTGACGCCCGCGCACCCCTGGGCCAGCCTGGCCCCCTACTACGAGGCGCTCCACGCCCTGGGGCGGCCGGCCGGGCCCACGGTCGGCGATCTCGTCACCGTGATCCACGAGGAACTGGGCGCCGAGCCTGCCGTCGAGTGGTGGTCGCGCCCCGGCGGGCTCCGCTTCACCGATCGCGCCGAGCTGGTCGGCTTCTTCCGCCGCCGGCTGGTGCTGCCGGTGGAGCGGGAGCCGGAGCTCGAGGCGCTGCTCGAGCCCGACATCGTGCCCGAAGGCGAGTGGCTGCTGCTGGGCGGGGGCGAGCGGGAGCTGGCGACGGTGTGGTGGCGGACGAGCTGATCGTCGGCTGGCTGCTGGAGGGTGACCCGGCGATCCGCTGGCAGGTGATGCGGGACCTGCTCGACGCGCCCGCCGCCGAGGTCGCCGCCGAGCGCGCCCGGGTTGCCGCCACCGGCTGGGGTGGCGAGCTGCTCGCTCGCCAGGACCGGGCCGGGACCTGGGCGGGCGGGCTCTACGGTCCCAAGTGGACGTCGACCGCCTACACGCTGCTGCTCCTGCGGCGCTGCGGCCTGCCGGCGGCGACGCCCGACGCGCGCCGCGGGGTCGAGCTCCTCTGGGAGGGTGCCCGCTACTTCGACGGCGGCCTCACGCCTGCCCGCTCGATCGACGCGCCGGAGGCCTGCGTCACCTCGATGTACGTGGTGTTGGCCAGCTACTTCGGGTTCGACGACCCTCGGGTCGACCGCGCCGTCACGTGGCTGCTGGCGAACCAGCTCGACGACGGCGGCTGGAACTGCGAGACCCCGCGCACCGGCAGCCGGCACGGCTCGTTCCACACCGCCATCTCGGCGCTGGAAGCGCTTGGTGAGGTGGGAGGCGACGCGGTGCGCCCTGCTCTCGCCCGGGGCCGCGAGTTCTTCCTCGCCCACCGGCTCTTCAAGTCGCACCGTGACGGCTCGGTGGTCAACCCGGTGCTCACCCGCCTGTCGTTCCCGCCCCGGTGGCATTACGACGTGCTGCGCGGCCTCGACCACTTCCAATCGGTACGGGCAGCGTGGGACGACCGCTTCGGCGACGCCGTCGAGCTGCTGCGACGAAGGCGGCGCAAGGACGGCCGGTGGCCGGTGCAGCAGAAGCACGCCGGCCGAGTGTGGTTCGACATGGAGCGGACCGGCGGGCCGAGCCGGTGGAACACGCTGCGGGCGCTGCGGGTGCTCCGCTGGGCGGAGGGCTAAGCCCTCCACTCCGCCAGCCGCGCCGGGCCCACCGAGCCCCACGGCTCGTCGCTGCGCTCGATCGCCAGCACCACCTGCGCAGTCGTTGTGCGGGCCAGGTCGACGACCTGGTCGGGATAGCCGAGCGTGTGCCGGTGCTCCTCGAACTCGTCCTCGTCCATCACCTCCACCCGGCCGCCGGGGTGGCGGTACACGTCGAGGTCCAGGTCGATCATCGAGACGACGGCGCCGCTCCAGCGGGGCGGGGTGACGATGTCGACGTAGCAGTCGCCCGAGGTGTTCCAGATCGCCGTCCACCAGGCGCCGTCGACGAGCACCTTCACCCAGTCGTGGCGGAACGTCTTCGGCGACTCTTTCCCCCTGCGGGCAGATTCGCCCACCCGGCCGCCGACCCACAGGCCGTGCTCGTCGTCGACGATCCGCTCACCGGAGAAGTGCCAGTGCAGCGTGTCGGGCCATTTGAGGAAGCGGATGTCGACGCGGCTCACGTCCGGCGAAGGTAGCAACCGCCGGCTGGCCTCCGGCGACGGTCTACCCGGCGGGATACGCCGCCTCGTCGTCGAGGAACACGTTGAGGGCGCGGCGCTTGTTCCACGGCCGGGCGAGCCACTCGCACCCCCTACCCCCCGAGGCTCCGCCTCGGGGTACTTCCCCCGCCAGCGGGGGCAGAGCCGGCGGGCTACTCCACCGTCCAGGTGCCGGCCGACCGCACGAGGTGCGCCAGGTCGCCCGGGCCTTTCTTCGACTGGGCCTCGGCGAGCTGGCGTCGCAGCAGGTCGTCGTAGGTCTCGTCGGCCGAGGAGCGGAACACGCCGATGGGCGTCGGGCCGTTGGGGCCGTGCGCCAGCCGGCTCAGCGCGAACGCCGCCGACGGCTCGGGGCTGTGGGCATCGTGGACGTGGATGGCGCCGAGGCCGACGTCCGCCACGTTCACCACCCGGGCCAAGCCGCTTTCGATCACCACGCCCTGCTCGCCGTCCTTGCCGAACGTCACCGGCTTGCCGTGCTCGAGGTAGATGCGGTTGGCCGCCCGCTCCTCCCGCCCGGTGAGCTGGATGAACGCCTTGTCGTTGAACACGTTGCAGTTCTGGTAGATCTCGACGAACGCCGAGCCCTGATGGTCGTAGGCCTGCTGGAGGATCTCGGTGGTGTGCTTGCGGTCCATGTCGATGGTGCGAGCCACGAACGTCGCCTCGGCTCCCAGCGCCAGGCTGATCGGGTTGAACGGCACGTCGATCGACCCCATCGGCGACGACTTGGT
>JBFJZV010000252.1:0-3550 GCA_041621915.1 Acidimicrobiia bacterium | reverse complement strand
TGGTTCCTGGCGCTCACCGTGGTCGGGCTGAGCGGCGTCGGCTGGATGGCGTAGCACATCAGGTGCCAGCGCTTGTCCTGGACCCGGGTGAGCTGGCCGTTGTGGACCTTGACCGCCGGGTTGCACAGCACGAGCGGGCGGGACACGACCGTGTTGGAGTTGCCGAACTGGTCCTGGAGCGCCACCGGGCGGTTGAGCTGGTTGCCGGTGACCTCGTAGCACGCGTAGTGGTCGAGCGCCAGCGGCGGCCCCTGCTGGTTCTTGCGGGTCGGGACGGCGATCGCCACCCGGTCGCCCACCTGGAAGGTCTGGGTGCCGAACTGGTTGCGGACCACCACCGGGGCGCCGGCGGCCGGCGTCTCGACCGGCGACCGCACCCGATAGAACTCGAGGTGGGCATCCTCGTCGAAGATCGGCAGGCGGTTCTTCCGCACCGGGTTGCAGAGCAGGTTGGGCTCGAAGACCTCGACGGGCGAGCCGCCGAACTGGTCGAGGAGGAGCCGCACCCGCTGCGGGGCGAAGTCCGGGAAATCGCCGGCATAGCATTGGAAGTGGTCGAGCGGCGGCTTGGGGCAGTGCTCGTGGACGCCGCCGAAGTCGTAGCAGTTGGGGTTGAGATCGGGGTTGTTCGGCGTGTGGAACGGCGGCAACGTGTTGATCTGGTCGTTGGTCACTCGCAGCATGCCCGGCAGCAGCCCGAGCGGCGAGTCGACCTGGAAGTTCACGTCGAAGAAGCTCGAGGCCGGGAAGTCGGCACCGGACTGGGAGGCGGTCACCTTGCCCGCCGACGCCTTGGCCGGGTCCTCCATCAGCGTAACCGGCACCTCGACGACGCGCTGGCCGCCATTGCAGGGCGAGCCGGGCAGCAGGTTGGCGGTGCCGGTGAGCTGCATGGCGACGATCTCGACGTCGATCTCACGCATGCCCCCTGCCGGCGCCGGGTTGCCGCGGCGAACCACGGTGGGGCCGATACCCTCGAAGTCGATGGCGCAGCTGCCCATCGGGGTCTCGATCGCGAGGCCATTGACGTCCATGTCCGACTCGAACACGTCGAACCCCGCGGGCGGGAACGTCCCCTCGATCACCGGTATCGGATGACAGCCCGGGTCGGCGTCGTCGGTGGCGCCGTCCCCGTCGTTGTCGGCGCCGTCCAAGCACGAGGCGGGGATGGCGAAGCTCTCCGGCGTCTTGAACGGATCGCCGGCGTCGGAGCCGAGCAGCGTCTCGACGGTGTTCATCCAGCCGTCGCCGTCGCCGTCGAGCGAGGTGGGTATGGCCGCCGCGGTGCCCGCCGTGCCTACCAGCAGCGCCGCCGCCACTCCCACCACCGTCATCAGCAGACCGATCCGTCGCATCGCGCAGCCTCCCTCTCGGCTCGTGCCACCAACGCACGCACACTACCCGCGAGCTATGTTCCCGGTCGATGAATTCGCAGTACCGCGTCGTGGTGATCGGCGGCGGCGTCGTCGGCGCCTCGGTGCTGTACCACCTCGCCAAGAAGGGCTGGACCGACGTCGCCCTCGTGGAGCGCTCGGTGCTCAGCGCCGGGTCGAGCTGGCATGCCGCAGGCGGCGTCCACGCCCTCAACGCCGACCCCAACATCGCCGCCTTGCAGGCGTACACCATCGACCTGCTCACCGAGATCGGCGAGGAGGCCGAGCTCGACGTCGGCATGCACATGACCGGCGGCATCTCGGTGGCATCGGCGCCCGAGCGGTGGGAGTGGCTGCAGGCCGCCTACCGGGTGTTCCAGACGATGGGCATCGAGGACGTCCGGCTCGTCGACCCGGGCGAGATCGCCGAACGCTGCCCGATCATCAGCGTCGAAGGGGTGCTGGGCGGGCTGTGGGCCGACCGGGAGGGCTACATCGACCCCTCGGCGGTGGTCCACGCCTACGCCAAGGCCGCTCGCAAGCGCGGGGCCGACGTCATCGAGCACAACCGGGTCGTCGAGCTGCGTCCCCGCCCCGACGGTACGTGGGACGTGGTGACCGAGGGCGGCACCATCCGCGCCGAGCACGTCGTCAACGCCGCCGGGCTGTGGGCGAAGCAGGTGGGGCGGATGGCCGGCCTGGAGCTCCCGGTGACCCCGATGGAGCACCATTACCTGATCACCGAGGCGATCCCGGAGATCGCCGCGCTCGACTTCGAGCTGCCGCTGGTGGTCGACCTGGAGGGGTTCACGTACATGCGCCAGGAGCTCGACGGGATGCTGGTGGGCATCTACGAGCTCGACTTCAAGCACTGGAACATGGACGGCGCCCCGTGGGACTACGGCGTCGAGCTGATCTCCCCCGACGTCGACCGCATCTCCGACGAGCTTGCCATGGCGGTGAGCCGCTACCCGGTGCTCGACGACGCCGGCATCAAGCAGTGGGTCAACGGCGCGTTCACGTTCTCCCCCGACGGCAACCCGCTGGTCGGCCCCGTGCCGGGCTTGCGAAACTACTGGTCGGCGTGCGCGGTGATGGCGGGGTTTTTGCAGGGCGGCGGGGTGGGCAAGTCGCTGGCCGAGTGGATGATCGACGGGGAGCCCGAGGAGGACATCTTCGGGATGGACGTGGCCCGGTTCGGCTCCTATGCGGAGAACCGCGAGTACATCCGCCAGATGACCGGGCAGTTCTACTCGCGCCGCTTCGTGATGACGTACCCCAACGAGCAGCTCTGGGCGGGGAGGCCGCTGCGGATGGCCCCCGCCTACGACGCGATGACCGAAGGGGGCGCGCAGTGGGGCGTGTCGTACGGGCTCGAGGTGCCGATCTTCTTCGGCCCGCCGGGCTTCGAAGAGGTCCCGACGCTGCGGCGCTCGAACGCCTTCGACATCGTCGGGGACGAGTGCCGGGCGGTGCGCGACCGAGTCGGGATCCTCGACATCGCGGGCTTCTCGCGGTACGAGGTGACCGGGCCGAACGCTGCGGCGTGGCTCGACGGGCTGCTGGCGGGGAAGCTGCCAGGGCCGGGCCGCATCCGGCTGACCCCGATGCTGGGCCACGACGGCCGGCTCAAGGGCGACCTGACGCTGTGGAACTGGGGCGACGGGACCTGGTGGATCGTCGGCTCCTACTACCTGCGGGCGTGGCACATGCGCTGGTTCCACGACCACGTGGCCGACGGGGTCACTGTGCGGGACGTGTCGGACGCGGTAGTGGGCTTCTCGCTGTCGGGACCGCAGTCTCGCGAGCTGCTGCAGCGGGTCGCGCTCGACGACGTCTCGGACCTGGGTTTCATGCGGTGCCGGGAGCTGGACGTCGGGCTGCTGCGGGCTCGCGTCGGGCGCATCTCGGTCACCGGGGAGCTCGGCTACGAGATCCACTGCCCGGCCGTCGAGCATGCGGCGCTGCGGCGGCTGCTGCTCGCGGCCGGCGACGACCTCGGCGCGGTGGAGTACGGCTACAACGCGCTGCTGTCGCTGCGGATGGAGAAGAGCTTCGGGATCTGGTCGGCCGAGTTCCGCCAGGAGTACACCTCGGGCGAGACCGGCATGGACCGCTGGATCGACTGGTCGAAGCACGGGTTCACCGGCGAGGAGGCGGCCCGCAAGGAGCGGGAC
>JBFJZV010000251.1:0-3552 GCA_041621915.1 Acidimicrobiia bacterium | reverse complement strand
TCTACCGAGACCGCACAACCGCGCACAGCCCCCGCCCGTTAGAAGATCCGTTAGAAGTTTGGCCCCGGACGCGATTCGGCCCCGGTCAGAAATCGCTCTGACCGGGGCCTTTGTCGTAGCGGGGGCGGGATTTGAACCCGCGACCTTCGGGTTATGAGCCCGACGAGCTACCAGACTGCTCCACCCCGCGTCGCTATGCGCTCAACATTGTACCGGAGAGGGCTGATCGCGCAAGACGCCGGAACGAGGTCAGTCCCGCTTCTTCTGTGGCCAGTACAACGGCGACAGTACCTCCGTGCTCGCCACCCCCTTGTGGGAAGCCAGCATGTCGGCGACCATCTCGGCCCGCGCCTCGCTCACCGACACGGTGAGCACACCGGTCCCCTGCCCCGTTCGCTTGAAGGAGACCTGTTCGGCGTCCTCGTCGATCCGGCGGGTGAACTTGAGGATCGACTCGAGGCGGCCGGTGTCCTCGATGTGCACCTCGATCCGATCCCGGACCTGGCGCTTGCGGCGGGCCACCGCCTCGTCGACGAACCGCATCGAGTACAGCACGGTGAGCGCAATGGTCGTTCCGGCGACCGCCAGGAACGGCCGCCCCGTGCCGGCCGCCATGCCGAGCGAGGCGACGACCCATAGGCCGGCGGCCGTGGTGAGGCCTTGCACGAAGGCGCCCTCCCGGAAGATGGCGCCAGCGCCGAGAAAGCCGATCCCGGTGACGATCTGGGCGGCGACCCGGGACTCGTCGCCACCTTCGAACCCGATCACCGACGTGATCGTGAACGCCCCTGCACCCACCGCCACAAGCGTGTGGGTGCGGACGCCAGCCGACTTCTGCGCCTGCTCCCGTTCGAAGCCGATGAGCGCCCCACACAGGGCCGCCAGCAGCAGCCGTCCGATTATCTGGACTTCGCTCACCGCGCCTCCTCCGACCGCCCCGGAACGATACCGGCAGAGCGCCGCCCGACACGGCCACCAGATCTGTCGCACCCTCCCCATACCTTCACCACCAGACCCAGAAGGGGAGAAACGATGAGCCGCCGACGCCAGCGACCCCGCAATCCCAACAGCGGAGGAGCAACAGGAGCATCAGGAACGGGAGGGTGCCCGGCCGCGCCATCCGGCAGGCGAACGCCCAGCTCGAGCACGCAGTCCGCCGCCACGGCTGGATGATCCAGTACGTCGGCGGGCCGAACTGCACCATCCGCTCGTGCAACTGCACTGTTGGCAAGGGCACCGGCCCACCATTCGCCTACACGGTCGGCTTGTTCGGCTTCCGCCACCCCGAGCTGCTCGTCTTCAGCGTGTCGCCTCAGCGGGCCGCCAGCGTGCTCAACGCCTTCGGCGAGGAGATACGGGCCGGCGCGCCGTTCCACGAAGGCGACGTCGTCGACATCGACGGGTGGGGTCACCGGGTCGTCTGCGAGGAGGTGCCCAACCCGGGCGAGATCGCCCTCGCAGCCAACCGCTTCTACCGGAGGCGGCGCCAGCAGTCGGTGCCGGTGCTGCAGCTCACCTACGACGACGACAACGGGAGCTACCCGTGGGAGGAGGGATACGCAGGAGACGAACAACCGAGGCCTGGCACGTTCAGGGCGTGACATCGGACGACGGGCCAAACACCTACGCCGGGTCGCGGTCCTCCGGCTCCTCGTCGTAGTAGTCCAGGCGGTCGGGCGGCAGCACCAGCGACGTCATGAGGTTCATGACGTGCGCCGTGATCCGCTTCAGGTAACGGAAGTACAGCGCCCGGGCCACCGCATCCGACGCCGACCCGTCCGACCGGTAGGCGGCCTTGACGTGGGCGTCGTGGTCGTCGAGGAAGCCATCGGCCTTATCGATGAGGCGCTGCGCCCGCTCGACGTCGCGGTGTTCGAACACCTCGGCCGCGTCGTCGATGAGCTGACCGACCGCGTCCCGGTAGTGCTCCAACTCGGCGCGATCCTCCGCCGCGTCGAAGTTGGCGCCGTATTTGGCGAGGTCGTAGATGTTCTTGGCGTAGTCGCCGATGCGCTCCACGTCCTTGACCACGCTCATGTACACGAGCACCAGGGGCAGGTCGACGGCGGCGGTCACCGAAGCGTGCAGCAGCAGGGCACGACGCACGTCCCGCTGCGCCTTGTTGATGCCCCAATCCGTCGACCGGACGGCCTGCTTGGCCTGCTTCGACTTGCCGCCGCCGAACACCGCCTCGGACGCCGTGTCGTAGACCACCCGGCTGTCGCGGACCATACCGACGATGGTCTCTTCGACCTCCTCGATAACCGAGTGGTCGGTGCGCTTGAAGAAGTCGAGCACCATCAGTCCCTCGCTCTCATAGCAAAACGATAACGACGAGCGGCACGGCAATGAACGCCACCGCAACGTAAGCGACGGCCAGCGACCGCCGGCCGACCGCAACGTCCGCGAGCTGCTCGGCCAGCCACACCGGCAGGTAACGCACCCGCGGCCAGGGGTAGATCAGCAGGATGCCAGCCAGGTTGAACAGGGTGTGGGTCACGGCGATCGTGAGCCCGTCGGTGGCGCCGGCGCCGAGGGCGGCCAGCAGTGCGGTGACCGTGGTGCCGACGTTGGCACCGAGCGTGATCGGGTAGGCGTTGCGCACCACGAGGATCCCTGACGCCACCAGCGGGATCAGGATCGACGTGGTGATGCTCGACGACTGCACCGCGATCGTCACCAGCATCCCCACCGCCATCCCAACGAGGCCGCTGCGGGCCAGCGCCGCGTTGAGGGAGCGCTCGATTCGCTCGGCGACCAGCACCCGCATGTTGCGGGTGATGAACGTCAGCGTCACGAAGATCAAGCCGACCCCGGCGACGATCCCGAGCACGGCCAAGGCCGTCTCGTTGGACAAGACCAGCTCGAATGCACCCTCGACCAGGTCGGCCGCCCAGCCGACCGCCCCCTTTATCGGGCTGTCGAAGCTGCCGCCCAGTTCCTTGCCACCGGTGATGAAGCCCGCCACGTCGGCGGCCGCCGTGGACAGGAAGCCGGTCGCCACCTCGAGGGGCAGCAGCACCGCCACGGCCAGCAGGTTGAAGAAATCGTGCATGGTGGCCGCGGTCAGCGCCCTCCGGAACTCCTCGGTCTGGCGCATGTGCGCCAGCGACACGAGAGTGTTCGTGACCGTGGTGCCGATGTTGGCGCCCATGATCATCGGCACCGCCGAACCCACGTCCACCACCCCAGCCGCCACCAGCCCGACGATCGTCGCCGTCGTCACCGACGACGACTGCACCAGCACCGTCGCCAGGACCCCCACGCACAGCCCTGCGACCGGGTTGGTGACGTTGTTGAACAGCGCGTCGGTGAAGTCGCTGCCGAGCCCCTTGATGCCGCCTTCCAGCAGCTTGACCCCGGCCAGGAACACGTACAGCAGGCCGATCACGAGCAGGGCGCGCGCGGGCGCCGGGAGACGGCGGCGTTCGGCTGTGGTGGGGGCTGCCCCGGCCATGGAAGGGACGATCTCCGCAGCAGGCGGACCGCAGGCTCGCAGGGCGGCCGAGCTTGCGCAACTCGACACCACGAGCCTCGGACACCGCCCGGTGG
>JBFJZV010000250.1:0-3639 GCA_041621915.1 Acidimicrobiia bacterium | reverse complement strand
GTGCCGAGGATGTCGACCCTGCCGATCCCGCTGCGAGCTCCACCAGCCGCGCTCAGCCGCCCGCCACCATCTTCTCGATCCAGCGGTAGGTGGGCACCAGCCCCTCCTCGAGCGGCGTGGACGGCTCCCATCCGAGCACCTCCCGGAGGCGGGAGTTGTCGGAGTTGCGGCCGCGAACACCCTGTGGGCCCTCTACGTGGCGCAGGGTGATGCCGCGCTTGCCCGAGATCCCGATGATGATCTCCGCCAGCTCGTTGATCGTGACCATCCGGTCGCGCCCGAGGTTGAGCGGCTGGCCGTGGTCGGACTGCATCAGCCGGTAGATCCCCTCGATGCAGTCGTCGACGAAGCAGAACGAGCGGGTTTGTTCGCCGTCGCCCCAGATCTCTATGGCGTCGCCGTCGGTCGCCTGCGCCACCTTGCGGCACAGCGCAGCCGGCGCCTTCTCCCGGCCGCCGTCGTACGTGCCCAGCGGCCCGTAGATGTTGTGGAAGCGCACGATGCGGGTCTCCATGCCGAACTCGTCGGCGAAGTAGAGGCAGGCCCGCTCAGCCAGCAGCTTCTCCCACCCGTAGGCATCCTGGGGGTCGGCCGGGTAGGCGTCCTCCTCCTTGAGCGGGGCCACGTCGGTGACCCGCTGGAGATGGTCCGGGTACACGCACGCCGACGACGTGTAGAGGTAGCGCGACACGGCGTTCTGGCGGGCCGCTTCGAGGGTGTGCATGTTGATCAGCGTGTTGTTGCGGATGATCGTGCCGTGGTTCTTCGAGATGAACCCCATGCCTCCCATGTCGGCAGCCAGCGCGTAGACGTGGTCGACGCCGGCCGTCGCCTCGAGGCAGTGCTCCCAGACGCGCAGGTCGAGCAAGCGGAAGTCGTCCGCGTCGATGTCGGAGAACTCCGGGCGCTCGATGTCGACGCCGCGAACCCAGTGGCCCTGCTGGCGCAGGTACGTGACCAGGTGGTGGCCGATGAAGCCGCCCGCCCCGGTGACGAGCACTCGTTCACCCATGGCCGACCGCCTCCCTGTTGATGGGCGCTTCGCCTTCGGGCGGGGGCGGGATGCCGACCCCGACGTGGCGCAGCCCGGCCGCGGCCGCCCGGCGCGAATCCCACGCGTTGCGCAGGTCCACGAGCAGGTCCCCTTCCATCATCACTGCGAACTGCTCGAGGTCGGCGTGCACGAACTCGGGCCAGTCAGTGGCCAGCACGAGCGCGTCGGCGCCCCAGGAGGCTGCGTTCATGGTGGTGCAGTGGTTGAGCCCCGGCAGGTCGATGCCGTCGACGACCTCCGGGTCGTACGCGCAGACGGTCGCTCCGGCCGCCAGGAGTCGAGCCGCCAGGTCCACGGCCGGCGAGTCGCGCACGTCGCTCGTGCCGGGCTTGAACGCCAGACCGAGCAGACCGATGCGCTTGCCGCGCAGGCCCCGGAGGTTCCACTCGAGCTGGTCGACGACCCACGCCCGATGCGCGTGGTTGGCGCGGCGGATCGCGGAGAGCATCGTCGGCTCGACACCGTGGCGCCTCGCCAGATCGGCGAACAGGTCGAGGTCCTTGCCGAAGCACGACCCGCCCCAGCCGGGGCCTGCTTGCAGGTACGCCGGGCCGATCCGGGGATCGAGGCCCACCGCTTCTGCCACTGCCGTCACGTCGGCGCCGACCGCGGCGCACACCTCGGCGATCTCGTTGATGAGGCTCACCCGGCTGGCGAGGAAGGCGTTGGCGGCGTGCTTCAGCACTTCGGCCGAGACGCGGTCGGTCACGAGGTAGTCGGGGCAGGCATCCTTGCGGCCCCCCCCGAACGTCTGGGCGAGGATGGGAGCGTAGGCCATACGCAGGACTGCGGCTGCCCCGGGGTCGCCACCGACCACGATACGGTCGGGGTGCAGGAAGTCGCCGACTGCCGCGCCCTCCCGGAGGAACTCCGGGTTGACCACGACAGGGCACCCGGTGACGCCGTGCCGGGCCAGCCGCTCTTCGATCCATGCGGCGCCGCCGGCCGGGAGCGTGCTCTTGGACACGAGCACCTGGCCCGGGCGCAGGTGCGGAGCCACTGCGTCCACGGCCGACGCGACGTAGCGCAGGTCTGCACCCCCGTCGTCGGCAACCGGGGCGTCAACGCAGACGAACACGATGCTGGCGCCCGCGGCTGCCGCTGCGGACGAGGTGAACGAGAGCCGCTCTGCGGCGATGCCCTCCCTGATCAACTTCTCCGCGTCGGGCTCGTAGAACGACAGCCTCCCGTCCTGGAGGCCCGCGAGCCGGGCCGGGTCGATCTCGACCCCGACCACGATGTGCCCCACGTGCGCCATGCCCGCAGCCACCACCGAACCCACGTAGCCACAACCGATCACGGCGATCGCCACGTCGGTGAGCATGGGGTCGTTCCTCCCTGCCGCCCCGGTGTCGGAGCCCCCGGTAGCCGCCAAGCCTATCACCGCCCGTCTCTCCGCTGGATGTGCGCCCTGGCCCTGGGCGCTGCCTTCCTGACCACACAAAGTATAATCTCGGTGACACACAGTTGTCGAGGGTGCCCTTCGAGCACCGCGCTGCGCGGCCGGGACGCTACCACCCTCTGCGCGTAAGGCAGCATCTCTTGCGCAGGTCGACGACGGGGGCGACGGAGTACCGTTCCGCCTCATGACGAGCGAGGCGCTGCCGGTCCGGGCGGCCATCACGATTGCGCTGCTGGCATCCCTGTACGTGGCGGCGCAGCTCCTCGCCGACATCACGTCGCTCAAGCTGACCGAGGTCGCCGGGTGGAGCGTCGACGCCGGCACGCTCGTGTACCCGATCACGTTCACGGTGCGCGACCTCATCCACAAGGCGGCCGGCGCTCGTGTGGCCCGCACGATGATCGGCGTGGCCGCCGGGCTCAACCTGGCGATGGCCGGGCTGTTCTGGGTGGTGGCAGAGCTGCCGGCACTCGACGGTGTCGGCCCCCAGACCGAGCTGTTCGGCGCCGTCCTGGCGCCCGTGTGGCGCATCGTGTTCGCATCGATCGTCGCCGAGGTCATCTCGGAGCTGATCGACACCGAGGTCTACCGGGCCTGGGTCGCCCGGATGGGGACGCGGCGCCAATGGGGCAGGGTGCTCAGCTCGAATGCGGTGGCGCTGCCGATCGACTCGGCCCTGTTCGTGTTGATCGCGTTCGCCGGCGTGGCGCCGGCGGCCGACGTCTGGGAGATCTTCTGGGTGAACGTCGCCTTCAAGGGAGCGGTCACGGTCGCCTCGGTGCCGCTGATCTACGCGGTCCGCCCCCAGCCGGCGGTGGCGGGCGGCGGGTAGCGCTCCTGAGTCGACGCCGGCGCTACCCGATCGAGACGAGCTCCACCTCGAAGGTGAGCGCCTGGCCCGCCAGCGGGTGGTTGGTGTCGACGCGGATCGCCTCGTCGGTGACCTCGACCACCTCGACCTGCTGCCCGGAGCCGGTAGAGAGGACGTCGCCCACCTGCACGCCCTCGGGCGCCTGGTCGATGGGGACCTCGAGGACGCGGCTGGGGTCGACCTCGCCGTAGGCGTCCTCCGGCTCGATGCGCACGGTCCGCGTCTCGCCGACGGCCAGCCCGCGCACCGCGTCGTCGAAGCCGGCGATGACCTGCCCGCTGCCGACGACGAACGTCAGCGGGTCCCGGCCCT
>JBFJZV010000249.1:0-3681 GCA_041621915.1 Acidimicrobiia bacterium | reverse complement strand
TCGAGGAGCCGGTCGACCTCCCACGGCGCCTCGATCCAGCCGCCGACGTGCGGGTGGAACGCAGTGCCGAGCCCGTGCTCGTCGCGTACCCGGCGGGCGAACGCCTCCAGGTTGACAACGAAGGCCGGCCAGTCCTCCTCGGGCAGGCCGTCCTCGGGCCGGATGCGCCCCGCCCGCTCGGCGCGGTGCGGCACCACGAACAGCGCGTCCGACAGCACGACCCACTCGGCGCCGGCCGCACCCAGAAAGCCGGCCACCTCGTAGGCCTCGTCCCGTTCCTCGGGGCGGGCACCGGGGTCGCGCAGGTTGAGCGGCACGAACGCGGCGACGAGCGCGAGGTCGCGTGCGCCCAGCTCCTCACGCAGCCGGCCGGCATCGGGCGGCAGGAATCCGTACGGGCCGAGCTCGGTCCCGGCGTAGCCCGCCCCGGCGATCTCGTCGAGCACCTGCGGCCAGGGCGGCACGTCAGGGGTGTCCTTCAGCAGCACGCCCCAGTTGACCGGGGCGCTCGCGATGCGGATGGCCATCAGGGCTCACGCAGTGAGGGGACGTCCTCCCACGTGCCGCTGGCCGCCGAGCGGATCATCGCCTCCTGCACCTCGGCCGCCGCCAATGCGTCGGCCAGCCCGGGGCTACCCGGCTCGCCGGCCCGGACCGCGCGGAGGAACTCGTAAGACTCGACGACCTTCAGGTCCTCGTAGCCGATGCCGAGCCCGTCACCCGGAACGAACGCACTGTGGTAAGGATCCGCCGGCCCGCCCAGCAGTGTCGTGTAGCCGTCGTGGCCACGGTCGCCGTCCGGTAGGTACAGCCGCAGCTCGTTGAGGCGCTCGAAGTTCCACGACGCCGAGCCCTGCGTCCCGTACAGGTCGAACGCCATCTCGCTCTTGGGCCCGAAGATCGTGCGGGACGCTTCGAGCACACCATGGGCGCCCGAGGCGAAGCGCACCAGCGCCGCCACGTAGTCCTCGTTCTCCACCGGCCCGGTGGGATCGCCTTCCTCGCCGACCGCATAGTGGGTGCTGCGGCCTGGCTGCGGGAGCGGGCGGTCGGCGATGAACGTGTGCTGGTCGGCGGCGACGGCGGTGATCGGGCCGTTGAGGAAGAGCGCCATGTCGGCGACGTGCGACATGAGGTCGCCGAGCACGCCGAGCCCCGCGGCCTCCCGGGAGAACCGCCACGACAGCAGGCTGAGCGGGTTGGAGCCGTACATCGAGTAGAAGCGGCCCCGGTAGTTGGTCGGCGTGCCGAGCCGACCGTCCGCGAGCATCGCTTTGAGGCGCTGGACCAGCGGCGCCCACCGGTAGTTGAAGCCGACGAAGCTGGTGACGCCGGCCCGCCGGACGTGGCCCTCGATGGCGGCGGTCTCGGCGGGGGAGCGGCCCACCGGCTTCTCGCAGAACACGTGCTTGCCGGCAGTCGTGGCCGCCGCAGCGATCTCCAGGTGCAGCGCGTTCGGGGCGGCGATGTCGACGACGTCGACGTCGGGATGTTCGACGACCTTCTGCCAGTCGACGGTCGCCTCCTCGAACCCGAGTGTCGCCTGCGCCGACGAAGCCCGTTCCTCCACCGCATCGGAGCAGATGACCAGCCGGGGACGGATGCCGCTGTTGGGGAAGCGCAGCGGCACCGCGCGGTACGAGCGCGAATGCGCCTCGCCCATCCAGCCCATCCCGATCACACCGACGCCTACGGATGCCGCCACTGCCGCCTCCCGAAGCCCGTTTGACTCAGCAGCCACGAAAAGTATAGGTTGCAACCCTGGAACGTTCCAAGGGTGAAGCCTACGTGCAAATCGGCGTCATCGGGCTCGGGCGGATCGGTCGGTACTTCGCCGGTGTGCTGGCCTCGCTCGCCGGCGTGACCAGTGTCGTGGTGGCGTCGAGGTCCCCCGAGAAGGCCGAGGCCGCGGCTGCGGAGCTGGGCGTCGACGCCGCACCGGACGTCGAGTCGCTGGTCTCCTCGGTCGACGCGGTGGTCGTCGCCAGCAGCACGCCCGCCCACGCGGAGCACATCGCGACGGCCGCCGCCGCCGGTTGCGCAGTCTTCACGGAGAAGCCCATCGCCACCGACCTCGCCGTCACCGACGAGGCGATCGCCGCTGCCGCGACCGCCGGGGTGCCGCTCCAGGTCGGGTTCCAGCGCCGCTTCGATCCCGGCTACCGGGCTGCGCACGACGCGGTGAGGGCCGGCGAGGTGGGCATCGTGTACTCGGTGCGCACCGCCAGCCACGACCCGGCGCCGCCGCCGGAGGAGTTCCTGGCGCCGTCGGGCGGCCTGTTCAAGGACTTCATGATCCACGACTTCGACGCCGTTCGCTACGTGCTCGGCGTCGAGATCGAGGAGGTCCAGGCTTGGACGGCGGTGCCGGACGGCATGCCGCGCGCCGATGCGTTCCGGCGTGCCGGCGACGCGGCGACAGCGGTGGCGCTGCTGCGGTGCTCTGACGGGACGCTGGTGGCGGCGACGGCCAGCCGCCACGACCCGCGCGGCTACGACGTGCGCATGGAGATCTTCGGCGATCGCGACTCGGTGATGGTCGGCTGGGACGACCGGCTGGCGTTGCGCTCACTGGAGGAGGGCAGCCCGGCGCCGGCACCCGGTTGGACCGACTTCGTCGCCCGATTCGACGCGGCCTACCGCGCCGAGCTGGCGGCGTTCGTCGGCGTGGCCCGGGGCGACCGCCCCAATCCCTGCCCGCCAGCAGAGGGGAGGGCGGCGCTGGCGGTGGCGGTGGCGTGCGACCGGTCGCAGGCGGACGGCCGGCCGATCCGGCTGGCGGAGGTCGCATGACACGCCACCGGAAAGGGTCCGCTGGCTAATGTGCTCGCGGCCGTCCCCCGGGCTACGAGACGGAATCCCCGGCACATAACCGGAGAACGACCAGACAGAGGAGGAAGGGATGAGGAGAACGGCATGGCTGTCGGTACTGGCAGCCTTCCTGCTGATCGTCGCTGCGTGCGGCGACAGCGGCACCACCACCACGGGTGAGGGACCCACCGACACCGGGGCCGCTACGACGACCGGTGACGGCGGCACGACCACCACCGGCGACGGCGGCGCAGTGCTGCAACGCGATTTCGAGTTCATCGTCGTGTCCCACGGCCAGTCGTCCGACCCGTTCTGGTCGGTGGCGGCCAACGGCGTGGCCGACGCCGCCGAGGACATGGGGGTCAGCGTGACCTACCAGGCACCCGGCACGTTCGACATGGTGGAGATGAGCCAGCTCATCGACGCCGCGGTCGCCTCGGACCCGGACGGGCTCGTCGTGACCCTGCCCGACGCGACCGCGCTGGGTGACTCCGTGCGGGCCGCCGTCGATGCGGGAATCCCGGTGATCTCGATGAACTCGGGCAGCGACGACTTCGCCGACCTGGGCGTGCTCGTGCACGTTGGCCAGACCGAGTACGAGGCCGGGCTCATCGCCGGCCGCCGCTTTGCCGACGAAGGCGTGCAGACCGCGATCTGCATCAACCAGGAGGTCGGCAACGTCGCGCTCGACCTGCGCTGTGGCGGCTTCAACGACGGCCTCGCCGAGGGCGGCGGCAGCTCGGAGGTCGTCGAGGTGGACCTGGCCGACCCGACCGGCTCGCAGCAGACCGTGCTCAGCACGCTCAACGCCAACGCCGACATCGACGGCATCCTGACGCTCGGGCCCACCGGCGCCGAGCCGACGCTGGC
>JBFJZV010000248.1:0-3759 GCA_041621915.1 Acidimicrobiia bacterium | reverse complement strand
CGCTACTACGGCGGCGAGGCGCCGCTGGTGGAGCGCGTCGCCAAGGAGGTGGAGACCGTCGCCGGCCCGGGCGCCCGCAACGGGCTGGCCGCCGGCCCAGCCGGCCGTGCCCGGCATCCGGTCCGTCCCAGGCCACCTCCTGGGCTCGCAGGCGGAGGTGGGCGAGCCCACCGGGGAGCCCGTCCCGCAGCGGGCGCAGCGCCAGCGCCGTGCCCCGGCTGCGGGCCAGCGCGCCGAGCCGGCGCAGCAGTGGTTCCTTCATGCCGGCCGGCACCTCGGCGTACACCGCCGGCACCCCCTCGCAGAGGGCGGCGGCCACCTGCGCCCAGCGGGCCTTGTCTCCACAGCGCACCACCACCAGCCGCTCCGGCGCCAGCCCCGCCTCCCACGCCGCCGCCGGGCAGAGCCACCCCTGCACGTCGAGGAACGCCACCGGCCCGTGGCGGGCGGGGGCGGCGAGGAGGGAGAGCCCGAGCCTGGTGAGTCCCATCCCCGGCGGCCCTTCCAGGCCGAGGACCCGGCCGGGCTGGAGGGCAAGGAGGGCGGCAGGGTCGGCGGACGCCGCGCTTCCCCGGGTCCCCCTACCGAGTACCCCCTGATGCGCGACACCCGCCAACCCTTGACCCATCCGTCCTCCAGCGCGAGACGGTCACCTTATCGAACATGTGTTCGGTGTGTCAAGAGGCCCACGAGGATGCACCCGATGCTGCAGCTCTGGTCAGCGGAGGGCCCAAACGAACCGTACCGCCCGGGTGCGACAGGCGTCCCGCCACCAGTCGGCTAGAGGTGCGACGGGATCAGCCGGCCGGCGCGTGATCCGGTGCCTGGCGTCGGGACTTCGCAGACGACAGGCCGGCCCGCAGGGCGGCCCTCCCCAGGCCGTACCCGATGGTGGCGCCGAGCATGTTGAGCAGGACGTCGTCCGTCGAGGCCACCCGGCCCAGCGCCAAGTACTGAACCGTCTCCACGGTCAACGACAGCCCGAGGCAAGCCGGGAGCACCAAGCGGTGGCGGTGGGGCCAACCCAGGACGCCGGCGAACGCCACCGCCACGTACAGGAGGACGTTGGCCACCAGGAGCACCGCTGCCAGCGACGTGGGGTTGGCCAGCAGCTGGTCGAAGTCGCCGAGGCCGGCGCGCCCGGGCTGCAGCACCAGGTCGCCGCCCCGCTCGAAGACGAGCCGGTCACCGCGCACGCTCGTCGCCACGAACGCGATGAGCGCCGCCCCGGCGGTCGCCACCCGGGCACTGGCCGCGAGCACGGGCCGGCGGTCGCGGAACCGCACCGCAGCCACCACTCCCGCCACCACGGCGGTGAGCACTGCGACGCCGAGGCTCAGCTGCATCGCCAGCGAGAAGTTGTCGGACAGGCCGCGCATCAGCTCGGCTCAGCAGTCCACCGGCGCGCCGGTGCCGAGGAAGGCTGCGAGCCGGGGCTGCAGGTCGGCGTCCGCAAAGCTGGTGTGGCCGCCGACGTCGGTGATGCACACGCAGCCCAGGCCGCTGAGGAACGGGGCATGGTCGAGGAGCCCGGACGGCGTGAGCACGTCCCAAGGCGAGGCGAGGACGACCACGTCGGGCGCAGCATCGCCGGTGACGGGCCCGGGGAGGACCGCCTGGTCGATCGTGGCGCACGGGGCAAGCTCGGACGCATAGGTGGCGAGCAGGGGATGCGGTCCCACCTGATAGCCGTCCAGGTCGGCCGGGTGATCGATGTCACTGCAGAGCGCCCGCAAGAGACCTCCCGGTCGACCCCAAAGTAGTGGCGCTCGCTCATCCCCCAAAGGCTCGTCCCGGAGGCCTGACGCGAGCGGCGGGCCCGCAGGCCCGCCGCTCCGTGTCACGCCCGGCGGCCGATGGCCGCCGGTTGCTCAGTTGCCGCCTTCGAACTCGTCCTCGAACGACACGACCTTGCGGCCGGCCTTGGCGGGCTGGCGGTCGCCACCCCGGTCGCCGCGGTCACGGCCTTCGCCGCGCGGCTCGCGCCGCTTGCGGTCGCCGCCACGGTCGCGGTCCCGGCCACCGCGGTCCCGGTCGCCGCGGTCGCGGCCCCGGTCCCGGTCCCGGTCGCCGTCGCGGCGACGGTCGTCGTCGCGACGCTCCTGGCGGGGCTTGCTCTCGCCGCCGCCGTCGCCGCCCGACGGGGCGCCGGCCAGGTCGAGGCTGACCTTGCCTCGGTCGTCGATCTCGCGGACCACCACCTGCACCTTGTCGCCGAGGTTCAGCTCGTCCTCGACCCGCTCGATGCGACGGTTGCCGCCGATCTTCGAGATGTGCAGCAGGCCGTCACGCCCGGGGAGGATGTTGACGAAGGCGCCGAACTTGGTGATGTTCACGACCTCGCCCTCGTACTCCGCGCCCAGCTCGGCCTCGGGCGGGAAGGCGATGTTCATGATGATCTCGCGGGCCTTCTCCATCGACTCGCCGCTGGTGGCGCCGATGCGGATGGTGCCGTCCTCCTCGATGTCGATGGAGGCTTCCGTGGTCTCCTCGATCTCGCGGATCATCTTGCCCTTCGGCCCGATGATCTCGCCGATCTTGTCCTTGGGGATCTGCACCGCGACGATCCGCGGGGCGTTGGCGTTGAGCTCCTCACGCGGCCCCGGGATGGCCTCGGCCATCGCCTCGAGCACCTTCAGGCGCGCTTCCCGCGCCTGGTGGAGCGCACCGGCCAGCACGTCGGCCGGCAGGCCGGAGATCTTGGTGTCGAGCTGCAACGCCGTGATGACGTCGGCCGTGCCCGCCACCTTGAAGTCCATGTCGCCGAGGGCGTCCTCGGCGCCGAGGATGTCGGTGAGCGTGACGAACCCGCCGTCGTGGGCGATGAGGCCCATCGCGATGCCCGCCACCGGCGCCTTGATCGGCACACCTGCGTCCATCAGCGACAGGCTGGACCCGCAGACCGACGCCATCGACGACGAGCCGTTGGACATCAGCACCTCGGACACCAGCCGGAACGCGTACGGGAACTCGTCCTCGGTGGGTATCACCGGCAGCACGGCCTTCTCGGCGAGGGCGCCGTGGCCGATCTCGCGCCGCTTGGGGCCGCGCATGAAGCCGGTCTCGCCCGTCGAGAACGGCGGGAAGTTGTAGTGGTGCATGTAGCGCTTTGTCTCTTCGATGCTGATCGTGTCCAGCATCTGCTCCATGCGCAGCATGCCGAGGGTGGCCACGTTCAGCACCTGGGTCTCGCCGCGCTGGAAGAGGCCCGACCCGTGGGCCCGGGACACGACGCCGACCTCGGCGGACAGCTCCCGGATGTCGGCCGGGGCGCGGCCGTCGAGGCGGATGCCGTCGTTGATCACGCGGTCGCGCATGATCTTCTTCGAAGCGGCCTTGAACGCCTTCTTGGCGGCGTCGTTCTCCTCGGACTCCTCGGTGATGCCCAGGGCCGCGAAGGTCTCGTCACGAGCGACGCCCTCGGCGGACTTGCGCTCCATCTTGTCGGAGATGCCGAGCGCGGCCTGCAGCCGCGACGCGGCCTCCTGCTCCACCCGCTGGTAGAGCTCGTCGGAGTACGCCTCGGCGACGGGCCATTCGACGGGCTCGGGCTCGCCGAGCGCCTCGGCCAGCTCGAGCTGGAGGTCGAGGAGCGCGGCGATGTGCTGCTTGGCCTCCTCGAGGCCGCGGGCCACGGCGTCCTCGTCGCTGGGGGCTGCGCCGTCGGCGATCAGGCGCAGCGCGTCCTCGGTGGCGCCGGCCTCGACCATCACCAGGTCGACCTCGCCCTGGTCGTTACGGCTGCCGACGACAACGAGG
>JBFJZV010000247.1:0-3766 GCA_041621915.1 Acidimicrobiia bacterium | reverse complement strand
CGGTCCTTGGCCCGGGTCACCGCCGACGCAACGTCCCCCTCACCGTGATGGATCTGGTCGAGCATCTCCACCACCGCCGAGTTTGCGCCGCCGTGCAGCGGCCCCCACAGCGCGTTGATCCCCGCCGCGATCGACGCGAACAGGTTGACCCCGGTGGATCCGACCATCCGCACGGTCGTGGTCGACGCGTTCTGGCTGTGGTCGGCGTGCAGGATGAGCAGCACGTCCATCGCTTTCGCCATCACCGGGTCGACCGGGTACCGCTCGGAGGGGATGGCGAACATCATGTGGAGGAAGTTGGCGGAGTAGTCGAGGTCGTTGCGGGGGTAGACGTAGGGCTGGCCCACCGACTTCTTGTACGCCATGGCGGCCATGGTCGGCATCTTGGCGATGAGCCGCTTGCCGCTCTCCCGCACCGCCTGCGGGTCGGAGGGATCGTGGTGCTCCTGGTAGAAGCTCGACAGCGCCGACGTCGCCGCCGACATGATCGCCATGGGGTGGGCGCCCTTGGGGAAGGCGTCGAAGAACCGCTTCATCTCTTCGCTCACCAGCGTGTGGCGGGTGATCCCCTCGACGTACTCGTCGAGCTGCTCCGCGTTGGGGAGCTCCCCGTTGAGCAGCAGATAGGTGACCTCCAAGAACGAGCACTCGTCGGCGAGCTGCTCGATCGGGTAGCCGCGGTAGCGCAGCTCGCCCCCGGAGCCGTCGACGTAGCTGACTGCGCTCTTCGACGAGGCGGTGTTGCCGAAGCCGTAGTCGAGCGTGACCATGCCCGTCTCGGCCCGCAGCCGGTTGATGTCGAGGCCGACGTCGCCCTCCGTGCCCTCCACCATGGGCAGCCTGATGTCCTTGCTGTCGTACTGCAGCACCGCCTCGCGCTCGGTCATCCTCAGCCTTCCTTCTCGGCCTCGTAGGCAGCGATCACCTTCTGCGCCTCGTGGGGCGGGCACTCCTCATACGTGGAGAACTCCATCTCGAACTGGCCCCGGCCCCCTGTGAGGGAGCGGAGGTTGCGGGTGTATTCCAGCATCTCGGCGAGGGGAACCTGGGCCGTGAGCACCCGGAAGTTGCCGTACGAGTCCATGCCCTCGACGTGGCCGCGGCGGGAGTTCAGGTCGCCGATGATGTCGCCCATGTACGCCTCCGGCACGGTGATGCGCACCTTCATGATCGGCTCCAGCAGCGCCGCGCCGAGCTGGGGAGCGGCGGTACGCACCGCCTGGATGCCCGCCATCTTGAACGACAGCTCGTCCGAGTCGACCGAATGGTACTTGCCGTCGTAGACCCGAGCCCGCACGTCGACGACGGGGTTGCCGGACACCATGCCGCGCTCCAACGCCTCCTGGATGCCCTTGTCGACGGCGGGGATGAGCTGGCGGGGGATCGACCCGCCCTTGATCTCGTCGGAGAACTCGTAGCCCTCGCCGCGGGGCAGGGGCTCGAACCTCACGTAGGCCACGCCGAACTGGCCGCGCCCACCCGACTGCTTCTTGTGCTTGCCCTCGACGTCGGCGCTCCGGGTGATGGTCTCGCGATACGGGACCTTGGGCAGCGAGGTCTCCACCTCGACGCCGTACCGTCGCTTCAGCCGCTGCACGGTGACCTCGATGTGGGCGTCGCCGAGGCCCGACATCACCGTCTGGCGGGTGTCGCCGCGCCGCTCCACCCGGATGGTCGGGTCGGCGTCGACGATGCGCTGCAGCGCCGACGACAGCTTCTCCTCGTCCTGCTGCGACTTGGGGGTCACCGCCACCGACATCGTCGCCGGGGGGACGGGGGCGGGCGCGATCACGACGCCTGAGCCGGGGGAGCGCAGGGTGTCGCCGCTCGCGGTGGCCTCCAGCTTGGCGACCGCGGCGATGTCGCCGGTGACGACCTCGTGGACGTCGTCGTGGTCCTTGCCGCGCAGCGCGAACAGGTTGTGCATGCGGCCGGTGCCGCCGACACGCGGGTTCTCCAGGTTGACGTCGGTCTTCACGGTGCCGGAGAAGACCCGGAAGATCGAGATGCGGCCAACGTAAGGATCGGCCAGCGTCTTGAACACGTAGGCGGCGACGGCGCCGCCCGGGTCGGCGGTCAGCCCCTCGCCCTCGGCCAGGGGTGGCATCGGGCGGTCGAGCGGCGTCGGCCCGTCCCGCACCAGCAGCTCGGCGAGGCGGTCGATGCCGACGAGCTTGGTGGCGGAGCCGCACAGCACAGGGAAGATCGTGCCTTCGACGATGCCGGCCCGCAGCCCGGCGACGAGCTGCTTGGCGTCGGGCTCGACGCCCTCGAAGTATTGCTCCAGCATCTCCTCGTCGTTCTCGACGACGGCCTCCACGAGCGCCGTGTGCATCTCGTCGAGCCGAGCGTGCACCTCGTCGGGCACGTCGACCTCGGTGCCCTGCGGGCTGCCGTCGTCGTATACGAACGCATGCTCCGACACCACGCCGGCGACGCCCCGCAGGTTCTCCTCGGCCCCGATCGGCAGCTCCACGGGTGCCACCCCGGTCCCGAACGCCTCTTTGAGCTCGCCGATGACGCGGAAGTAGTCGGAGCGCTCCCGGTCGAGCTTGTTCACGAAGATCGCCCGGGCGATGCCCTCCTCGGCGGCGAGGTGCCACATCGTCTCGGTCTGCACCTCCACGCCGTCGACGCCGGACACCACGAACAGCGCCAGGTCGGCGGCCCGCATCGCGGCTTCGGCTTCGCCCATGAAGTCCGGCGAGCCGGGGGCGTCGAGGAGGTTGATCTTGTGACCGTGCCACTCGAACGGCGCCAGGCCGAGGCTCACGGAGCTCTGGCGCTCGTGCTCCTCCTCTTCGTAATCGGTGACGGTGGACCCGTCCTCGATCCGGCCCAGGCGGGTGGTCACGCCGGCGGTGAAGAGCAGCGCCTCGGCCAGGGAGGTCTTCCCCGACCCGCCGTGACCGACCAGTACGACGTTCCGGATCTGCTCTGGGCCCAAGCGCATACCTCCTGTGTAGGCCAGCGATTCTAGTGGGAGGGGAGAGCGGCCCTCCCTGTGGTACCTTGCCCGGCGGAAGGAGGGGCCGTGCTCGAGTACAAAGCGCGGAGCCGGGTGGGCCGCGCCGTCTCGCCGCTGGTCCGTGGGCTGGAACGGATGCGGGTGACGCCGACGACGGTGACGCTGCTCGGGCTCGCGGTCACGGTGGTGGGGGCGACGATCATCGGCGCCGGCCACCCGCTCACCGGGGCCGCCGTGGTGGCCGCCGGCGTGCTGCTCGACCTCGTCGACGGACCGCTGGCCCGGGCGACGGGCCGCGCTTCGGCGCGCGGCGCTCTCGTGGACACGGTCTCGGACCGGCTTGCCGAGCTGGCGATATGGGCGGGCATCGCGTATTTCGTGGCGCCCGATCCGCTGCGGGTCACGTTGTGCGTCACCGGCATTGGGGTGTCGATCATGGTGCCCTTCGTCCGCGCCAAGGCCGAGGCTGCCGGCGTGGAGGGTCGGGGTGGTTGGATGGGCCGGGCCGAGCGTCTCATCCTGCTGCTCACCGGCGTGGCGCTCTACGGCCTCGACCTGCCGACGCTCGACGCCACCTTGTGGGCCGTGACGGTCCTGGTGGGCATCACGGTGGCGCAGCGGTTCTACCGCACCTGGGTGCAGCTCGCGGCGTGACCTCGGCTCGCGACCGCGCCGTCTTCGCAGCCGCCCGCGCCGTCACCGGGCTCGTCGGCGCGCTACCCGCCCCGGCGATGCGCCGGCTGGGCCGCGCCGGCGGGCGAGCTGCCTGGCTGCTCGCCGGCGGCAAGCGCCGCATGG
>JBFJZV010000246.1:0-3854 GCA_041621915.1 Acidimicrobiia bacterium | reverse complement strand
TCGGCCTCCGGGTCGTACGCCTCCACCACGTCGGAGCCGCCGCCCCGCAGCCCGCCGAAGCCGCCGGGCACGTACACCACGCCGTCGAGCGCCACGCCCGGCATCTCCGAGCGGGGCACGCCCATGCGGGCGAGGCGCGCCCACTCGCCGCCCGGCTCCGGCTCCGGCGCCGGCAGGCCCGCGGCCGGGGAAGAGGTCGGGGTCGTGGTGGCCGTCGGGGCCGGCGGTGGGGTCTCGGCCGTCGTGGTCGTGTTCGCAGCGTCGCTGCACGCGGCCAGCAGCAGCGTCAACGCTACGAGTGCAGCGAGTTGGACGCGATGACGTCCTGGTACCACTGGAAGCTGTCCTTCGGGATGCGCTGCTGTGTGTCGAAGTCCACCCAGACCAGCCCGAAGCGCTGGCTGTAGCCGCGGGCCCATTCGAAGTTGTCGAGCAGGCTCCACACGAAATAGCCCGTGACCGGTGCCCCGGCCGCGATCGCCTCGCCGACCGCTCCGACGTGGAGGCGCAGGTAGTCGATGCGGCGCTGGTCGCTCACCCGGCCGTCGGGGCCGGGGGCGTCCGAGTAGCTGGCGCCGTTCTCGGTGATCACGAGGCGCGCCGGCGCGTAATCACGGTGCACTCGCTGCAGCCACTCCGACAGCGCCGAGGGCGTCACCTCCCAGCCCATCTCGGTGAACCCCTCGTGCGGGTCGGGCCCCGGCGCCACCCCCGTGTCCTCGCTCTCGTCCCGCCCAGCCGCGAGGTGAAGGCTCGTGTAGTAGTTGACGCCGACGAAGTCGACCGGAGCGGCGATCTCGTCGAGGTCGCCGGCCCGCACGAAGGGCGGACCATCCCCAGTGAACCGGCGGCGAGCGCGATACGCGGCGACCATGTCGTCCGGGTAGCCCCGGCCGAAGACCGGGTCGAGGAACCAGCGGTTGCGGAAGCCGTCGAAGTGGCGGCTGGCGGCGGCGTCCCCGCCGGAGCGGGCCGGCCGGCAGTCGAGCGAGATGCCCACGAGGGCATCCGGTGACCGCTGCCGCAGCACCGGCACCGCCCGCCCGTGCGACAGCAGCAGGTGGTGGGCCGCCGCGAGCGCCGCTCCCCAATCCTGGAGGCCGGGGGCGTGGACGCCGTCGAGGTGGCCGGCGAAGGCAGCCACCCACGGCTCGTTGTGGGTGATCCAATGGCCGACCCGGTCGCCGAGCGCGTCCGCCACCACCCCGGCATAGCGGGTGAACGCGTCGACGGTCGCCCGGTCCTGCCAGCCGCCCCGGTCCTGCAGCGCCTGGGGCAGATCCCAGTGGTACAGCGTCGGCCATGGCTGGATGCCGTGGGCCAGCAGCTCGTCGACCAGCCGGTCGTAGAACCCGAGCCCGGCGGGATTCACGGCGCCGTCGCCGTCCGGGATCACCCGCGGCCATGCGATCGAGAACCGGTAGGCGGAGACGCCGAGGTCGGCCATGAGCGCCACGTCCTCCCGGTAGCGGTGGTAGTGGTCGCAGGCCACGTCGCCGGTGTCGCCGTCCAGCGTGGCGCCGGGGGTGTGGGCGAACGTGTCCCAGATCGACGGGCCGCGCCCATCCTCGGCCACGGCGCCCTCGATCTGGTAGGCCGAGGTGGCCACGCCCCACGTGAAGTTGTCCGGGAACCGCATGTGGCCGAAGCTAGTGCGACCAAACTGGACACTGCGATGCCAGCCAACCTGTCGCCCGAATACAAGGCCGCGGAGAAGGAGTACCGCAAGGCGCGTGAGCCGCGGGAGCGGCTGGCGTGCCTCAAGGAGATGCTGCGGACGATCCCCAAGCACAAGGGTACCGAGCACCTGCAGGGCGACATCAAGGCGAAGATCAGGGAGCTGACCGACGAGCTGGCGGCCCCGAAGAAGGCGGGCGCTCGCACCGCCCCGGCCACGGTCATCCGCCCGGAGGGCGCCGCCCAGCTCGCCCTGGTCGGCGCCCCCAACGTCGGGAAGTCCGCTCTGCACGCCCGGCTCACCGGCTCGCACGCCCACGCCGAGCCGTACCCCTTCGCCACGCAGTTCCCGCTGCCGGGGATGCTGCCGTTCGAGGACGTCGCCCTCCAGCTCGTCGACCTGCCCTCGATCTCGTCGGAGCACCCGATCCCGTGGATCGCCAACGCGGTGCAGCCGGCCGACGGGGCGCTGCTGGTGATCGACCTGGCCCACGCCGGGTGCGTCGAGGAGACCGTGAAGCTGCACGAGCTGCTCGCCGAGCGGAGGGTGACCCTCCACGCCAAGTGGCCCGACGGCCGGCCACCGGACGACGACGACCCGTTCACGATCGAGCTGCCGGCCCTGCTCGTCGCCAACAAGGCGGACCTGGTCGGTGACCTCGAAGAGGAGCTGGCGGCGTTCCGGGAGCTGACGGGCTACGACTACCCGGCGCTGGCCACGTCCGTCGAGACGGGGGAGGGGCTCGAAGAGCTGGCGGCGTGGCTGTTCGACCGGCTCGGCGTGGTGCGGGTGTACACGAAGATCCCCGGCCAGCCGCCCGACATGAGCCGCCCGTTCACCGTGCGCCGTGGCGACACGGTGCTCGACGTGGCGTACCTCGTGCACAAAGACATCGGCAACGGGTTCAAGTACGCCCGGCTGTGGGGGAAGGAGGCGTTCGATGGCCAGCAGGTCGGCCGCGACCACGTCGTCGCCGACGGCGACGTGGTGGAGCTGCACGCGTAGGGGTCAGCCGGCTTCGATCACCTCGAAGGCGTCCTCCGGGCTTCCGAGCCGGCCGATGCGGCGATCGAAGGTGGCAAGCCGGCCGCGGTGGCGCGGTGCCACAGTCCCGGCCCGGCGGCCGGGGGCGCGAAAACTCGGCTGACGGCGCGAAACTTTGCCGCCGGGAGCGGGGGACGCGGGCGCCCGCCGGGTGTTACGGTCGCCGCCGGAGGGGGGAACGACCGAGGGGCTGCATGGCGGGATGACCAACATCGTCCTCGTGCTGGCGGGTCTGGCCGGTGTGGTCGCCGGCACCTTGCTGGTGGCCCGGTTGCGGCGGTGGCAGCCGCTGATCCGGCCCGAGCTGGGGGAGTACGACCCGGGTCCCGACGCGATCGACTGGCTCGAGGCCGCCGCGCTGCTGGTCGCCGGGGTCCTGCTGCTGGGCCTGGCGGTGGTCGGCTGACCGGCGGGCGGTATCATGCCGCCACCATGGCGACTTCCCATTACTGCAACGGAAAATGGCGCGACGGGCCCGTGTCGGCCTGCCCCCGCCACAAGCAGAAGGACCGCAAGCAGCCCTCCGTCTTCCGCGGCGCCGAATCGGGCGGCGACGACTCCCCGTCGAGCTCCGACGACTGATAGTCCCCGAGCGAAGCGAGGGGGAGGGGGACAAGTCCGCCCTGCTCAGGCCAGCGGGTTCATGCGCTCCACGCCGGCGACCTGGTAGGCCTGCTCTTCGTCGAGCGTCTCCTTGTCGAGCAGCGCCTGCGCCAGCGCGTCGAGCTGGTCGCGGTGCTGCTTGAGCATCTGGATGGCGATCTCGTAAGCCTCCTCGATCACCCGCCGCACCTCGCGATCGACCAGCTCCAGGGTGTGCGGTGACACGTCGCGGTCGGCGAACGGGTAGGGGCTCTGGCTCTCGTCCGACAGCACGGCCACCGGCCCGATGACGTCGGACATGCCCCACCGCCCGACCATCTGGCGGGCGATCTTCGTGGCCTGCACCAGGTCGTTCTCGGCGCCGGTGGTGATCTTGCCGAACACCACGTCCTCCGCCGCCCGCCCTCCGAGCGCCCCGACGATGCGGCCCGTCAGGTATTCCTCCGAGTACGCGTAGCGGTCGCTGTCGGGTGCCTGGAACGTCACGCCCAGCGCCCGGCCGCGGGGGATGATCGACACCTTCCGAACC
>JBFJZV010000245.1:0-3909 GCA_041621915.1 Acidimicrobiia bacterium | reverse complement strand
GCCGACCCGGGCTTCGGGTTACGCCTGGCGCGTCGGGGGCCCTCTCGGCGACCTGCTGCCGCCGCGTACTGCGCTAGATCGGGCCGGCCGCGAGGCGGCCGGCTGGAGCCAACCACGTGCCGCGTGGTGCGCGCCCGGGTCGGCGACAATGTCATTGCACGCTTCCCAGGTGTTCCACGGCCGGGACCGGGGCCACTGCGCCGTGGGGCTCGGGGGGGCCCCACTCGAAGCTGCGCTGGCCGCCGAAGCGGTCCTGCATCTCGTCGCCGCGGATCACCTGCGGCTCGTCGTCTCGCAGCCAGGCGCACAGCTCCCGGGCCTGGTCGGGCGTCACGCCCTCCACGAGCTCGTAGTTCACCTGCACCGCGGGAGCGCCGCCGCAGGCGCCGATGCACTCGGCGTGCTCCACCGTGAACAGGCCGTCGTCGCCGGTCTCGCCGTCGGGGACGCCGGTCTCGTCGGCGACTGCGGCGAGCACGTCGTGGGCGCCGAGCAGCATGCAGGAGATCGACGTGCACACCGACACCAGGTAGCGGCCCACCTCGCCGCGCTTGTACATCGTGTAGAAGCTGGCGACCGCCTGCACCTGCGCCGCCGTGAGACCGGTCAGCTCGGCCACGTGGCGCATGCCGTCGTCGGAGAGCGGGCCGCCCGCCTCGAGCATCGCGACGTACAGCAGCGGCATCACCGCCGAGCGGGGGTCGGGGTAGCGGTCGACCAGCGCGCGGGCCCGCTCCCTGGCCTGCGGGCTCCAGCCGCTCATCGGTCGACGTCTCCCAGCACTGGGTCGACCGACGCCAGCGTGGCGACGATGTCGGCGACCAGCGAGTCGGCCATCATCACCGGCAGCGCCTGCACCGCCGCGAACGACGGGCCCCGCACGTGCAGGCGCCACGGCTTGGCGCCGCCGTCCGACACCAGGTACATACCCAGCTCGCCTCGTGGCGACTCGACGGCCTGGTACGTCTCGCCGGCGGGGACCTTCGGGCCCTCGGTGAACAGCTTGAAGTGGTGGATCAGCGCCTCCATCGACTGGTCGAGGCGGGCGCGGGGCGGCGGGGTGACCTTGCGATCCTCCGTGCGGTAGTCGCCGGCCGGCATCGCGTCGGCCACCTGCTGCACGATGCGGAGCGACTCCCGCATCTCGTCCATCCGCACCAGGTAGCGGTCGTAGACGTCGCCGTGGGTGCGGGTGGGCACGTCGAACTCGTACTGGTCGATCCCGCAGTACGGCATCGCCTTCCGGAGGTCCCACGGCACCCCGGCGGCCCGCAGGACGGGACCGCTGACGCCCAGCGCGTAGCACTCCTCCGGAGTTATCACCCCGACGCCCTGGGTGCGGTCGATGAAGATGGGGTTCTCGTTGAGGATCTCCTCGTAGTCCGCGATGCCCTTCGGGATCTGGTCGAGGATGGCCGCGACGTCGTCCTGCCAGCCGTCGGGGAGGTCGGCGGCCACCCCGCCGGGGCGGATGTAGTTGTGGTTCATCCGCAGCCCGGTGGTCTTTTCGAAGAAGTCGAGCAGCAGCTCCCGCTCCCGCCAGCCGTAGATCATGATCGACAGCGCCCCGATGTCGAGTCCCTGCGTCGCCAACCACAGCAGGTGGCTGGCCATGCGGTTGAGCTCGGTCATCAGCACCCGGATCGCCGAAGCGCGGGGCGGGATCTCGACGTCGAGCAGCCGCTCCACGGCCAGCGAGAAGCACAGCTCGTTGAAGAACGGGGACAGGTAGTCCATGCGGGTGACGTTGGTCGGGCCCTGGAGGTAGTTGAGGGCCTCGCCGGTCTTCTCCATGCCGGTGTGCAGGTAGCCGATCACCGGCTTCACACGCCGGATCTTCTCGCCCTCCAGCTCGAGTTGCAGGCGCAGCACGCCGTGGGTGGAGGGGTGCTGCGGCCCCATGTTGAGGATCTGCGTCTCCTCGCCGCTGGTGTCGTCCTCGAGCACGTAGTCGTCGCCGACCGCAGTCCCGCGCTGCGACGACAGCTCGCCACCCTCCTCCTCGACCAGCATCTCCTGCGCGCCCTCGGAGGTCGCCCGCCGGACCCACGACGGCTCCTCGGTGCCGGCCGCCCACACGTCGGCGAGGCGGCGGCGCTCGTCCTCGACCGTCGAGGTGGCGTCGCCGCCGCGCACCCGCTCGATGGTCTCGGCCTCGAGCTCGCCGGTGACGATGTCCGGGGGGTTGGCCATCAGCGCACCTGGGGGGACGACTTGAACTGAACGGGCACGGCGCCGACCGGGAAGTCCTTGCGGAGGGGGTGGCCCTCCCAATCGTCCGGCATGAGGATGCGGGTGAGGTCGGGATGGCCCTCGAACACGATCCCGAACATGTCATAGGCCTCGCGCTCGTAGAAGTTGGCCCCCGGGTACACGCCGGTGATCGAGGGGGCGGTGGGGTCCCCACCCGGCACCCCGGCCCGGATGCGGAGCCGGCGCCGGTGCTGGAGCGACGTGAGATTGACCACGACCTCGAAGCGGGGCCGCCGCCGCAGGTAGTCGACCCCGCAGAGGTCCGAGAACATGAGGAACCCTTGTTCCGCCGCCGCCGCGGCGGCGGCGGGGAGCTGCTCCCGATCGACGTGGATCACGTCCTGCCCGAACGACGACTCGTACCTGGCTCCGGGCACCGAACCGACGATGGCAGCCATCACCGGATCGTCGGGAAGCAAGCCGGCATCCGGCAGGCCGGACGCCGGAGCCGGCTCGAGATCATCCTCCGGTTCAGGCGCCTCGTCCGAAACCTCAGGCGCATCGGCCGGATCAGCTACGAGCTCCTGCTCGGCGGCAGCCTCGTCAGCAGCGCCCTCCTGGGTTGCCGCGGCGTGCTCGACCACCTCTTCGGCGGCAACCTCGTCGGCCGGACGCGTGGCGTCGTCGCTCAAGCGGAGGCCTTGTCTTCACTCATCGACTTCGGCTCGGCGAAGTCGATGAACCTACCGGTCTCGCCCTTGCGGACCATGTCGTGCAGGGTGAGGATGCCGTGCAGCAGCGACTGGGGGCCGGGCGGGCAGCCGGGCACGTACACGTCGACGGGCACGACCTGGTCGACGCCCTGCACCAACGCGTAGTTGTTGAACATGCCGCCCGTGGAGGCGCAGGCGCCCATCGAGATGACCCACTTGGGCTCCGCCATCTGGTCGTAGACCTGGCGAAGCACCGGCGCCATCTTCTGCGACACCCGGCCGGCCACGATCATCAGGTCGGCCTGGCGGGGCGACGCCCGGAACACCTCCATGCCGAAGCGGGCCATGTCGTTGTGGGCGGCGCCGGTGCCCATCATCTCGATGGCGCAGCACGCCAGCCCGAAGACCGCCGGCCACATGCTCTGGGTGCGGGCCCACCGCACCGCCTTGTCGAGGTTGGTGGTGAGCAGGTTGGGCGGGGCGCTGAAGCGGGCCATCAGGCGGCCGCCTCCTCGGTCGGCGGGACGTCGGGCGCCACGACCCGGCGGTAGCGCTCGCGGCGGGCCTCGTTCCAGTCGAGCGCGCCCCGCTTCCACACGTACCCGAGCGTCTCGATCAGCAGCAGCGTGAAGATGCCGATGGCCGCCACGCCGTACCAGCCGAGCGGCTCGAAGCGCACGGCCCAGGCGAAGAGGAACACGATCTCGATGTCGAACAGCACGAACAGCATCGCCACCAGGTAGAACTTCACCGGGAAGCGCTGCACGGGCTCGCGCACCGGCACGATGCCGCTCTCGTACGGGGCCAGCTTGGCGGGGGTGGGGTTGGAGACGGTCAGCCGCCAGGACAGGACGAAGGACACGCCGGCGAAACCGATGCCGAGCAGCGCCATGAGCGCGATGGGCAGGTAGTCGGCGAGCGACAAGGGAGCCCTCTCCTTCCTCCGTCGGGTGCCGGAGGATAGAACGCCGCGGAGGGCCGGAATCCCCGCCCGCGAATTACG
>JBFJZV010000244.1:0-3924 GCA_041621915.1 Acidimicrobiia bacterium | reverse complement strand
CGTCGAGCGAGCCGGCGACGGTCGCCTCGTCCCAGTCATCGGCGTGGCCCACGTAGTTGACAGGCACGTCGTAGTGCTGGCTCCAGAAGAACGGAGCTCCGGTGAACGGCACGTCCCGCCCGAGCATGTTGTGGGCGGCGACCTGGCCCTGCCGCTGGGCGACCACCCAGTGCTCGACCCGGATCCGCTTGCCGAGACGGGGGTCGGGGTAGGCGGCGGCGTCTCCCGCCGCCCAGATCGCCGGGTCGCTGGTGCCGAGGAACTCGTCGACCACGATGCCGTCGTCGACGTCGAGCCCGGCCTGGTCGGCCAACCCGGTGCGAGGGCGCACCCCCACCCCGACGACGACCAGGTCGGCGGCCAGCGTGGCGCCGTCGTCCAGCTCGACTTCTCCCGGCCGGATGGCCGCCGCGGTGCGGCCCAGGTGGAACGTGACCCCGTGCGACTCGTGCAGCGCCTGCACGAACCGGCCGACGTCGGGGCCCAGGACTGGCGCCATCGGCACCTCCACCGGGTCGACGACGTGCACCTCCAGCTCGCGGTTGCGCAGCGAGGCCGCCACCTCGAGGCCGATGAAGCTGGCCCCGATCACCACCGCGTGCCCGGTGCCCTCCGCCGCCTCGATGATGGCCCGGCTGTCGGCGAGCGTCCGCAGGTAGTGGACGTGGCCGAGGGTGCTGCCCGGCAGGTCGAGGCGCACTGGCTCGGCGCCGGGCGCCAACAGCAGGGCCCCGTAGCTCAGCTCGGAGCCGTCGGCCAGCCGCACCACGCGCTCCCTGGGGTCGATCTCGGCGACTTCCGCGCCCAGCCGCACCTCGATGCCCCATTCTTCGTACTTCGACTCGCTGCGCAGCGGGATCCACTCCTCCGGGGCGTCGCCGGCCAGGTAGTCCTTTGACAGGTTGGGCCGGTCAACCGGGACGGTGGGCTCGCCGCCGATCATCGTGATCGGGCCCTCGTAACCCTCCGACCGAAGCTCCTCGACGGCCGCGGCCGCGGCCGCGCCGGCGCCCACCACGACGACGGAGTCCGGCGGGTCGGCGATGGGGGCCCGCTCCCAGGAGGCGTCGAGCTTGTCGCCGGCGAACAGCTTGCCGTCCCGCTCGACGACCTCGTAGCGGGGCACCGGGTTCAGTGCTGGGGCGCGCACCGCCCGCCCGCTACGGACGTCGAAGCCGGCGTGGTGCCACGGGCACCGCACCAGCGACCCGTCGAAGAGGCCCTTGCCCAGCGGGCCGCCGTAGTGGGTGCAGCGCCCCCCGACCGCAAAGACCTCCCCACCGGTCCGCACCATCACGACGGCGTCGTCGCCGACCTTGCCCGCCACCATGGCGCCTTCGCCCAGGTCGGCGGCGGTGATGCCCTCCGCGCGGAAGTCCGGGCCCGACGGCGGCTGCTTCTCGGCCATGGTGAATCCCCTCTGCGGTGCGTCGCCCGGGAATCTACCCGGCGCCGTCGGGTCCGGTTGCTCCCCCCGCCTTTGCGGGGGGAGTCCGTTCGGCCGCAGGCCGGAGGGGAGGGGGGCAGGTTCGAGGCGCGCCCACAACCGCCCCCTCCGATCCGGCGCCTCCGGCGCCGGGCCACCTCCCCCGCGCAGGCGGGGGAGGCAAGTCGACTGCGCCCGTTAGCCGATGGCGTGCTCGAACTTCGTCTCGAAGACCGCGAACGGCGCTCCGAACACGTCCTCGATCACCGCGAACGTCCCGGGGCCCACCGTCCTCGGTTCCATCGCCACCTGGCCACCCAACCAGACCGCGTGGGCGGCCGCCGCCGCGGCGTCGCGCACGTCGAAGTACGGCAGCCAGTGCGAGGGGGCCTCCTTCGGCACGACGTCGGGCATCGGCAGCATCCCGGCCACGTGCAAGGTGCCGAGCTTGAACGTCGTGTACGTCGTATCGCCCATCGGAGCGGTGCTGGGCGCCCAGCCGAAGACGGTCTCGTAGAACTCCTCGGTGGTCGACACGTCGCGGGTCAGGACCTCGGCCCAGCACAGCGCGCCGGGGTCGGTGCGGATGTGGAGGCCCCGATCCGCGGGTCCCTCGAACAGGCCGAACGCCGCCCCGGTCGGGTCGGCGACGAACGCCAGCCGCGTGTTGCCCGGGATCTCGAACGGCGCCAGCTCGACTTTGCCCCCCATGTCGACGACGGCGTCGATCGACGCGTCCATCGACTCGACCCTCACATACGTGAGCCACGCGGGAGGCACTCCCGCGGCTCGCAGCTCGGGCCGCTGGTCCATGATCCCGGCAACCTCGGCGCCGCCGGCCCAGGCGACGTGGTAGGCGCCGAGTGGAGTGACGGTGTGCTCGATCTTCCATCCGAGCAGCTCGCGGTAGAACACGGCGGCGGCGCCGGCGTCGAGCGTGGCCAGGTCAACCCAGCCGACCGTGTTGGGGATGCGGTGGTCGATGACGGCCATGTGCGGCCTCCTTTCTCGGGTCGACCGTACGCCGCCGGCGGCGAGGCGGGCTAGGGCCGGTCGGCGGGATCGGAGGCGCCGGGGCCACGGTTTTCGGCCGGCGCCAGCTGGTCCCAGCGGTAGCCGCTGCGGTCTTCGGCGGCAGCCAGCTCGGCGATGATCCGGGCGGCCCGGTCTCGCTCCCGCTTGCGCGGGGCGCCGGCCAGTGCCTGAGCCGCCAGCGCCGACACGAACGCCCGATAGGGCTCCCGGCCGTACCACTCGACGCCCTCGTGGTGGTTGACGCCCAGCGCCTCCCGTGCCTGCCGGTCGCCGGCGAGGCGGGCGAGGCGGCGGCGGGCAGCCACCTTCGCCGGCGGCCGGCGCCGTGCACCCGCGGGGAGCTCGTCGAGAGGACCGGCGGCCAGCTCCAGGATGCCCGGCGGCGGCGGGTCGAGGCCGGCGGCCCGGAACCCGGCGGAGATCCCTTCGCGCGGCCGTGCCCAGTCGGGCAGCGCCTCGCGGGCGGCCGCTGCGGCGACGGCGGCGCGTCGCCAGCCGGGCGCCGCCAGCCGCGCTGCGACGTCGGAGTCGAAGGGCGCCGAGCTGCCCGCCGCGGTGAGCCGAGCTACGAGCAGCCGGTCGTCGATCGCCACGTCGGCGGCGTGTTCCCGGGCGGCCGCACGCAGGGCGCGCGCCGCCCCCGGCACGGCGGCGGCGTAGGAGTCGGCGGCTGCCGCCGCCACGAAGTCGGCCACCGCCTGGCGGAGCGGCTCTAGCCGCAGCGACTGGAGCTCGGCGTCGATGCTGGCGACGCCGCCGCCGCCGAGGCGCTCGGCCAGGTGTCCGTACTCGGCGCCCTGCACCTCGCGGACATCCACGTACACGCGGTACTCGAACGCTCCCAGCCGCACCTCGAAGCCGCGCTCGGCGACGTCGCGCGAGCGCCACAGGTACTCGAGGCCGGACACGTGCTCGCGCAGCACCACCCAGTCGTCGTCGGCGGCCCGCAGCCCGAGCCCCTCGGCGAGGGTGCGGGTGCGCATCTCACCGGCGCCCTTGTCGCGATAGCCCACCGACCTCTGCACGCGGCCTGCGGCGTCGGCCCAGCTGTTGTGGAACAGGACCAGCGAGGCGGCGCCGTCCACCCGATTGGAGTAGGCGAGCACGTCCTCGTTGACGTGGCCCTCCGGCGCCACCACGTCGTACAGCAAGAACTCCCCGACCTCGGCGAACTGGGCGCGCCGGTGGAGCAGCGGGAAGATCTCGCGCCGGTGGCGGTCGACCAGCCACTGGTCGGGGTACTCGTCCTGCTTGGGGCGACGGAACTCCATCCCGTACTTCTCGCCGTAGCCCTCGATCTGGCCATGCCCGAACATCGGCAGGCCCGGCATCGTCGCCATCACCGTCGCCACCCCGAAGTACTTGCCGTCCTTGCCGAACTGGGCGGCCGCGGTCTCCTCGTCGGGGTTGTTCATGAAGTTGACGAACCGCTTCAGGATCTCGGGATCGAACTCGAGCACGTT
>JBFJZV010000243.1:0-3945 GCA_041621915.1 Acidimicrobiia bacterium | reverse complement strand
TGCAGGTGAGCGGCACCGTGCCGGTGGAGCTCGACCGGGTCGGGACCGTGGTGTCGCAGGACCCCGAACCGGGGCTCGAGGTGTTCCAGGGCAGCGTCGTGACGGTCGTTGTCGGAGGGGTCACCCGAGTCGACGTGCCCGACCTCAACGAGCTGACCGAGAGTGAGGCTCGCCGCGCGCTCGAGGACCGCGGCCTGCGGATCTCGGTGGGCTCACCCACCCAGGTGGCGCCCGACGAGGTGGGCGAGGTGGTCAGCCAGAACCCGGCCCCGGGGACCACGGTCGACCAGGGCACCACCGTGACCGTCTCGATCGGCGAGCCGACCCCGACCACCACGACCTCCACGACCACGACCACCACCACGACCACGACGACCACCACCACCGTCCCGTGACCGGGGCGCGAGCGGCTGCGCTGCTCGCGTGGTACCGCGCCGAGCGCCGCGACCTGCCGTGGCGGGGGGAGACCGACCCCTACCGGGTGCTGGTCAGCGAGGTGATGCTCCAACAGACCCAGGCCGCCCGGGTGGCGCGCCACTACCCCGGGTTCGTGGAGCGCTTCCCCACCGCCGCCGACCTGGCCGCCGCGCCGCTCGCCGCCGTGCTCGCAGCCTGGTCGGGCCTCGGCTACAACCGCCGCGCCCAGCGGCTGCGGAGGCGTGCAGGGCGGTGGTGCGCGACGGTTGGCCGCACACCGCCGACGGCCTCGCCGCGCTGCCCGGGGTGGGCCCGTACACCGCGGCCGCGGTGGCGTGCTTCGCGTTCGGCGAGCAGGTCGCCGCCGCCGACACCAACGCCCGCCGGGTGCTCAGCCGCTGGCGGGGAGAACCGCTGCGTGGGGCGGCGCTGTCGACCGCGGCGGCGGCCGCGCTGACGGGAGACGCCGGCGAGTGGAACCAGGCGCTGATGGACCTCGGCGCCACCGTGTGCACCGCCCGCCGCCCGCACTGCGACCGGTGCCCCGTGGCGCAGTGGTGCGCCGGCCCGGCCGCCTACGACCCTCCCCGCCCCCAGGGCACCTTCGCCGGATCGAACCGCCAGCTCCGCGGCGCGTTGATCCGCGACCTGGTGGCCGGCCCGGCGACCGCCGAGCGCATCGCCCGCAGCACCGGCTTCGCCGTCGACGACGTCCGTGCGGCGCTGGCGCAGCTCGAAGCGGACTGCATGGTCGAACCTGGCGGCGGCGGCGGCGAGTGGCGGCTAGCTGGCTGAGCGGTTGGCCCGCACCACGAGCAGCGAGACGAGCCCGGCGACGACGAGGAAACCATCGAGCACCAGGTCGACGGCGAGGCTCACCGAGCCGAACGTGTCGCCAACCGGGCCGGTGCCCCAGCGGAGGTCGGCGACGAACCCGGCCAAGCCGGCGACCACCAGCACGACGCCGACGGGCAGCAGCCAGCGGGGAACGTCGACCGGTCGCTCAGCCATCGCTCGTGAGGAAGTTGGCGAGCAGCGCCTTGCCCTGGGTGGTCATCACGCTCTCCGGATGGAACTGCACCCCTTCGATGGGGAGGTCGCGATGGCGGACACCCTGGACGACGCCGTCCTCGCTGTGCGCGGTGGCGGTCAGCTCGGCGGGGAGGTCCGCCGCCGCGAGCGAGTGATAGCGGGTGGCCGGGAACGGGTTGGGGAGGCCCCGCAGCACGCCGGCGCCGTCGTGGGTGATGGGCGACGTCTTGCCGTGGCGGGGCTCCGGGGCGCGGGCGACGGTGCCGCCGAATGCCACCACGATCGCCTGGTGGCCGAGGCACACCCCGAGGGTCGGCACGGTGGGGCCGAGCTTCTGCACGTACGCCACCGAGTGGCCGGCGTCCTCGGGGCGGCCGGGACCCGGCGAGATGACGATGCGGTCCGGCTCCAGCGCGGCGGCTTCCTCCGGGGCCAGGACGTCGTTGCGATGGACGAGCGGCGTGGCGCCCAGCTCGCCCAGGTATTGCACGAGGTTGTAGGTGAACGAGTCGTAGTTGTCGAGGACGAGCACCCTCATCCGACGCCGCCCCCGGTGTCGAGGTAGTTGTTGCCCAGCCACGTGTAGAAGAAGTGGAGCGCCACCAGAAACGCGGCGATCAGGACGACCGAGATCAGGATGCGCACCGGCATCGACCCGGGGAGCGCGTCGAAGATCCGCCTGAAGATCATGGCTCAGGAGCTCCCGTAGATCACCGGGGCGTTGGGCCCCGCCACCATCTCGGCGAACACGATCATCCGCTGGCGGGCCGAGAACTTCGGGTGGCACGTGGTGAGGGTGATCCAGGCGCCCTCCCGGGGGTTGGTGACCCACAGGTCCGTGGGCTGCACCACCAGCGGCGCCTCCCGCACGACGAACTCGTGGGTGCCGATGGGGCTGTCCCAGAAGATCGAGTCGCCCACCTGGAGGTCGTCGACGTTGTGGAACGGCGCGCCGTAGGTGGTGCGGTGTCCGCTCACGACCGCGTTGCCGGGTTGGCCGGGCAGCGGCGTCTCCGGCATGTGGCCGGCGCCCTTGCGGAGCTGGTCGCGGCGCACACCCTCCACGACGGTCCAGTTCACGCCGATGTCGGGGATGCGGATCGTGCCGATGGGCTGGCCCGCCGCCGCCACCACCTCCCGCAGGAGGAACCGGTCGGCGCCGGGGACGTCGAAGTTGCTGGGCGTGGTGGCCGGATCGCCCAGGCCTCGGATCACCTCGGTGAGCGCCTCCGGGTCGGCGATGTCGCCGGCCGACACCGTGCCGACCGCGTCGCCCACCGCACCGGTGAGCGGGTCGTAGGGCACGACCTCCGCCCCCGCCGCGACCCGGCCGGCCAGTTCGTCCTCCAGCCCGCGCTGGGCCTGGTCCGCGAAGAAGTCGGTGATCCAGAGCTGGTGGGCGACGAAGCCCAGCATCAGCAGGCCGAGCGAGATCAGCGACCAGCCGACCCCGCGCACGATGCGGAGCGCGGTGGACAGAGCGCCGGCACCCACGAGCCGCTCTCGCAGCTCCTCGGGCGTCGCCGCAGGTCGCTGCAGGCTGGTGTCGTCGAGGCTCATGGACCCTTTCACGGTAGCGCTACTACCATCGTCCGCATGCCGAAGTCCAAGGTACGGAAGAAGAAGAAGCAGCGTCCGAGAGGTCCGACGCAGCCCTCGACTCCCGAGGCCAAGTACAAGGAGGAATCCCCTACCTGGTACGTGGTGGTGATGTTCGGTCTCATGCTCATCGGCGGGTTGATCATCATCCTGAACTACATGGACCTCACCCCCGGCGAGACGTCCAACGCCTGGCTCATCGCCGGCCTGGCCGGCATCGCAGTCGGCTTCGGGATGACGCTCAACTACCACTGATACATTGCAGCCGACCCGGGCGTCGGGTTGCGGTGCATCGTGTGGGGGCCTTCTCGGCTGCGGCTGCCGCTCGCGCCGGTCCTACGTGGGGGCAGCGGACGCAGCCGCCGCCTGTCGCCAACCCCGCACCGCGGCTTTCACTTATCCACGGTTGTGGGTAAGCCTGTCGGTAACTACATCCGTGTAACTACGGGCCTGTGATCGGGGCTACGAGCACCATCTCCTCGCGGCAGTGGCGCGGCGGCTTTGGGTCGGCATCCTGGGCGTATGTCACCGTGAGCTGCATGCCGCACACCGAACATTGGTAGGTGACCTCGACGTCCACGAGCTCGTTGGGGTCGGGCTCGGGGGGAGGCGGGGTCGCCAGCAGCCGGATCGTCCAGAGGGCGACCGCCATGATCATCACGCCGATGACCACCGCGATCGCCAGGTCGATCATCAGTCGGTGAGGCGCTCGATGATCAGGGCGTTGGCCATGCCGCCGCCCTCGCACATCGCCTGGAGGCCGTAGCGGCCGCCGGAGGCCTCCAGCTCGTTCAGCAGCGTGGTGAGCAGCTTGGCGCCGGAGCAGCCGAGCGGGTGGCCGAGGGCGATGGCGCCGCCGTTGGGGTTGACCTTCGACCAGTCGGCGCCGGTCTCCTT
>JBFJZV010000242.1:0-3989 GCA_041621915.1 Acidimicrobiia bacterium | reverse complement strand
TGCGCTGGCGGTGGATGCGGCCCTCCCGGCCCTTCAACGAGAGGCCGGTGCCGGAGCCGTAGCGCACCTGGATCATCTCGGCGAGGATCGACACCGCCACCTCGGCGGGCTGCTCGGCGCCGATGTCGAGGCCGACCGGCCCGTGGATGCGGGCGATCTCGTCGTTGCTCCAGCCGTCGTTGGCGAGCCGCTCGCTGCGGAGCCGGTGGGTGCGGCGGCTGCCCATCGCCCCGATGTAACGCACCGGGCGCTCCTTGAGCACCGGGAAGACCGGGTCTTCGAAGCGGGCGTCGTGGCTGAGGATGACCACGTACGTGCGGCGGTCGATGGTGAGGCGGTCCATCACGTCCCCGGGCCAGCCCACGATCACCTCGTCGGCGTCGGGGAAGCGCTCCCGGGTGGTGAAGGCGGGACGGGCGTCGCAGATCGTGACCGTGAAGCCGAGCAGCTTGGTCATCGTGGCGAGCGGCTGTGCGATGTGGACGGCGCCGAACACCAGCAGGTGGGGGTCGGGAGCGACGCTTTCGACGAACACCTCGCGGTCGCCGTAGGCCAGCGTGCGGTTCTGCTCGCGGTCCATGAGCTCTCGGGCGTCCGCCAGCACGTCGGCGGCAATGTCGTCGGGGAGCGAGCCGGCGACGTAGCCGGTGTCGAAGTCGATTGCGGCCTTGGCGCCCGTGTCGGGGCCGTCGACGACGGTGGCGACGGCGCCGAGCCGTTCCCGCTTGGCGAGGTCGGCGATAGCCTCGAGGACGCCGGTCACCAGGGCTCCACGAACACCTGGATCGTGCCTCCGCACGCCAGGCCCACCTCGAAGGCGTCGTCGTCGGCGATGCCGTAGGTGATCAGCTTCGGGTGGCCGGATTCGATCACCTGCTGGGCGTGGAGGAACACGTCGTTCTCGACACAGCCGCCGCTGACCGAGCCCTCCATGTCGCCGGCCGACGACACGAGGAACTTGGCGCCCTCGGGCCGGGGCGCCGAGCCCTGCACCCGCACCACGGTCGCCACCGCGACGTCCTTGCCCTCAGCCTTCCAGCGGTCGCGGGTCTGGAGGGCGGTCGCCATTTCGCTCATCTGCGCATCACCTCCCGCCGTCTTGCCGGCACCGACTCTAGGAGCCGCACCACCTGGCGGAGGTCGGCGACGCTGGCTGCAGACAGGAAGTGGTCGACATAGGGGAGCACGGTGCGCATGCCGCGGGTCTCGGGGCGGAACCCGGTGCGGCCCGCAAGCGGGTTCAGCCAGATCACCCGATGGACGCTGCGGGCGAGGCGGGCCATCTCGTCGTGGAGGAGTTCGGGGTCGCCGCGATCCCAGCCGTCGGAGACGATCAGCGCGATCGGCCCGCCGCGGGCCACCCGGCGGCTCCACTCCCGGTTGAACGCACGGAACGCCTCGCCGATGCGGGTGCCGCTCGACCAGTCGGTGACCTTGCCGGCGACCTGGCGGAGGGCGATGCGGGGGTCGCGGTGGCGGACCTCACGGGTGATGCGGGTGAGGTGGGTTGAGAACACGAAGGCCTCGACCCGGCCGAGGCGGCCCTGGGCGGCGTGGATGAAGTAGAGCAGCATCTCGGAGTAGCGCTCCATCGAGCCGCTGACGTCGGCGAGGACCAGCAGCGGTCGGCGGCGCGGGCGGCGGTCGGCGTAGGCGAGGCGCATCAGGTCGCCCTCGGGGCCGATCATCCCCCGGAAGGTGCGGCGGAAGTGGGGGCGGCGACCCTGGCGATCGGGTCCCCAGCGGCGGGAGCGGGCGTCGGCCGGCTGCCAGACCATGCGGGCGATGAGGTCGCGGACCTCGGCCTGCTCCTCGGCGGTGAGGTTGCCGAAGTCCTTGCGGCCCAGGCGCTCGGAGTAGGAGCCGCCGGTGACCTCCTCCAGGTCGTCCCGGGGCCGCTCGGCGCCGGCGGGGGCCTGTTCGGCGAGCACCGGGACGAGCGGCCGGGGCCGGTCCCGGTCGTGGACGTGATACTCGATCTTGTCGAGGCTCGGCCGCGAGGCAGCGCCTTCGCCGAAGAACAGGTCGAAGGCATGCTCGAAGGTCGGCAGCTCCTCGGGTCGGGCGACGGTGACCGCCCGGAAGGCGGCTCGCAGGTCGTCCCGGTCCGCGAGGCCGACGGTGTCGGCGGCAAGTATCAGGGCACTGCTCGTGTCGGGGGTGACGGAGAAGCCGCGGGCCCGCAGGTAACGGGCGAAGTGCACGAGGTTGTCGGCGAAGGTGGTGGGCGGGTCAGCCGTCGGGGTCGTCATCCGGGAGCACCTGGTCGTAGACCTCGGAGGTGAGCCCGGCCGGGCCCTCCGTCACGCGGGGGCCGATGCCCTCCCGGATGGCGTCGGCGACGTCGGTGGGGACCTGGTCGTGGCCGGCCCGGCTGCGGCGGATCCAGTCGACCATGCGGGTGACGAGGTTCTTCATCAGGCGGGCGCAGTCTATCGACGGCTGGGGTCACACGGCGTCGAGCGACGCCTCGATGTGGCTCCGCAGCGCCACGGTGAAGTCGTCGGCCCGGAGCGTGCCGTCGTCGTCGCGGGGCACGATCACCATCCGCTCCGACGCCAGGTCGAAGGGGATGGGCCCCGCCAGCTTCTCCTGCTCCCGGATCACGATCCAGCTGACCGGGCGGGCGCCGGGCTGGTCCTTCAGGGCGTGCAGCATCCCCGCTTCGAACAGGACGTTCGGGTTGTCGACGTACTTCGGCCCGTCCCCGTTGCCGCCGGCGGCATCCGAGAGGTAGAAGATGCCGAGATGGCAGGCCGTGATCGCGTCCGACACCTGCTGGTTGATGTTGCCACTGGCCGACATCTTGTCCCATGGGATCACGGTGTACGTGTCCTCGAACTCGTGAACCAGATCCATCATCGCCTCGACCGCGTCCTGCTCGGCGTTCGATGGACTCGCCACGAAGAAGCTGGGCCGCTCGAGCGGCGACGTGACGGTGGCGAACTCCTGCTTCAGGACTTCCAGTGCGCCGTGAGTGGCCCGAGTAGCGCTCTTAGTGGTCTCGTGCAGCCACACAATCCGGGCCAGCGCCTCGACGAGCTGCTTGAACTCGTCACGCGCTGCGACCGAGTACTCGTGGTGCTTCTCGAACTCGACGTCGATCACGCCGAACACCCGCCCTGCGTAGCGCAGCGGGACGATGATGGACGTGCGCTCGTTGCTGTCCTCGTCGGGAGTCCGGTACTCGGGCAGGTCGTCGCAACCCGACCAGCTGTCGACGAGCGATCCCGGCTCGGCCTCGCTCAGCGGGCCGCCGTCCGGTGCGGTGATCCAGAGCGACTTGCCGCGGTGGTAGGCGTACGCGAGCTGGCCGTTGTAGGTGTCATCGTCGCTGCGGAACACTGGCACCGTCTCGTCGCCCTCTCTCGACGACCAGAACGTCTTCAGGCCCGGGCGCGGGCCGTCGTCCGCGTCGATGCGCACGCCGTCGGTGCGGCCGGAGTAGAAGGACGCCTTGAGCGTGCCCAGGAGGTAGTGGCGCACGAGGTCGTCGAGGAGGACCTGGTACGCCTGGTCGTCGATGGTGTCGACCGACATGGCGAAGTGGTTCAGGCGATGCGCTGGCGTCAGCATATAGGTGCCTCCCCGCCGACTCCGATGCGACTCGGCGTCGCTTCCGAGCATATCGGAGATCAGGTGCCCGTGCCCACCAGCCGCTCGACTCCGGCGGCACGCACCCGGGCGATGTCCTCCTCGTACTTGAGGATCACGCCGAGCGTGTCGTCGGCGACCCTCGGGTTGAGGCTGTGCTCGCCGAGCACCAGGAGGGCGGCGCCCCAGTCGAGCGTCTCGGCGACGCCGGGCGGTTTGAAGAGGTCCATGTCGCGGAGCTTCTCCATGACCCGGGCCAGCTCGGCGGCGAGCGCCTCGGGGATGCCGGGAACCTTACGGCGGACGATGGCGGCCTCCCGCTCGAAGTCGGGGTAGTCGATCCAGTGGTAGATGCAGCGACGCTTGAGGGCGTCGTGGATCTCCCGGGTGCGGTT
>JBFJZV010000241.1:0-4086 GCA_041621915.1 Acidimicrobiia bacterium | reverse complement strand
GGCGGGCGGGTCCCCGACGAGGTGGACCTGGCCTCGCAGGTAGAAGTCGTTGATCCACCCCACCACGCGGCGGCCCTCCAGCGTCTCGACCTCGAGCCACTCGCGGTCCTCGCCCACCACGTACACGAGGGTGCCGTCGGGCACGTTGCCCACGGCCCGGCCCGCCGGGCGGTCGAGGATCTCGACCACCTCCTGTGCAACCAGCCCGTGGTCGTCCTTGCCGGACACCAGCAGGATCGGCCGCTCGACGGCGGGCTGGCGGCCAGTGCGGGGGCGCGGTGGCGGCGAGCACGCCGACGAGCACTGCGGCGAGCACCGCCCACGCCGTGAACAACCGAGCCAGTTTCCGCACGTGCCCTCGCAAGCCGCGTCCTGGCGCGTGATCGCCCCGGAGGGGCGAGAGGCGTTCCACGAAATGTTGGCTGCGCTCACCGAGCGAAAGGGGACATCAACGCGCCGCGGGCACGAACTCGTCGGTGATGTCGACGCCGGCGTCGTCGAGAAACTCGAACTCGAACGGCTCCAGCACCTCCGTGAGCTCGTCGGGCGTGAAGCGGAAGCCCACCGCGAAGTACGGTGCGTCGGGCAGCGAAAGCCGCTCGGTCAGCTCCTCGCCTCGCACGACCACCGTCGCCGCGTCGCTCTCGTTGGATCCCCACACGTACACAGTCGGCCGCTCGCCCTTGGCCACGTTGAACGTGGTGATGCCCCAGTCGTACTGCGACCCGCCCCAGGGGACCGGCTCACCTCTCACCACCCAGGTGTAACGACCCGGTAAGACCTCCTTGTAGGCCGCGAGGGCGAGGCCCCCCTCGTCGGCGGTTCGCAGGATGAGGAAGGCGTGCCCGCCCGCCTCGCCCCGGCCGACCACGGTGGCTCCCGGCAGCGCGGTCGTCGCATCGGTCTCGATGCCTGCGTCGCCCAGCGTGGCAGAGACGACCGTCGAGTACATGAGCGGCACGACGATGGCGGCGGTGAGCAGAACCGGGACGGCCGCCAGCAGGAGTGGCTCCCGCCTCGGTTCGGCGCCGAGGCGGTCCAACAGGGCCACCGCGCGCCGGCTGCCGCGGGAGAGCCGGGCGACCGCCCGAAAGATGCCGAACGCGATCGCCGCCCCCGCCACGTTGAGGATCACGTCGTCGATGTCCACCGACCGGGCGCGCGTGATGAGCTGGATCACCTCGATCGCCGCCGAAACGGCGGCCACGCGCCAGATGAGCGGCCAAGGGCGGCGGAGCTCCGTGAACAGCAGCGGCAGGAGGATGCCGAGGGGCGCCAGCAGCAGCAGGTTGCCTGCGATGTTCTCGACGGCCACCGCCGCGTTCGTCTCACGGATCAGCTGAGCGATGCTCGCGAAGGGGACCAGGCTGCCCCGACCGCGCCAGTCGTAGAGGACGATGACCAGGGGGAAGAGGGTGTACCTGACGACCACGAGCATCCACCCGAAGAGGATCGCCACCACCGCTTCGCGGAAGGGGTCTCCACCCTTCAGCCGCCAGGTCAGGATGCGCCACGGGATCCACACCGCGACGGCGACGACGATGAGACGAGTGGCCTCGAAGGTGATCATCGGCATGCCATCCCGGGTTGGAAGCGGCGGATTGTACGCGGCGTCACGCCAGCCCGGCTCGACGGTCGAGCGCGGCCAGCACGTCGCCAAAGCCCGGGTGCCCACCCACTCCAGGCTGCACCTCCCCGAGGCGGCGCAGCCGCTCGGCAGCGCGGGGGTTGCGGGTCGCCACGGCCTCCAGCAGGGGCCGGGCGTCATCGAGGCGGCCGGCCAGCCCCAGCGCCAGCCCGGCCATCAGCTCGACCACGTTGTCGCCCGGCGCCTGCGCCGCCGCCGCCAGCAACTGTTCGGCGTGGGCCGGCCAGTCGCCCGAGGCCGCCGCCGCGATCACGGCGTCGTGGGCCCGCTTGACGCGAAGCAGCCGCTCCAGCTCGCCGACCGGGTCCCGATGGTCGTCGACCCGGAGGTCGGTAAAAGGGTCGCCGGCGGCGCCGGTCGGCTGGCCGCCCGGCTCGGCGCTCGCCACCAGCAGCGCGGCCGACTGGCTGCCGCGGATGTCGCCGCCGTTGTCTTCGATCGTGCGGAGCGCGGCCAGCAGGCGTTCCTCGAAGGGCTCGTCCATGCCGGCCAGGTACACGACGAGCGCGGCATCCCAGAGGTGCGGCGCGGCGAGCAGGTTGCCCTGGGCGGTCACCCCGGCGGCGACGGCGTGGCCGGCCTCCGGCTCGCAGCCCGGCCCGGTGTGGGCGGCCGCCTCGCCTCCGGCCGACACGATCCCGATCTGGGCGCCGTCCCAGCGGGGGCCGCCGGCCGTCACCAGATCGCCCGGACGGGCGCCCGCCTCGAGGTCGTCGAGGAGCCGTTGCCGCCAGCCGAGCTGCCCACCCGATTGCACCGCCACCACGCCGACGCCGGCACGCCCCGCCGGCACCCGGGCGCCGCTGGCCAACACGCAGCTCTGCACCGCGATCCCGAGCCGGCCGGTGGCCGGGTCCCACGCGGCGATGGAGTAGGTCACGCACGTCATCCAAGCATGCGAGAATCGCGCGCATGGACCTCGACTTCACCAAGCCCGCCGACCCCGACCCGAGCCAGGAGATGCGGCCGCTGCTGGAGAGCTGGCTGCGCTTCCAGCGCCGGCACTTCCTCCGCCAGCTCCGCGACGGGAGACCGGCGGCCGCGGCCGCCCACAGCGTTCCCCCGGTCGAGCTGTCGGTGCTCGGCCTGGTGCGGCACATGACCCAGATGGAGCACCACTACCTGGCGTGGGGCCTGGGCGGCGGTGACCACCACATGGTCTACGGGGACGACGACTTCGCCGGCGGCTCGGCCGACACGTACGAGGACGACATCGCCCTGTACCTCGCCGAAGTCGACAAGGCCGACCAGGCCATGGCCGCCCTCCCGGACCTCGGCGCGCCCGGGCTGGGCCACGGCCGGCCGCTCGGGGCGACGCTGGTCAAGATGATCTCGGAGTACGCGCTGCACACCGGCCAGGCCCACATGCTGCGCTACGCGGCGCTCGGAGAGATCATCCGTTGACCGACCACCGCCGGCTCGGCGTCGACCTGTTCAACGAGACGTGGGGCTACCTCGACCGCGACGACCGCGCGCCCGACGACGACGCCGCGATGCTCGGGACCGCGCTGGCGTCGTGGCACCACTGGCGGCAGGTGGGCGAGCCGAAGAACTTCTCGATCTCCGACTGGCAGGTGTCGCGGGTCCTGGCGACCCTCGGGGAGGCTTCGCTGGCGCGCCGCTACGGCGAGATGAGCCTGCGCTGGGCCGCCGAGCACGACCTCTCCCCCTTCTACGCCGCCTACGCCCACGAGGCGATCGCCCGGGCGGCCGCGCTGGAAGGTGACACCGCCGCTCGTGACGAGCACGTCGCCGCAGGCCGGGAGGCGGCGGCGCAAGTGGAGAGCGACGACGACCGGGCGGTGGTGCTGGCAGACCTCGACGAGGTCTAGTCGCCCAGGCCGATCCCGAGGTCGCGGGCCGTCTCGAACCACGGGTGGTCGAGGGGCACGGTCTTGCGCTTGCCGGCGACCTCGGCAATCGGGATGGTGACGGCCTCGTCGCCGCGGGCGGCGACCATGACCCCGAAGTTCCCCTCGACGACCGCCCGGGCGGCGGCGGCGCCGAGCTGGGTTGCGAGCACCCGGTCGGCGGGCGACGGCGTGCCGCCGCGCTGGATGTGGCCGAGGATCGTCACCCGCGACTCGAGGCGGGTCAGCTCCTCGAGGCGGCGGGCGAGGTGCACCGTGCTGTCGGCCTGGGCGGCGTCGAGCTCCTGCAGCTCCTTCTTCGCCTGCTTGCGCTCTTCCTTGTCGCCCGACTCGTCGCGGATGCGCCGCAGCTCGGCCTTACGGGCTGCGTCGCCCCTGGTCAGCGCTCCCTCGGACACTGCGACGATCGAGAACCGGCTGCCGGCTTTGCGCCGCGCCGATACGGTCTGCGCCACGTGGTCGATGTCGTAGGGGATCTCGGGGACCAGCACCACATCGGCGCCGCCGGCGATGCCGGCGCCCAGCGCCAACCAGCCGGCGTTGTGGCCCATGATCTCCACGACGATG
>JBFJZV010000240.1:0-4196 GCA_041621915.1 Acidimicrobiia bacterium | reverse complement strand
CACGGAGCGGGTGATGCCCCCGTCGACTCGGACGTTCTGCCCGGTGATGTACGACGCGTCGCCCGAGAGCAGGAAACGGACGGCGCGGGCGACCTCGTCGACCGACCCGTATCGGCCTGCGGGGATGCGGGCCAGGTTCTCCTCCGACACCGGGTAGCTGTCGATGAAGCCGGGCAGCACGTTGTTCATGCGGATCCCGGCGGCGGCGTGCTGGTCGGCATACAGCTTGGCGAAGGCGCCCAGCGCCGCCCGCAGCGCGCTGGAGATCGGGAAGGCCGGGCTGGGCTCGTAGGCGGCGAACGTGGAGATGTTGACGAACGCGCCGGCGCCCTGTTCGAGCATCAGCGGGGTCACGAGGCGGGCCATGGTCACCACGTTGAGCAGCGCCATGTCGAGGCCGGCGTGCCAGTCGGCGCGGGTCAGCTCGAGCAGCGGTCCCTTCGGTGGGTGCCCGGTGTTGTTGACCACTGCGTCGATGCGCCCGTAGGTCTCGGTGGTCCGGTCCACGAGGCGGGCCAGGTCGTCGGGATCGGTGACCGAGCCGGTCAGGCCGAGCGCGCCCAGCTCGCCGGCGAGCTCCTCGGCCCCACCCCCGCTGGACAGCAGCGCCAGCCGGTAGCCGGAAGCCGCCAGCTCGCGGGAGATGGCGGCCCCCATGCCGCGTCCGGCGGCGGTGACGATGGCGACGGGCTCGGGCACGGGGGCTCCTCTTTCGGCGGGGCCGCCACGTTAGGGCGACTCCGGCTCCCGGATGAGCTCGACGTGGAACTCGAGGTCGATCTGCTTCGACACCAGCACGCCACCGGCCTCCAGGACCATGTTCCAGGTGAGGCCCCAATCCTCGCGGTCGATGCGGCCGGAAGCCTCGAAGACGGCCCGCTCGCCGCCCCACGGGTCGGTGACGGCGCCGAGGTAGCCCACCTCGAGCGTCACCGGGCGGGTGACACCTTTGATGGTGAGGTCGCCGGCCAGCACGCCGCGGCCTCCATCCCAGGAGAACCCGGTGGAGTGGAATGCCGCGGTGGGCCAGCGCGCCACGTCGAAGAAGTCGGGCGAGCGCAGGTGGTCGTCACGGGCCTGGTCGCCGCTGGACACCGAGGCCATGTCGATCGTCGCCTCGACGCTGCTGGCGGCGGGGTCGTCAGCCACGGTGACGGTGGCGTCCACGCCCGTGAAGCGGCCCCGCACTTTGGTGAGCATGAAGTGGCGGCCGATGAAGCCGATCTCGGCGTGGCCGGGATCGACCTTCCACACGCCCGGGGCCGGAAGCTCGACGCCGGTGACGGTACGGGTTGCGGTTGACACGAGCACCTCCTGAGACAATATGTGCGAACGCACACATCAACTATGTGCGAGCGCACATTATTCCTGGGTAAGCTGTGTGGCATGGACGACGATGTCCCTGAGCGCTGCGAGGGAGAGAGGGGCGATCGCAGGCGTGCGGCGTGGGCGGCGCTGCTGCGGGCGCATGCGGCGCTGGTGCCGGTGATCGCCCGCGAGGTCGAGGAGGCGACCGGGCTGCCCCTGTCGTGGTACGACGTGCTCCTCGAGCTGGAGGGCGGGCCGCTGCGCATGCAGGAGCTGGGGGAGCGGGTGGTGCTCAGCCGCAGCCGGGTGAGCCGGGTGGTCGATGCAATGGTGGGGGCCGGGCTGGTCACCAAGGCGCCCGACCCGGCCGACGGACGAGCGACGCTCGCAGCGCCGACCCGGGCGGGGCGGCGGGCGCAACGCCGCGCCGCCCCGGCGTACCTGGCGGCGATCGATCGCCACTTCGCAACTCATCTCACCGCCACCGAGCGTGCCGCGATCGCGGTCGGCCTGGCCCGGGCTACCGCCGCGGTTTCCTGAACCGCTTCCCCCTTAAATCGTCAATGGGTCGGAAACCGCCACAGACGATTGCGACGAGGCAAGGCGCCCTGAGGCAGCATTAAATGCTCGTGCTGCTGCGAAGCTCTTTCGTGAGCCGCGGCAGTCCCACGCTCCCCCTGCTTCGTCGCCGACCCACTCATGGGGACCCGACGGGTGCGGACGCATCGTCGAGAAATCCTGGCCCTGCGGCTGCTCGACGGTGCCTGCCCATAGCGCACCTCGTCGGGTCCCTGGGTCCTCGATGGTACTGAAGCTGCGCGGAAGTGCGCAAGAATTTCTCGGTTATCTCGTCCGAAGAGCCCGAGATTTGGCATCAAAGGGAGGTTTGGAACGGTCCCAGTACGTTCGTGACTGACCTTGGAACGTTCCCGGAAAGGAGACCCGTCGACGAGCATCGGCCAGGGCCCCGCAGCTCACGCCGCCGCGGCGACGCGATCGTCGTCGACGACGACCTGTGCGTCGACGACCCAGCACGGCAACGGGTGCTTGCTGCGGCGCGGGGGTATGCTCACAGCACGCAGCAAAGTGAGGTTTCGCCGTGATGCAGAGCCCCATCGGCACCGACACGCCAACGCCGGTCGAGACCATCGCGCCGAGCGCGCCACCGCAGCGGCGCTGGGACCCCACCCGCCTCATCGATCGCATCCCCGGCGTGCTGGCGCTGGGCGTGGGTCTGGCGTGGGTCGTGGGCCTGTGGGCCGTGTTCAGCCTGGCGCCGGCTCCCGACCCCAATGAGGCGCCGTCGCTGCTGGGGATCGTCATCGGCGACCTGCTGACGCTGTCGCTGCTCGCCGGGGCGGTGGGGCTGGGGATGCGCCGTCGCTGGGGCCTCGCCGCCTCGCTGTTCGGCGGCGGGGTGCTGCTGTTCGGGGCCGTGGCGTGCCAGCTCACCGGCCACACCGGCACCTGGCTGGCGGCGCAGTACGTCGCCGGCGGCTCGCTCGCAGTGTTCAGCATGGGCGGGCTCCGGGCGACCAAGCGCTAGCGGGTCCGCCGGTCCTGAGCGTCGATGATCTCCTGGAGGCGCCTTAAGGTCGGTAGCGCCTGCCGGTCCCGCTCCCGCCCGGCAGCCTCCTTCGAGCGGATCACGTCCGCCAGCGCCGCGACGCGCACGAGCGTAGGCCCGATCTCGACCGTTACCGCATCCCGGACCAGATCGGGGTAGCCCTGGGTGCCGGCGGGCTTGAACGACAGATCCACCCGTCCGGCGCTCGTGATCAGGTTCCACACCCGCGCCTCGCGCAAGGTCTCCGCTTCGCACGCAAACGAAATGCCCTCCGGCTCCGAAATGGTGAACACCCTGGCGTCGACCTCTCGCAGAGCGGCGGCGAGCCTCGCCAAATTGGCCTGGTCGGCTGCCGGGCAGATGTCGACGTCACCGGTGGTGAGCGGCGAACCCCACAGTGTGGCGGCCATGCCGCCGATCGTGACGTAGTCCACCTCATGGTCTCCGAGAACGGCGAACAAGCTCAGCGGCCGAAATGGGGTCATCGGGCCGCCGCTCCCCGTAGCAGCTGCTCGGCCGCAACCCTGCTCTCCAGATCGCGTATCCGTTCGACCGGGGACCTGTGGAGGGCATCGGCGATGAGAAGATCGTGATCGGGGTCGGGCGCAGCGATGGAGAAGTGGAGTTCAAGGCCCGCCGCCCGGACTGCGGTAACCACGGAGTCGAAGCCCGGCGTGGTCCGGCCCGCCTCCCAGCGGGCGACCGCGGACTGCGTGGTACCCATTCGGGCGGCAAGCTCCGCTTGAGAGAGACCGGCCCGGCGGCGCGCCTCGCGGATGATCAAAGCTGCCTTCATGACCACGTCACCATAGCAGAAGTGCTATTTCGTGCATAGCGAATATGTGATGGGACTCGTCGGCGAGGCGCCAGACCCTCGACGAGCTACGTCAGCAGTAGCTTGCCGATGCGGCGGGCGGCGATGCTCGACCCGATCAGGCCCATCACCACCAGGAATGCCGCGTGGCCCACCATGGTCCAGTCGATCACGCCGAGCGTGAACCCCCTGATCAGCTCCACGCCGTGATACAGCGGCGACACGCGGGCGAGGCCCTGCAGCCAGCCCGGGTACACCCCGATGGGATAGAACGTCGCCGAGAAGAGGAACAGTGGCATCGTCACCAGCGTGATCAGGTCGAAGTCCTGCCAGTTGCGCATGAACGTGGTGGCCGCCATGCCCACCGCCGCGAAGGCGAAGCCGATGAGCAGCGCCACCGGCAGCGCCAGGATCCCCAGCGGCGACCGCATCAGGCCCAGCGCCGTCATCACGACCAGGAACCCGGCTGCGTACAGCGCACCCCGGATCAACGACCAGCCGATCTCT
>JBFJZV010000239.1:0-4242 GCA_041621915.1 Acidimicrobiia bacterium | reverse complement strand
TCGGACGGCAGCGGGTCGCCGAACTCGACCAGCTCGAGGACCCTCTCGAAGTCCCCACCGGCCTCCTTGATCTCGAACAGGAGCATCGCGCCGGTCTCGTCGTCGACGCACTGGCGGACCTCGTCGAAGTCGGCGCCGACGAACGCGTCCGGCGTCACCGTGAAGCACAGTCCGGACCGCCCGGCCACCTCGACCGGCTCCGTGTCGACGTCGAAGCCGACGGTGTCGGCGCTGGAGAACGCCAGGAACGACGACAGAAACGGGCTCAGGAACGCCCCGGCGAACAGCGACGGGTCGGTGCCCTCCGAGGGGACGGCGAAGCACTGCCCGGCGTTGGCGTCGCACATCGTCATGGCATCGCCGCTGAAGATGATGTGGAAGCCGTCCTCGTCGCTGAGGATCGCCGACACCGGCGGGTCGGCGGTCGGGTCCTGCGACAGGGTGAGCGTGTTCTCGTCGTCGCCCTCGTCCAGCAGGTAGGTGGCTCGGACGCGGGACTGCTGGAACCGCTCCAGCAGCTCCCCGACGTCGCCGCCGGCAGCCACCCCGCCGCCGTCTCCCTCGTCCCCGACGGTGGTCGTGGTAGTGGTCTTGTCGCCGCCGCCGGCGGCCGTCGTAGTGGTGACACCGCCCGCCCCGGCGGTCACCGAGGTGCCGCCATCGCCGCCACTCGCGTCCGTGGTCGTCGTGTCACCGCCGCTGTCGCCGCAGGCGCCGGCCAGCATCGCCAGCACGGTGATCGCTACGAGAAGCCTCCCCCTCATCGTCCCTCCCTCTGAGTTCTCGGCCAGGCTACCTGTAGCCTGACCGATCATGGATCGCCGCCAGTTCGAGCGCGTGGTCGACGAGGCCCTCGACGAGCTGCCCGCCTGGGTCGTGGACGCCGTCGACAACCTGCACGTCGTGGTCGAGGACTGGCCGACGCCGGAGCAGGACCCCGAGGGCGAGGGGATCCTCGGCATCTACGAGGGGGTGTCGCTGGCGGAGCGGGGCCTCGACTACTTCGGGGTGCTGCCGGACCGGATCGTGATCTTCATGGAGCCGCACCTGCAGATGGGCCTTCGGCGACGGGAGCTGCGGGACGAGATCCGCAAGACGGTGCTCCACGAGGTGGCCCATCACCTCGGCATCGACGACCGCCGCCTCCACGAACTGGGCTGGGACTGATTTCCGCTTATACCTGGGCGCTCGATTGCCGATGCAACAAGGCATGGAACGGACAGAGCACGTCCACGATCCCTACCGCCGCTGCGAGGAGCACTGCAACCACGACCTCGCCCGGGGCATCGGCGTCGCCGACCTCCTGGCGGGCGACGGCCCCCACCCGGCGGCGCACCTCATCGTCAACTTCTCGCTGCAACGGGCCGTGGTCCTCGACGACGGCACCGACGCCCTCCAAGCCGTCTCCTGACGGTCCCGGCGAACTTCCAGACGATCCGAGCGAACTTCCCTGTCACGCCGGGGTCCTAGCTATCGTCCGCAGCCGTCGATACGCAAGGGAGGATCGCCAGTGGACGATCTCATCGAAAAGATCACGACCCAGTTCAACATCCCCGCCGACAAGGCGAAGGGCATCATCGGGACCGTCGTCGGGTTCATGAAAGACAAGCTGCCCGGCCCGGTCGCCAGCCAGCTCGACCGCTTCGTGCCGGACGGCGAGGGCGACGCAGGCGGCAGTGACGACGGCGAAGGCGGCGGCCTCATGGACCAGGCCAAGGGGATGCTGGGCGGCTTCGGCAAGGGCTGACGACTGCGCGTTCGCTCTACCGCGAACGCACCTCTCTGAACTTTCTCCTCCCTCGTGGGTCCCAGTGGGGACCGTACCAGCGAGTGAGGGGAGACCTCAGTGCTCATTGCCGCAAGCTTCTTCGACGGCCTGAAGGAGGGCCTGGAGGACGCCGGCGCCGCGATCGCCGACTTCCTGCCCAGACTGATCGGCGCCCTGCTGATCCTCATCGTGGGGTGGATCATCGCCCGGATCGTGCGCCGCATCGCCCGTCGCATCCTGCAGCGGGTCGGCGTCAACACGGCCTTCGAACGCGCCGGCCTGTCCGGCGGCCTGGCGGCGGCCGGCTACGACGGCGCCCGGCTCATCGCCACGATCATCTACGTGATCCTGCTGTTCGTGGTGTTGCTGCTGGCAGCCGAGGCGCTGGCCGTGGAGCAGCTCTCCGAGCAGCTCGCCAAGCTGGTCGCGTACCTGCCGCTGGTGATCGTGGCGACGATCATCCTGGTGGTCACCGCCTGGATCGGCGCACTGCTGTCCGACCTGGCCCGGCCGTGGGCGATGCGCCAGAACGTGCCGTGGGTGGCGCCGGCGATCCGGTGGGTGCTGATCGCCTTCGGGATCATCGCAGCGCTCAACGTGCTGAACGTGGCCGAGGAGATCGTCAACACGCTGTTCACCGTGATCGTCGCTGCCGCCGGGCTGGCCTTCGCGGTCGCCTTCGGCGTCGGCGGCATCGACACCGCCAAGCTGTGGTGGCGGAAGCTGGCTCCGCGCAACACGGAGTAGCGCGCCCGCAACGGCTTGCCCCGCCTCCCCCGCGTCTGCGAGGGAGGCGGGCCGCCGCCGCCGGGGGGCCGCCGGGTTGGAGTCGCCGCTGTGCTTGACTGCCCGGCATGTATCCGGAGCACATCACCGGGGAGCCGGGCTGGCCTGCCGAGACGGCGGAGCGTCCGGTGGTGTTCCTCACCGACGCGTCCAGCCGGTACGAGCGCCGGCTGCTGCACGAATGGGTGGCCCGCCACCGGCCGCCCGCGCTCGATGTCACCGTCACCTCGATCCCCCGCACCCGCCGGCGGCGCCCGGGCGACTGGACGCTGAACCCCCGGCTGCGGGCCCGGCTCGCCCGCCGTGACGACCCGCTGCTCGTGCCGCTGCGGGTGGCCTGGCTGGCGCCGGAACGGGACGGGCAGCGGCGAGCGTCGTGGCTCGACCTCCTCAAGCTGGGCGATCCCCGCGACCCCGACCCCGTGCGGCAGCGCTGGTTCATGCTGACCCAGCCGGACCGCTGCCGCATCGTGATGGGCGAGCCGGCCACCGAGTCGGCGTTGCGCGCCCGGTGGGCCGGCTCCGGCGAGGGCAACGGGGACGACCACGCGCCGGTCACCGCCGACGACTTCACCTTCGACGAATACGTGGCGCTGCAGGCGCAGCTCGCGCTGGAGCGGGCCGAGCGCCTGCTGCGGGGCAACCGGTACAAGGTGCCGATGCTGGTCCGCGACGAGCTGCTGGCCCGCCGTTCCACCCGGGCAAGGCTGGCGGCGTTGGCCGCCGAGGTGGGCCAGCCCCCCGCCCGAGTCGCCGCCCGGGCCGCCCGCTACCTCAAGGAGATCGCCGCCTCCCACTCGCCGTACGTCATCGACCTGTTGGCGCTGGCCATCCGGGAGTTGATCCGTCGGGCGTACGGCACCGAGCTGCGGTACGACCGCTCCGAGCTGCAGGCGCTGTTCCAGATGGGCCAGCGCCACCCGCTGGTGTTCCTCCCCAGCCACAAGTCGCAGCTCGACCATCTGGTGCTTCAGTACGTGCTGTGGGAGAACGGGCTGCCGCAGAACCACACCGCCGGCGGCATCAACCTCAACTTCTTCCCCGTCGGGCAACTGGTGCGCCGGGCCGGAGTGTTCTTCATCCGCCGCTCGTTCAAGGACAACGAGGTGTACAAGCTGGTGTTGCGCCTCTACATCGCGTACCTGCTCGAGAAGCGGTTCAGCCTCGAGTGGTACATCGAGGGCGGCAGGTCCCGGTCGGGCAAGCTGCGAGCACCACGCTTCGGCATGCTCGCCTACGTCGTCGAGGCGTGGTGGGCCGGCGCCAGCGACGACGTCGTGCTGATCCCCGTGTCGATCGCCTACGACCAGCAGTTCGACCTCTCCGACTACGCCCGGGAGCAGCGGGGCGAGTCGAAACGTGGCGAGAGCGTCCGCTACGTGATCGATTCGGTGCAGCGCCTCGCCCGCCCGCACGGCTCCGTGCACCTGCGGTTCGGCAGGCCGCTGTCCCTGCGCACGGAGGTCGACACCGCCGATGACCTCGACGAGGACGCCCGCCACCTCGCCGTGCAGAAGGTGGCGTTCGACGTCGCGGTCCGCATCAACGAGGCCACGCCGATCACCCCGATCTCGCTCGTCACGCTGGCACTGCTGGGGACCCGGGACCGGGCGCTCAGCGTCGACCAGACGCTCGAGGAGCTCGAGCCGTACCTCGGCTACGTGAAGCGCCACGAGCTGCCGACCACC
>JBFJZV010000238.1:0-4253 GCA_041621915.1 Acidimicrobiia bacterium | reverse complement strand
AGCTCGGCCTGGGCGTAGAACGCCCGCTTGCCGATGCCGATGGTCTCCGCCGAGAAGGCGAGGATGCGCTTGGCCAGGTCCTGCACCGCCGCCTCGAGCTGATCGGCGGGCACCGCCTGGTTCACCAGGCCCCACTCGACTGCGGTGGTGGCGCGTACCGGCTCGCCGGTCAGCAGCATCTGCATCGCCCGCTTGCGGCCCACGGCCCGGGCGACCGGCACCATCGGGGTCGAGCAGAACAGGCCGATCTTCACGCCCGGCGTGGCGAACCACGCGTCGTCGGCGGCGACGGCCAGGTCGCAGGATGCGACGAGCTGGCAACCGGCCGCGGTGGCCACGCCCTGCACCTTGGCGATCACCGGCTGGGGCAGCTCGTGGATGCCCTCCATCACGTCCGTGCACACCGCGAACAGCTCGTCGTAGAACTCCTTGGGGCGGTCGAGCATCTCACCGAGGTCGTGGCCGGCGGAGAACACCGGCCCGGTGGCGTCGAGGATGACGAGCCGGACATCGTGGTCGATCGCACCGAACGCCTTCAGCAGCTCGCGCATGAGGTCGAGGCTGAGCGCGTTGCGCCGTTCGGGACGGTCGAGGGTGATGCGGGCGACGGGCCCCTCCACCCTGACGCGGATGTGCTCGAACTCGTCCACCGCTGCTCCACTCGCCGGTGGGCGAGAGTATACGGAGGGGCTGCCTCCCGGCGCAGGTTGGTCCGGGGGGAACGGCGATGTCCCGTAACCTGCGGCTTCCGATGCGTGTCCTCCAGATCCATGGCACCTACCGCGCCGTTGGCGGCGAGGACGTCGTCGTCGAGGCCGAGGCGGCGCTGCTGCGCGCCGCCGGCCACGATGTCGTCGCCCACCGCGCCGCCAACCCCGCGGGCGCCGTGGGCAGCGCCGCCGCATTCGCCGTGGCGCCCTGGAACCCAGCGGCGGCGCGCCGGGTCGGTGCCCTGGCCCGGGACGTGCGGCCCGACGTCGCACACGTGCACAACACCTGGTTCGCGCTATCACCGTCGATCTACGGTGCCCTCCAGCGAGCCGGGGTGCCCGTCGTGCAGACGGTCCACAACTACCGGCTGTCGTGTGCCAACGCCCGGCTGCTCCGCGACGGGCGGCCGTGCGAGCTCTGCGTCGGCACCCACCCTTGGCACGGCGTGCGCTACGCCTGCTACCGGGAGTCGCGGCTCCAATCGGTGGTGGCCGCCTCCACGATCGCCGTCAACCGGGGCCTGGGGACGTGGGTGCGCCACGTCGACCTCTTCCTCGCCCTCACCCCCTTCGCCCGGGACGTGCTGATCCGCAGCGGCATCCCGGACGACCACGTGACCGTGAAGCCCAACTTCGTCGCCGACCCGGGGCAGCGGCTCCGCCCGGCCGCGGAGTCGAACGTGGTGCTCTTCGCCGGGCGGCTCGAACGGGAGAAGGGGGCCGCCCGGCTGCTCGAGGCGTGGCGGACGTCGAGGCCCGACGGGATGGAGCTGTCGGTCCTCGGCGATGGACCGCTGCGCCCGGAGCTGGAGGAGGCCGCTCCGCCGGGGGTGAGCCTCGCCGGTTGGGTGGGCAAGGGTGAGGTTGCCCGCCAGATGCGGTCCGCCCGGGCGCTCGTCTACACCTCGGCGGGGTACGAAGGCCAGCCGTTGGTCATCCTCGAGGCGCTCGCCGCCGGGCTGCCGGTGGTGGCCCCGCGGCTCGGCCCGGTGCCGGAGATGGTGGGCGACGCTGGGCTGCTGTTCGATCCGACCGACCCTGGCGGGCTGGCGAGGGCGTTGCGGCGGCTGGAGGACCCGGCAACGGTGGAGGCGGCGAGCGCCGCCGCCGGCCACCGCTACCGCGCGGAGTTCACGCCGGAAGCCGGCATCGCCAACCTGGAACAAGCATACGCCCGGGCGACGGGCTGACGCTCAGCTACGCACCCGCCGGGACCGGCTCGACCTCCGACGTGCACTGCGGGCAGCGGGTGGCGTCCCTGTCGATGTGGCTCTTGCAGAACGGGCAGGGCCGGGTGGTGGGCGCCGGCGGCGTGTCGGAGCGGCGGAGGTTGTTGATCCATCGCACCAGCAGGAACAGCACGATCGCGACGAGCAGGAACGAGATCACCGCGTTGATGAACATGCCGTAGGACAGCACGACGGCGCCGGCGTCCTCGGCCTGGCCGATGGTTTTGTACGGCCCGGGGGGCGACCCCTCGCTCAACACCCAGAACTGGTTGGTGAAGTCGATGCTGCCGGTGAGCAGGCCGAGCAACGGCGTCACCAGGTCGTCGACGATCGAGTTGACCACGGAGGTGAAGGCGGCGCCGATGATGATGCCCACCGCCATGTCGATGGCGTTGCCCTTGATCGCGAACTCGCGGAACTGCTGCAGCATGGGGGCCAGGTTCCCCGCGGGCCTGCCCGGCAAACACCGGTAGCCTGCCCGGGCCATGCCCGACCCGCTCGTCGCCGCCCGCGCCCTGACCAAGAAGTTCGACGACTTCGTCGCAGTCGACACCGTCGACTTCGAGGTGCGCCGAGGCGAGGCGTTTGGGTTCCTCGGCCCCAACGGGGCCGGCAAGAGCTCCACCATGCGCATGATCCAGGCGGTGTCGCCCGTCACCGCAGGCGAGCTGACCGTGCTCGGGATGGACCCCGCGGCCGACGGGCCGAAGATCCGGGCCCGCCTCGGCGTCGTACCCCAGGAGGACAACCTCGACACGCAGCTCCCCGTCGAGGAGAACCTGCTGATCTACGGCCGCTACTTCGACCTGCCCCGGCCGCTCATCCGCGAGCGCATCGACGAGCTGCTCGACTTCGCCCAGCTCGCAGAGCGCCGGAAGATGGTGGTCGAGAAGCTGTCCGGGGGCATGAAGCGCCGGCTGAGCATCGCCCGGGCGCTGATCAACGAGCCGGAGCTGCTGATCCTCGACGAGCCCACCACCGGGCTGGACCCGCAGGCCCGCCACGCCCTCTGGGACCGTCTGTACCGGCTGAAGCAGCAGGGCGCGACGCTGATCATCACCACCCACTACATGGACGAGGCCGAGCAGCTCTGCGACCGATTGGTGGTGATGGACAAGGGCAAGATCGTCGCCGAGGGCTCGCCGCTGGAGCTGATCGGCCGCTACTCCACCAAGGAGGTGGTGGAGCTGCGGTTCCCGATCGGGGTGCAGGAGACGGTGGTCGACCACCTGGAGGACCTCGCCAAGCGGCTCGAGGTGTTGCCCGACCGGGTGCTGCTCTACACCGACGACGCCGACGCGACCGCCTCGGCCGTCCACGCCGCCGACCTCGGCCCCGAGCAGATGGTGGAGCGCCGCAGCACCCTGGAGGACGTGTTCCTCCACCTCACCGGCCGGACGCTGGTGGACTGATGACCACCCCGCTGGCGCTGCGGGTGATGGAGGTGCAGGCCCGCGTGTACCGCCGCATCTGGCGGGCGAGCGTCGTCACGTCGTTCGTCAACCCGATGCTGTTCCTCGCTGCGATGGGCCTCGGGCTCGGCAGCCTGGTCGACCGGGACGCCGGCCGGGCCGCCCTGGAGGGCGTCACCTACCTGGAGTTCCTGGCGCCGGGCCTGCTGGCCGCCACCGCGATGCAGACCGGCGCCGGCGACTCGACCTACCCGGTGATGGCCGGGATGAAGTGGATGCGCACCTACCACGCCACCCTCGCCACCCCGGTCGGCGTCGGCCACCTGACCGCCGGCCACCTGGCCTGGGTCACCGTGCGGGTGGGCCTCGTGTCGCTGGCGTACGTGATCGTGATGGTGGGGTTCGGGGCGGTCGGCCCGGTGCGAGGCTTGGCCGCGCTGGCGCCGGCGATGCTCACGGGGCTCGCGTTCGCCGCCCTCGTCACCGCCTACACGGCCCAGCTCGAGAACGACCAGGGGCTCAGCTCCCTGTTCCGCTTCGGCATCGTGCCCATGTTCCTGTTCTCCGGCACGTTCTTCCCCATCGATCAGCTCCCCGGCTGGGCGGAGGCGATCGCGCTGGCGACGCCGCTGTACCACGGTGTCGAGCTGGCCCGGGGCGCCGCGCTGGGCGTCGGGACGGCGGCGCACCCGCTCGTCCACGCCGGGTACCTCGCCGCGATCGCGGCGGCGGCCGGGTGGCTGGCGGCGCGCAACCTGAGCCGGCGGATGTTGCCGTGACCACCGACACCCTCGTCGCCCGCGTCCTGCCGCCCGTGGGTCTCGGAGGGCGGCGGGCCCGCCACGTGCTGGAGCGCAACGTGCGGGTGTACCGGCACGCGTGGGCGATCATCTTCTCGGGCT
>JBFJZV010000237.1:0-4260 GCA_041621915.1 Acidimicrobiia bacterium | reverse complement strand
CGGACGGGTTGCGTTAGTTACGCAGCCAGAGCCAATTCGTCGTTGGCATCTATTGGTTTCCCGGCGATTTAACGAGGACTCCGGGGTTCCTCGGCTCGCTTCCGACGCTTCGACTCTCGAAGTCGAAACCTGTCACCCCCAACGGCGACGAGCCAAGTATAGGGAGGCAACGCATCTCTCGACGTCTGATAGCGTCTCGCCGATGGAAGCCGGAGCCCCCACGCCACCGCCGTCGCCGCCCACGTTCGTCTGGGTCGTGGTGCTGATGGGAGTCCTGGTCCTGGCGGTGCAGGGGATCCTGCTGTTTCTCGTGCTCGACACGCGCAGCGGCGTGACCGGCCTGGCCGAGGACCTCCGGGACGTGGAGCTGCGCCTTGCCGGCGGCGGGGACCCGGACACCGAGGCGCCGGTCGCCGCGCCCCCGACGACCACCGCCGTCCCGGACACCGCGCCACCCGATTCCGCAGCACCGCCGACGGCCCCGCCCGACACCGCCGATCTCATCGGCCTCGACGAGCTGCCCACCTCCCCGGCACCCGAGTTCAGCACCGAAGCCGCCGGCCTCCCCACCCTGGAGTCGAACACCGGCGAGGACCCGGCCATCGGCACGACGCTCGGCGATCTCGGGGCGGTCGAGTGGGAGGCAGGCACCGAGGTGGTGTTCGACATCGACGACGGCACGTCCCGCGCGATCCTGGTGTGGGCCCCCGGATGCGCTCCGTGCGAGGAGCTGCTCCCCCAGCTCGACCAGTGGCACGCCGGCCCCGGCGCCGAGCTGGAGAACGTCGAGCTGGTCACGGTCGCGAGCGCCATCGGCGCCGGCCCTGAGGCCGACCTGCCCACCTACCTCAGCGAGCAGAGCTTTTCGTTCCCGGTCCTCGTCGACTCCGGCAACGAGCTGGCGGCTCGGCTCGGCGTCAGCGCGTTCCCGTTCTGGGTCTTCGTCAGCCCCGACGGGCAGGTCATCGGCCGGGTCGCCGGCCAGCTCCCGCCGGTGCAGTTCGCCAGCCTGTTCGAGGACCTGGAGACGATCGCCGCGGAGGGTTGATCCTCAACCGCTCCGCCGCCGCCGGCCCTCGGCCCGCGCCATCTCCCGATCCTGCTCCCGCTCACGGATCGCCCGCCGCTTGTCGTAGCGGGCCCGGCCCCGCGCCAGCGCCAGCTCGACCTTCGCCCGCCCCCCGCTGAAGTAGATCGAGAGCGGGATCAGCGTGAGACCCTTCTCCGCCAGGGTGCCGGCGATGCGGTCGATCTCACGCCGGTGCATGAGCAACTTGCGGCTGCGCCCCGGAGCGTGACCCCCCTCGCGGGCGAAGCCATACGGCGCGATGTGGGCGTTCTCCAGCCACAGCTCGCCGTTGCGGACGTCGGCGTACGCGTCCTTGAGGTGGGCCGCTCCCGCCCGCAGGCTCTTCACCTCCGACCCCATCAGCACGAGACCCGCCTCGAACCGATCGACGATGTCGTAGTCGTGGCGCGCCTTGCGGTTGGTGGTCACGACCTTGCGGTCGCTCACAGGAACGCCAGCGGGTCGACCGGGGAGCCGTTCTTGCGGACCTCGAAGTGGAGATGCGGGCCGGTCGACAACCCGGTGCTGCCCACGTAGCCCACCGTCTGCCCGGCCGCGACCGATGCCCCCTGTGACACCGCCAGCCGGCTCTGGTGGGCGTAGAGCGTGGTGGTGCCGCCCCCGTGATCGATGATGACGGTGTTGCCGTAGCCGCCGTAGTAGGCGGCGAGGATGACGCGCCCCGCGGCGGCGGCGACGATCGGAGCGCCGTAGCCGCCGCCCATGTCGATGCCGGTGTGCAGGCGCCGGGTGCCGAGGATCGGGTGCACCCGGTAGCCGAACCCGGACGTGACCGGCCCTGCCACCGGCCGCACCATCGCTCCCGGCGCGGAACCGCCGGACGACTGCTCGCTCCGGATGAGGGCCTCGAGGCGACCTTGCTCGCGCTCCAGCGCCGCGAGCTCGCTCTCGAAGTGCTCGACCTCGTGCGCCACCGAAGCGAGCTGCTGCCGCTGGTTCGCCAGCTCCCGCTCGACCCCGGCCTTGCGGGATTCGACCTCCGCGGCAAGCTCCTCGAGCTGGAGCTGTTGCTCCTCGAGGCGGGCCAGATCGTCGGCCATCGCCTGCTCCTGCTCGGAGATCTTCTCGGCCTGGAGCGTCGTCTGGATCTCGAGGCTCTCCAGCCGCTTCACGACCCGCTCTGTGGCCGCTGCGACGGTCTGCGCGTACTCTCGCCCGATCCCGACGCTGTTGACATCGGCGGCGGTGAAGAGGATGTTGCCGCCCCTGCGGCCGCCGCCGATGTACAGCTCCACGGCGCGGTCCCGCACCTCCTCCCGGGTGACGGCGAGATCGACGCGAGTGAGCTCCAGCGCCCGGTAGCGGGTCTCCAGGTCGGAGCGCACCACCGCCAGCCGGTCGGACGTGTCGGACACGTCGGCGACCACCGCCGCCAGCTCGTCCTCGGCTCGTCGCAGGTCGGCCACCAGCCCGTCGAGCACGGCGTCGGTGGCGACGATCTGGTCGGCCAGGGCGGTGCGCTGAACCCTGGACCTCTCGATCTGGCGCTTCACCTCGTCGATCTGTCCGCCGACGTCCGCAAGGTCGTCGTCGAGCGTCTGGGCGGCCGCCGGGACCACGCCCGCCCACAAGACCGTGACGGCTACCAGCCAGGCGAGGCGGCGCAAGCCCCTACTCCTGCAAGAAGCGCCGCACAGCGATGCCGCTGCCCACCACACCCACGACGATCCCTCCGATCAGCGTCAAGACGCTCCAGCGCAGGAGGAAGTCGAAGGGCACGTCGAGGTCGACCCACTCGGGCAGCGCGCCCTGGAGGTCGAGACCGAGGCGGTAGAGACCCAGCATCACCCCGACGGCGAGCACCGCGCCCACCAGACCCTCGATCATCCCTTCGAGGAGGAACGGGATGCGAACGAACCAGTTGCCGGCCCCGACCAGCTTCATGATGCCGATCTCTTCGCGTCGCGAGTAGATCGCCATGCGAATCGTGTTGGCGATCAACGCGACCGCGACCAGCGCAAGCACGACGGCCGCACCGACGCTGCCCCGCGTGAGGATCGTCTTGAGGTCGCGTAACTGCTCGATGGCGTCGTCGCCCCGGTCGACTTCGAGCACCCCGGGCGTCGCCGCCAATCGGTCCGCGAGGGACGTGTAGTTCTCGGTGTTCTCCGGCTTGATCCGCAGCGAGGCCGGCAGCACGGTGGGATCGTCCTCGATGACTTCGAGGAGCTCGGGATCGTCTCTGAACAGCTCGCGCGCCTCTTCCAGGGCGTCGGACTTCGAGAAGTAGATCACCTCGGAGACGCCGTCCCAGGTGCGCACGTCGTCGGAGAGCGCCGCGACTGCACTGAAGGAGAGCTCGGACTGGAGGAAGGCGACCAGCCGCACCCCGTCCTCCCAGCGAGCGGTGTTGGACCGCACCACCTCGCTCAGCACCACCGCGCTCAGCGTCAGGGCGAGCGAGAGGAAGGCAGCCAGGATCGCCCCCAGGACGACCAGCGCGTTGCGGCTGAGGCTGACGAACGCCTCCCGGATCAGGTAGCGGATGCGCATGGTCAGGCGCCGCCTTCGCCGGCCGGTGCCGTGCTGGCAGCCCGCTCGGCCGGGGTCGGGCCGTTGGCGGACACGCCGGGCGGCGGTGCGGCCTGGGCGGCCGCCGCCGGCGTCGGGTTGGGCGCTTGATGAGCGGTCGCGGCGGCCGCGGCGGCCGGGTCGACCACGGGCACCTCACCGGTGCGCCGCGCTTCGTACACGCCGCGGCTCTGGTCGCGCACCACCCGGCCCCGATCGAGCTGGATGACGCGCCGTCGCATGGCGTCGACGATCGCATGATCGTGGGTCGCCATGACCACCGTGGTGCCGGTGCGGTTGATGCGGTCGAGCAGCCGCATGATGCCCACCGACGTGCCGGGGTCGAGGTTCCCGGTGGGCTCGTCGGCGAGGAGGATGAGGGGCCGGTTGACGAACGCCCGGGCGATCGAGACGCGCTGCTGCTCGCCGCCGGACAGCTGGCCGGGGAGGCGGTCGGCCTTGGCGGACAGCCCCACCAGCTTGAGGACCTGCGGGACCTGGGTGTTGACGACGTGGCGAGGGCGGCCGAGCACCTCGAGCGCGAACGCGACGTTCTCGAACACCGACTTGCGGGGCAGGAGCTTGAAGTCCTGGAACACCGTGCCGATCCGGCGGCGCAGCGTGGGCACCTTCCAGTCGGCGAGCTGCGAGGCGTGCTT
>JBFJZV010000236.1:0-4306 GCA_041621915.1 Acidimicrobiia bacterium | reverse complement strand
CGCCCGGGTCGGCGGCCATGTGAAACAAGCAGGTGTTCGACCCCGGCGCAAGGCGCGGCACGTGGTTGGCTCAAGGCGGCGGCTGCGCCGCCGCCCTCACGTAGGGCCAGCAGGAGCGGCAGCCGCCGCCGAGAGGGCCCCGTGACGCCGCAGCGCAGCACGACCGCCCGGGTCGGCGGCCATGTGAGGCGGACTAGTCATTTCGTGTGGTTTCCTGATGGTCTTCAAGGTTGTGACTCTCGGTGGCCGATATCGCTACGTATGGCAGCAAGACGCTGCCATGGCCACGAGGAGAGAGAGGTGTCGATGGTGCAGAAGTCACGCACGCAGCGGTTGCGCCGGCGAGCGGCGGCGACGGTCGCCGCGGTGCTGGTATCGCTCATGACCTTCGCGCCCGCCGCGTTTGCGGTTGGCGACGGCGCGGACGGCAATTCGCTGGGTGGGAACTCGCTGGGTGGGAACTCGCTGGGTGGGAACTCGCTGGGTGGGAACTCGCTGGGTGGGAACTCGCTGGGCGACCTGCTCAGCCCGTAGCCGACCACATCGCTAGCTCCGGCCCGGTCGCCCGGCGGCCGGGCCGCAGCGCGCCACCTCCGTGGCTTTAGCTGGTCGCGACGCCGCTTGACCTATCGGAGTTTCGTGCCGATGCACGGAGCGACGACACTTCGAAGGGAATCTGGTGACCGAGATCACCGTCCCCGAGCGGCGCGCCGCCCGCCCTTGGCGCGCGTTCGCCCGGCTGGGGTTTGGGCTCTGGCCGATGACGGCTGCCATGGCCGCCGTCACGCTGGCCATTGCGGGCCTGTGGCTGCCGGCGCACCCGCTGCCGGCGGTGCCGATTCGGCTGGAGTGGTGGCTGCTGGCGGTGTTCTTCGCAGCTACCGAGAGCGCCATCATCCACATCCCGGTGCAGCGCGACGCGCACACGATCTCGATGAGCGAGATACCGCTGATTCTCGGCCTCGTGTTCGCTGGCCCACCCGACCTGCTCGTGGGCCGCGTCGCGGGCGCCGCGGTGGCATTGGCGCTGTACCGGCGCCAATCCATAGAGAAGATCTGCTTCAACGCCACCCTGTTCGCGCTCGAGGTCGTCACTGCGACCACCGTGTACCGAGCGGTGCTCGAGGACGCCTCTCCGGCCGCCCCACGCGGCTTGGTTGCAGCGCTCGTCGCGGCGGGAGCCGCCATCGTCGTCGCGGCAACGCTCGTCAACATCGCGATCGGCCTCCACGGCAACGGCCGGCCGTTCGGCGAGACGATGCGGGCGTTCGTCGCCGGGCTGCTCATCAGCATCGGGACGGCGTTCATCGGCGCGCTGTGCGCGCTGATCGTCTGGTACGACGTCCGAGCGACGTTCGTGCTGGTCGGGGCCGCCGCCATGTTCTACGTGCTCATTCGCGTCTATGGCTCGCTGAGTCGGCGCCACGACGACCTGCGTGCGGTGTACTCGTTCACCAGCGCGACCGGCGCGTCGTCGACGGTCGACGAGACGATCTCGGTGTCGCTGGCGCAGACCGCCCGGCTGCTCCGGGCCGAGCGGGCCGAGGTGGTGCTCGCCGGCGGCCCAGATGCCCGCCCCCGCCGCATGGTGCTGCGCGAGGGGGCCGAGGTGGTCGAGGCCAGCACCGAGCAAGCCGCGGTCGCCGCACTGATCGAACTCGCCGGCCGGCCTGCGAGCGATCGCATCCATGCCGACGCGACGGTGCATGGGGCGCTGCGACCACTCACGCTGGGCGCCCGCCGCCGTTGCGCCCTCGTCTCGCCGCTCGATCTCGTCGGGGGCACGGCCGGCGCGCTGGTCGTCGCCGGGCGGATCGGGCCCGATAGAGTGTTCGAGGCCGGCGACCTGGAGCTGCTCGACGCGCTCGCCAGCCACATGGCGCTGACGCTTGGCCGAGCGCGCATGGTCGATCGGCTCAAGGCGGAGATCCAGGCGAAGCTCGAGATCATACGCTCCAAGGACCAGTTCATCGCGTCGGTCAGCCACGAGCTGCGTACTCCGCTGACCGGGATCCTCGGTTTCGCCGAGACGCTCGTCGAGCAGACCGACCGGTTCACCTACGCCGACCGCCGCGAGATGCTCGCATCGATCGCGGCGGGCGCGCTCGACATGAGCAACCTGGTCGAAGACCTCCTGACCGCGGCCCGGGCCCAGATCGGGGCGCTCACGGTGAACGGAGCGCCGCTGCGCCTCCGCGACCTGGCGACGCAGGTGGCCGACCACCTCGGCGCATCGGGCACCGCCATCGTCGGCGGCGACGGCAGAGCGTTCGGGGACGACGCCCGGGTCCGGCAGATCCTGCGCAACCTGATCGTGAACGCCGGCCGCTACGGCGGCGAGCAGGTGCGGATCGAGGTCGAGGACGTGGGCGTCGTGCGAGTGTGCGACAACGGCGCCGGCATCCCGGCCGCGAAGCGCCAGGTGATCTTCGACCCGTACGAGCGGGCTCACCGGACGCCGACCCAGCCCGGCTCGCTGGGGCTGGGGCTCTCGATCTCGCGGACGCTCGCCCGCTTGATGGGCGGCGAGCTGACCTACGACTACCGCGACGGCTGGAGCGTGTTCGAGTTGCGGTTGCCGGCCGCCTGACGGGCTGCGGTCAGCGTGTAGCCCCGGCGAGCAAGGGAACACGACGCTCGGCAGGCGTCAACCCCCCATGGTTGCCGACCAGCCGATCGTCGCTCCAGCGGTGCAGCAGCAGCCAGCCGTCGTCGGCAACCAGGGCGCCGTCGGGCGCCCGCGCCGCGAACGACGGGTGGCGCGGCTCTGGTCCCCACCAGTCGAGCATCTCGTGGCGCGGCACCCAGCGGGCGGGAAGGGACTCGGCCAACCGGGCCCCCTCCCCGTTCACGAACATGACTCGCCCGTCGCCGAAGAACTCCCGCCCGTCGTGGGCGGGCTTCGGGATGCGGTGCTGGCGCTCGGGCGGGAAGTCGACGTGACCGTGGTCGGCGATCCCCACCAGGGCCACCTCGCCGGGCAGCCGGCGCTCGAGCCGCTCCCACACACCGGCCGCGACGCCCACCGCCTCGTCGTACTGTTCCGATGCCTGGCCGTGGGTGTGGGCGGCGAAGTCGACGTGGGGGACGTACGTGAACACCAGGCGCCCCGGCCCGGCGACCGCCAGGGTCGCCTCGACCAACTCGCCGGCGGTGTAGGCCGGTTCGAAGCGACACCGGCGGTAGAGGGCTCGGCTGAGCGGGGTACCTGCGAAGTGCGCCGGTTGGACCGTGATGGTCTCGGCTCCTGCGGCAGCCAGCCGCTCCCAGAGGTTCGGGGCAGGCAGCAGCGCATCGTAGGGATAGTCGACGGGGTCTCCCCACAGCGTCGTCCACTTGATCGTGTTGACGACGAGGCCCACCTCCGGCAGCCATAGTTGGTATCCGATCAGCCCGTGCAGGGACGGGGCGAGACCGGTGGCGACCGTGGCGAGGTTGGTGGTGGTCGTGGTCGGGAAGGCGGCGTCGACGACCGCCCGGCGGGCCGCCCGCAACGGCGCAGCGTTGCGGTGGCCGAGTTGCTGCGCCCCCAGGCCGTCGAACAGCACCAGGACGTACCCATCGGCGGGGGGCACCGCACCGGCGAGGGCGGCGTGCAGCGGGAGCGACGCCGACGAACCGGCGAGCCGCCGCTCCAACTCGGCGACGACGTTGACCACCGACCCGCCCGCGTAATCGGGAGGCATCACGGGGCGGCGAGGTTACCCGGCGCAGGCTCGGGGCGGTCTCCCGGGGCGGAACTCTCCACTTCTATACTCCCGCCGGTGCACTGGCCTCTGGCAGCGAGGGGAAGCGGGTGACCGCGTACTTCCACGACTACATCACGGTGGCCGCCTTTCTGGGGCTGGGCATCCTCCTGGTGGGCGTGGCGATCGGGGCCTCGAAGCTGATTCAGCCGAACAAGCCCTCGAAGGTGAAGTCGTCCATCTACGAATGCGGCATCGACCCGGTCGGCGGCGGGTGGAGCCAGACCCACATCCGCTACTACATCTTCGCCCTGCTGTTCCTCATCTTCGACGTCGAAGCCGTGTTCATCTTCCCCTGGGCGATCGAGCTGGAAGCGTTCGCGGACGCCGGTATGGGCCTGTTCATCGTGGTGGAGATGCTGATCTTCATCGCCATCCTCGTGATGGGGCTGGTGTACGCGGTCCGCAAAGGGGTTCTCCGGTGGGAGTGATCGAGAAGTTCGGTGTCCCCAAGCCCGTGTCGTGGCTGCTCAACTGGTCCCGCAAGTACTCGCTGTGGATGTTCCAGTTCGGGCTGGCGTGCTGCGCCATCGAGATGATGGCGGCGTCCGGCCCCCGGT
>JBFJZV010000235.1:0-4323 GCA_041621915.1 Acidimicrobiia bacterium | reverse complement strand
GCACATCGAGTTCGTCCGGTTCCGCCGCCCGCACGAGGCAGACGCCTGGCTCTCGATACACTCCCCGGCGTGACCTCGCCCCCCTCCGTCTGGCTGACCACGCTCGGCTGCGCCAAGAACCAGGTCGACAGCGACAAGCTGACCGCGATCCTGGCCGAGGCCGGCTATGCCGCAGCGCCGTCCGAGGAGGACGCCGACGTGGTGATGGTCAACACGTGCGCGTTCATCGAGGCGGCCCGCCAGGAGTCGATCGACACGATTCTCGACCACGGCCGCCGCAAGCGGGACGACGCCCGGCTCGTGGTGCTGGGCTGCATGGCGCAGCGGTACGAGACCGAGCTGGTCGCCGCGCTGCCGGAGGCCGACGCGGTGGTCGGGCTCGACCGCTACGGGGAGCTGGTCGAGCGCCTCGACGGGATGACCGGCTGGCAGCCGGTGGAGCTCCGCACGTCGCCTCGGCCGAGGATGGACATCCTCTACGAGGTCCGCCGCCCGGCTCCCACCACGCCGTACGCGTACGTCAAGGTCGCCGAGGGTTGCGACAAGCCCTGCACGTTCTGTGCCATCCCGCTGTTCCGCGGCAAGCAGCGCTCGCGAGCGCCGGTCAACATCCGGGACGAGGTCGCCCAGCTCGCCGCCGACGGCGTCTCCGAGGTGGTGCTCGTCGCCCAAGACCTCGCGGCCTATGGGCGCGACATCGGTGCCCCGGGCGGCATCGTGGAGCTGCTGCGCTTCCTGTCCGACGTCGACGGGCTGCGCCGCATGCGGCTGCTCTACCTGTACCCGAAGGAGATCCGCGCCGCGCTCATCGAGGAAATGGCCGCCAACCCGTTGATCGCCTCGTACTTCGATCTCAGCCTGCAGCACGCCTCCGGGCCGCTGTTGCGAGCGATGAAGCGGCCGGGCGACGGCGGGCGGCACCTCGATCTGATCGAGCGGATCCGGGCGGCCGACTCGGACGCGGCGCTGCGGTCGAGCTTCATCGTCGGCTTCCCCGGCGAGACCGACGAGCACGTCGACGAGCTGGCCGACTTCCTGGAGGAGGCTCGGCTCGACTGGGCCGGGTTCTTCCCGTACTCGGCGGAGGAGGGGACGCCTGCGGCGCTGCTCCGCGGCCAGATCCCCGAGGACGAGAAGGCGGCCCGGCTGCGCCACCTCCAGGCGATTCAGGACGAGATCACCGCCGAGCGCAACGCCGCCATGGTCGGCCGGCGTGTCGCTGCGCTGGTCGACATGGTCGAAGACGGCGTCCCCGTGGCGCGGTCCTATCGGGAGGCGCCCGAGATCGACGGCGTCATCACCCTCGACCGGGGCCGGGCTGGCCAATGGGTCGAGGCCGAGATCACCGGCGCCTACGAGACCGACCTCGCCGGGACCGTCGTGTGATCGTCGAGGTCGTGGCGGTCGGCACCGAGCTGCTGCTGGGCCAGATCGTCAACGGCAACGCCGCCCACATCGCCGCCCGGCTCGCCGAGGCCGGCTTCGACCACTACCACCAGACGGTGGTGGGCGACAACGTCGATCGGGCGGCGGCGGTCATCGCCCAGGCGGCGGGCCGCAGCGACGCGGTGATCGTCACGGGTGGCATCGGCCCCACCCAGGACGACGTCACCCGGGAGGCGATCTGCCAGGCGGCCGGGGTGCCGATGGCCTTCAGCGACGAGTACGCCGACCGGCTGCGGGCGTGGTGGGCGCGGCGGGGCCGGGAGATGCCGGACACCAATCTGCGCCAGGCCGAGCACCCCGAAGGCGCCGAGCTGCTGCCGAACCCCAAGGGCACGGCGCCCGGGCTGCGGCTGCGCTACGGGCAGTGCTGGGTGTTCGCGGTACCCGGCGTCCCCGAGGAGATGCAGCTGATGCTCGACGAAAAGGTGCTGCCGTTCCTGCTCGAGCAGTCGGGCGAGGACCGGGGCGTGCTGGTGAGCCGCCTGCTGCGCACGTGGGGCGAGTCCGAGTCGCGGGTGGCGGCGCTGCTCGGCGACCTCTACGACGAGTCGGAGAACCCGACGGTGGCGTTCCTGGCGTCGGCGGGCGAGATCAAGGTGCGGCTCACGGCCCGGGCCGCGGATCCGGAGGCGGCTGAGGCCCTGATCGCCCCGGTCGAGGACGAGGTGCGGCGGCGGCTGGGGCCGCGGGTGTTCGGCGCCGACGACGAGACGGTCGAGTCGGTGCTGCTGGGCCTGCTACGGCAGCGGGGCTGGTCGCTGGCCACCGCCGAGTCGGCGACGGGCGGCATGGTGGCGGCCCGCATCACGTCGGTCCCGGGCGCGTCGGACGTGTTCGTGGGCAGCGTCGTCGCGTACGCCCCCGACGTGAAGGAGGAGCTGCTGGGGGCCGACGTCGCCGGCGGCGTGGTGAGCGAGGAGGTGGCACTGGCGATGGCCCGCGGCGCCTCGGACCGGTTGGACGCCGACGTCGTGGTCGCGGTCACGGGGTCGGCAGGCCCCGATCCGCAGGAGCGGGAGGTGGGCACGATGATCGTGGCGGTGCAGACCCCGGAGGGCGCCCGGGCCCGCGCGCTGCGCCTCCCGGGTGACCGGGAGCGGGTCCGCACGTATGCGACGACGTCGGCGCTCCACCTTGCCCGCCTGGCCGTGGCGGGGGAGTGGTGGGGCGGCTGACGGGCCGCCGTCAGCGCTTCAGCGCACCCCATTAGGTTGGCCGCATGTCCGTTGGTGAGAAACAGCGGCTGTTCCTGGCGGTGGCGATCACCGACGACGTCCGCCACGTGCTGGCCGCCCATTTGACCGAGGCGCTGGCCGGAAAGCCGGTGCCGGGCCGGCCGGTGCCGCCGCCCAACTGGCACGTGACGCTGCGGTTTCTGGGCTCCACCTACGAGGACGACTGCGACCGGCTCTCCCACGCCCTCGACGAGGCGGACTTCGGTGGCCCTTTCACGGTGGGCTTCGGTGGCCTCGGTGCGTTCCCGCGCCCGGCGCGGGCGACGGTGCTGTGGCTGGCGATCGAGCGAGGGGGCGACGAGGTCGAGTCGCTGGCGGCGGTCGCCGAGGAGGCGGCCGTGGCGGCGGGGTGGATGATGGAGGAGCGGCCGTTCCATCCGCATCTCACCCTGAGCCGCATCCGCCCCCACCAGGACGTGACGGCGGTGATCGAGCGGGTTCCGCCGCTGCGGATGGCTATGCCGGTCGACGACGTGGTGCTGTACCGCAGCCACCTCGGCGGCGGCAAGCCGGCGAGGTACGAGCCGATCGAGCACTTTGCGCTCCGGTGATGCTCGACATCGAACGTCTGTTCGGGTAGATTCCCGGGTGCACAAGGGGTAGGCTTACAGCCCCGTAAGTTCACCGATGTGATTCGTGTCACACCCGGGTCGTAGGTTGACAGGCGGCCCCAGTGAAGAAAGCAGGGAAGGAGCCGCCAATGGATCGGGACAGCGACCGGGACAAATCCCTCGAGATGGCGATGACCCAGATCGAGCGTCAGTTCGGCAAGGGCGCCATCATGCGCCTCGGGGAGGACGGGATCCGCCACGTCAAGGCGATCCCCACCGGGGCACTCTCGCTCGACCTCGCACTCGGCATCGGCGGCGTGCCGCGGGGCCGCATCGTGGAGATATACGGACCGGAATCGAGCGGGAAGTGCCTGACCGCAGACACGTACGTCTGGACCGATCGCGGCCTGGAGACGGTCGAGGAGCTCTTCTCCCGCTGCGACCAGCCGGCATCGTGCACCAGCCGCGTCACGGATGTGAGCGACTACGGGGTGCGGGTGATCAACGAGCAAGGCGGGCTCGAGCAGGTCGCGGCGCTGACGCACAACAACCGCCGCCCCGTGGTCCGGCTGCGGTTGGTCTCCGGCCGGGAGGTCAAGGCAACGGCCAACCACCCGTTGCGAGTGCTCAACGAGCGCGGGTCCATCGTGTGGCGCAAGGCCGGCGATATCGCCGAGGGCGACACCGTGGTCTCGGCGGCGTTCGGCGCCGAGGAGGCGGCGCTCGGCGACGGCCTGGACGAGGACGAAGCGGTGCTGCTCGGGTACCTCGTCGCCGAGGGCTCGCTGTCCCACCGCAACACGGTCCGGTTCACCAACACGGATGCGGAGGTCGGCGCCGAGTTCATCGGGCTGATGCACTCGCTCTTCGACGCCGAGGTTCGCGTATACGACGGCAAGGAGCACGCCGTCTTCAGCAAGGCGATCCGCACGGAGCTGTTCGAGCGGTACGGCCTGGACTATGTCCGGGCGGCCGGGAAGTCGGTGCCGCGCTGCGTCCGGACTGCGGGCCCCAAGGCGCAGCGCGCCTTCCTGTCCGCCTTGTTCGAGGGGGACGGCTGGATCGATCCCTCGTCGACAGTGGGGCTGGCG
>JBFJZV010000234.1:0-4371 GCA_041621915.1 Acidimicrobiia bacterium | reverse complement strand
CGGGGCGAACTCGGGCTCGTCGATGCCCTCGATGTAGTCGTCGACGGCGGTGTCGGGGTAGCGGTCGTCGCCGCCGGCGAACCCGGCCGCCAGGTCGGCCTGCCACACCGCCTTCCAGTGCCAGATGTTCACCGGCGCCCCGTCGGCGCCCATCGTGTACGGCGGGAGCTGCGCAGCCGACGCCGACGGGAACTGCAGGGCGGCCGCATCGCTGAAGGCCGTGGTGCTGTTGACCGCGTCGTCGACGTCCGGGTCGAACCACTCCACGAGCACGTAGAGCCGGGCGTCGTCGTACAGCGCCCGGGCGGTGATCGCGTCGACGGAGCCGCCCCCGAAGGGCGGCGCGACGTTCTGCGCCGACAGCGGCACTTCCTGGCTGCGGGCGCCGGTCCACACGTCCGACCACGGATCGTCCATCGGCACGACCGCGTCGGTGAGGCGCGCTTCCAGCCTGGGTACCTGCGACCGCACCGGGACGATGCCGAACACGCCGCCGGCCATGGCGACTGCCGCCACGACGGCGAAGCTTCTACCCCACCGGGACCGTGCCATGGTCTCGCTCCTCTCCCAACGTCGCCAGCCGGTCCACCATCGACTCGACCGCCCCGCCGGCCAGCGGACACTCCATCTCGCCGGGCTCGTCGAGCGGCGCCGCCGGCTCGTCCCGGTATCGGGCCACCTCCCCCACCCGCAGGAACCGCTCCTCTGCCTTCACGAACGCCGCCAGCAGCCGGGCCGCCGCCGCGTACGGGGTCCCGGCCGCCGCCACCTCGGCCCGCCCGGCGAACAGCGGCGCCCACCGGGCCAGGTGGTCGCGCAGGAACGCCCGCTGCGCGCTCCTGCACACGACCACCCTCTCCCCCTCCCCGTCGAGCCGTGCCGCTGCCTCCTTCACGCACAGCAGGTAGCAGTACTCCAGCTCCATGGCGATGTGGTCGGGCCGGTTGTCACGGGCCGCCACCCCGAACGCGGCATAGAAGCCGGCCAGGTCCGCCAGGTGCCGGGTCTGCTGGAACAAGTGCTTCGAGGAGAACGCCGTCTCGTACATCGGGCAGTCCTCCGAGTAGCTCAGCGTGAACGCCCGCTGGTACGCCGCTTCGAAATCGCCACCCTCGGCGAACGCGGCGACGACCTCGCCCACCGGCTCGTCGAGCCCGAGCACGCCCGCTGCGACCTCGGCCACCTCGAACGCCGAGGCAAGCGACTCGCCCGGATACGAGAACGCGGCCGACAGCAGCCGGTACAACGCTGCCCTTGCCAGCGCTCGCTCTTCGGCAGTGACCATCGTGTGCTCCTCAGATCGAGTTCAGGTACTGCTGGGGCCGCTCGAAGAACGGCTCTAGGACCGTGACCCGCACCAGCTCCTGACCGTCCCGGCCGTAGCCGACGACCGTGTCGTCGTACACCTCCAGCGTCTCCCCACCCACGTTCACCTCGCTCACCTTGGGCCCGTCGATCACCTCGAACGAGAAGACGATGTGCTGGGTGGTCCGGAAGAGCTGGAGCGCGGCCTGCGCCCGGCGGGACGGCCGCTCGTAGGCGGCGATGGCGGCGTCGACGCCGGGGCCGAACATCTGCCGTAGGTAGGGCCGCGGCACCCACCGGGGCGGGATGTAGTACACGTTGGGCTGCGTGCCGAACTGGGGGTACAGCGGCACCGCCATCTGCTCCTCGTGCACCAGGTAGTAGAGCGGGTTGTCGGGCGCCGACTTCCAGGTGCCGTCGGCCTCGACCTCGACCAGGCCCTGCAGGCGGATCTGGCCCGGGCACGCCGTCATGCAGCGGGTCTCCATCGGCAGTCCCTCGGTGAGGGGGTCGGAGCCCTCCACTCGCGGGTAACAGCCGATGCACTTCTCCGACGTGCGAGTGTCGAGGCGATACATCGGCTTCTTGTACGGGCACTGCTCCACGCACTTGCGGTAGCCCCGGCAGCGGCCCTGGTCGATGAGCACGATGCCGTCCTCGGGCCGCTTGTAGATGGCGTTGCGGGGGCATGCCGACAGGCAAGCCGGATAGGAGCAGTGGTTGCAGATCCTCTGGAGGTAGAAGAACCAGGTGAGGTGCTCGGGGAGGGTGGCGCCGTCGGCGAGCGGCACCGTGGCCCGGGGGGTGTCCTCGTGGATGTTGGGCGATGACCACTCCTCGTCGGTCGGCAGGTAGCCCACGGCCTGCTGCCCGGCGCCGGCCGCCTGGGCGGCCTCGAAGATCGTCATCCCCTCGAACGTTCCGTAGGGCGCTTCCTCACCCGACGCCCCGCCCCACCGCTGCCCGCCCGGGTTGGCCTGTTCCACCAGGTCGAGCGTCTTCACGTCCCAGTGCTGGGGGTAGCCGCCGTAGGGTTTGGTCTCGACGTTGTTCCACCACATGTCCTCCTGGCCCTCGGAGAACGTCCACGTCGACTTGCACGACATCGTGCACGTCTGGCACGCGAGGCAGCGGTTGATGTTGAAGATCGCCGCGAACTGCCACGCCGGCGACGTGGGCTCGAACCGGTAGGGCATTTCCCTCCCGAGCTGCCAGTTGTAAACGTCAGCCATGGTCAGCTCCTTGGAAAACCTCGTCGATCAACTCCTCGACGAACTCCGGCCCGCGGCTGCGATACACCAGGTGCGGGCCGACGTAGCGGGGGATGCGGAACATGCGGGCGATGCGCTCCCGGGGCCAGCCCAGCAACGCGAACTCCTCGACGAACACCCGGGCCATGGCCGCCAGCCCGTCGTGGCCGGGTGTGGGCACCGCCACCGCGACGGCCTCGTACGGATCGGTGGGCTCCGCTGCCTTGTCCCGGCCGGTGTCGGAGACGGGGCGGAGCGGCAGCGGGAACGGCTGGGTGGTCATGTCACGAACTCCCCGGCCAGGTAGCGCTCCATGCGCAGGTCCTCGTTGCCGGGGGCCATCCCGGTGGTGCCCGGCAGCCACACCCCCTGCCCGCCCAGGCCGCCGTCCTCGGCCTTGGTGACCCGGACCAGCGTCTCCTTGGGAACGGTGTTGATGGCGTGGTTGTCTGCCTCGCCGCCGAACATGAACCCAACCGCGATCTTCGCCTTGTGGAACAGCGTGTCGGTCTGGTGCATCGGCATCGCCCAGTCCCGCGTCACCGACTGGTGCGAGCCGTACCGGTAGGAGGACTGGTAGCCGGTGTCGGCCGACACGGCCCGCCCGTCGGGCCGGGTCTCGTGGGCCAGGACCGTCTTCTGGGTGGCGAGCCAGTAGCCGTGCTTGGCCATCAGCACGTTGTAGGGGTATGCCGGGTTGAACTTCACCCGCAGCATCAGCCGGGCGACCTTGTGGAACGGGTCGCTCGTGTCGTTCGGGTCGTAGTTGGGGTACGGCCGGTCGATGGGGTTGGCGTCGATCCAGACGTAGTCGCCGTCGGCCAGGCCGAGGTCGCGGGCGGCGTCCGGGTTCATGTGGACCTCGCGGTCGCCGACGTGGGCCATGCGCTTGTCGCGACGGCGGATGTCGCCGAAGTTCGAGCCCCACACCGTCTCCCAGTCGGTCACGGCCCACGACGAGTGGGTGGTGTGGCGGGTCTTGGGGGTGAGGAAGTAGAACTGGAAGCCGTCCTCCCACAACGGGTTCTTCGTCTCCTTCACCTCGGCCCACGGCAGCTTGACATTGCGGATCGTCCGCAGCTCCGGGTCCATCTCGTCGAACGGGATGCCATAGTCCTCCGGCCGGATCAACGGGTTGGAGGAGACGATCACGTTGGGCAGGTAGGGCGTCGCCTCCGGCCCCTCGCGGTGGACGATGAAGTTCTCGCCGTACTCGATGGCCTCCGGGATGTCGACGTAGGCGTGCATCCGGCCGGTGTCGGTCCAGAACGGCAGGTTGTCGTTCATCTGCTCGTAGAACGGGATGCGGGGATACGTGCGGAACATCATCAGCGCCGCCCCCGGCTCCCCGTACCGGCCGGCCTTGATGTCGTCGACGGAATAGCCGCGGGTGGTGGCGGAGGCGTCGAGCAGCCGCTGCATGTACACCTCGCCGCGGCCCTCGAGCGCGAACTTCCAGTAGTCGGCGAACCGAGAGTCGCCGAGGACGTCGCCGAGCCGCTCCGCCACCTTCGCCAAGATCATGAGGTCGTCCTCGGAGTCGAACAGCGGGTCGATGCCGTCCCGGCCCCAGATCTGGAGGAACGGGTTCGAGCACGACGCAGTGATCTCCGACGTCTGGAACTCGACCCACGAGTTGGCGGGCAGCACGATGTCGGACAGCTCGCAGGACGATGTCATCTCGATGTCCTGGGTGACGATCATGTCGACGTGGGGGTTGACGTCGCGGATCACCAGGTAGGCGTGCTTGGCGTTGTTGATGAGGTTGACGTTGGTGGTCCAGATGACCTTGGTCGGGGTCGGCATGTGGCTCTGG
>JBFJZV010000233.1:0-4382 GCA_041621915.1 Acidimicrobiia bacterium | reverse complement strand
TCCCAGAAGCCGTTGACGTGGGGGATGTGCTGCTTGCGGTACTTGCCGAGGTAGGTGCCGTCGGCGTCGATCACGGCGGCGGTGTTGTAGTAGACGCCCTCCTGCTCCATCTCGAAGATCGGCACCACCAACACCATGCCGGTCTCTTTGGCGAGGTCGATCATCGCCTGGGTGGTGGGCCCGTCGGGGATGGGCTCGGCGTAGGAGAAGTGCTCGTTCTCCTGCACGCTGCAGAAATACGGCGCGTTGAACAGCTCCTGGAAGCACATGACCTGGGCGCCCTGCTTGGCGGCCTCGCGGGCGTAGTCCATGTTCTTCTTGAGCATCGAGTCCTTGTCGCCCGTCCACTCGGTCTGGACGATGGCGGCGCGCACGATGTTGGGCATGCGGGGTCCTTCCTTCGGGATGTGCGGGCAACGGCAAAGGTAGTCCGGCAGCGGCCGATGCGGGTCGGCAAATCGCGCACCGGGCGCTCGCCGAGTGCGTCGACCAGGGGGAGGGCCTCGTCACCGAGTGGTTCGTCCAGGGGTCGCTACCAGACCGGTGAGCCGGCGTCCTCCTCGACCACGTCGGCGTCGTCGACCGCAGCTTCGCCCCTGCCGCGCCGCCACCAGCGGCGGCGCTCCTCCTCGTCGGCCGGAGGCTCCTCCACCGGCTCCACCTCGCCGCCCCGGCGCAGCAGGCGGTCCCGCGACGCCTTGGCCACCGCCTTCACCACGTTGCGGCTGCCGGCGCTGACGATGCCGCCCAGCATCCCTGCCGCCCGGGCAGTGGCCAGCTTCCGGATGCGGCGGCGATCGGTGGCGACCAGCGGCGCGCAGTACTGCTGGGCGATGGCGCCGACCCGCAGTGTCAGGAACGCGTTGGTCGACCCGCTCAACACCGAGTTGACCACCAGCGACGTGGCCACCTGGAGCCCGGGCACCAGCGTGCCCAGCGACCCCACCACCGAGGTGACGATCGGCTGCACCTGCTCGGACACGTCGACGTCGTCCAGCTCCCCAGCCATGAACGCGGTGGCGGCAACGTTCGCGTAGAGGTGCCACATGTCCCGCAGCGTGGGCCGCTGGTAGTAGGTGCGGGCGATGCGCCACACCAGCCGCGAGTTGGCGGACAGCACCACGAAGGTGTCGAGGCGGCCGCTCTGGGATATCGCGGTCGACAGGAAGACCTGGGCCGCTGCGGCGCGCACCGCCTCCAGCGCGTGGCCGTCGAGGTCGGCGATCGCCGCCTCCAGCGAGGCCCGCTCCGCGAGGTCGGCGCCCGCCAGCAGCTGGTTGCCGGCGAGGCGCTTGCGGAGCCGCTCGAGATGGGCGTCGTACTCAGGGCCCGACTCCGTCTCCGGCGGCGTGATCGGCGGCGGCAGCCGCAACCACATCCACAAGGGGGCAGCGATCAACACCGCGTAGAGCGCCAGCAGCCCCCACAGCACCACGTCGCCGGCGAGGCCGTGCACGTCCTCGGCGAGGCGCACCACTGCCGCGGTCTGGTTGATCATGAAGATCACGAAGACGACCACGACGAGCGCGGAGAGCAGCGCGGTGATGCGGCGGATCCGACCGAACATGCGGGAAATGGTACGGCCACGCTCGTCCTACCCGGCAAGGGGGTTCCAGCGGAGGCGGCGCCCAGGTACGTTGTCACGGCCCGAGAAGCGGAGGTTCCAGTGCCCGATTTCGACGGCTTCCCCAAGAAGACCCTGACGTTCCTGCGCGCCGTCGGCCGCAACAACTCGAAGGAATGGTTCGCCGCCCACCGGGACGAATACGAGCGCTACTGGCTGGCGCCCGCCCGAGCGTTCGTGGAAGCGGCGGGCGCGGCTCTGCAGGCGGTGGCGCCGGTCGCCTACGAGCCGAAGGTGAACGGCTCGATCTTCCGAATAAACCGCGACATCCGCTTCTCCGCCGACAAACGCCCGTACAAGGACCATCTCGACTTCTGGTTCTGGGAGGGCGAGCGCAGGGCGGCGGTGTCGGGCTTCTATCTGCGGATCGCCCCGAAGACCCTGGGGATCGGCGCCGGCGCCCACGGGTTCGACAAGGACCGGCTCACCGCGTTCCGCGACGCGGTCGTAGCTCCGGACGCCTCCGCCGAGCTGGCCAAGGCGGTGGGCCAGGTGGAGCAGGCCGGCCACGCGATCCACGGCGAGCACTACGAGCGGGTGCCGCGCGGCTACGAGCCCGCCAACGAGACGCAGGAGCGATTCCTTCGCTTCGCGGGGCTCTGGACCGGCGACGACGAGCGCCACCCACCCGAGCTGCACTCTGCAGCGCTGGTCCCCTTCGCCGTGCAGCGCTGGCAGGAGCACGCGCCGGTACACCGCTGGCTAATAGCGCATGTGCAGCAAGCGTAATACGATGTAGTATGGAGGAATGATCATGGTCAGTTTTCGTGTCGAGGAGGAGGACGTGGCGGCGGCGCAGGAATGGGCGGCGCGCCTCGGCGTCGACCGGTCGGAGCTGTTCCGGGATGCTCTGCGCGGCCACTTGGCGAGCCTCGCCGCCGAGGCCGAGGTCGAGGCGTACCAAGCCGCGCCATTCACCGACGACGAGTTGTCCCTGGCCGTGATAGCCGACTGGGGCCCGGCTGAGGACTGGTCGGACTGGCACGATGCAGCGCGGTGACGTCTGGCTCGCGGCGGCGCCGGGTGGCGATCGCCCGGTCCTGGTGCTGACGCGAGGCACTGTGGCCGACCGCATCGGAGCGGTGGTCGTCGCCTCGCTGACCAGCACCCGCCGGGGCCTGGTCTCCGAGCTCGAGCTGAGTCCCGAGGTCGACGGCGTCCCCACCGCCTGCGTCGCCAGTTTCGACAACCTCCACACGCTCCCGCGCGCGGCGTTCCGCCGCTACGTCACGACGCTGGCACCACGGCGCATGGCGCTCGCCTGCCGCCGCCTGCGCGACGCGCTGGGTTGCTGACCGCTACTCGCCGCCCTCGCGCAACTCCACGGTCTGGCGCTGCCAGTCGTCGCCGTTGACGTCGAGGCCCTCGTCCTCCAGCGCCTCGACGGCGGCTTGCGCCAGGTCGGTGCGGAAGGCGCCATCGTCCGGCGCTTCGTCGAGGATTCCCTGCTCCACAGCGACCTGCACGGTCTGGTCCCACAGCGCCTGATCCATCACGCCGATGCCGTTGGACGACGGCCAGATCAGGCCGTTGATCTCGTTGAGCTGCCATGTCTGGTGGCTCTCGCCGAGCGTCGGGGCGTTGTCGAGCACCACGTCGACGCACGCGTCGAAGTTGTCACGGCACCAGATCCAGCCCTTGAACGACGCTCGCAGGAACGCCTCGGCGATCTCCTCGTTGCCGTCCTCGGCCAGCCAGCCCTCGTCGACCCAGACGGCGTCCTGCAGCATCGCGGTACCGACGTCGTTGAAGTCGATGACGTTGAGGTCTTCGGGCTGGTACAGCTCGCCGGTGTCGGGGTTCACCGCCTCCAGCACCTGGGCGTACTCGTTGTAGATCATCGCCTGGGCGGCGTCGACCTCGCGGTTGAGCAGCAGCGACATGTCGAAGGGCTGCTGGATCAGCTCCACGTCGGCCACGTCGAACTTCTCGATGGCGGCGAGCAGCTCGTACTCGTTCCCGAAGCCCCAGTTGCCCACCTTCTTGCCGGCCCAGTCGGCCGGGTCGTCGATGCCGGAGTCGGCCCACGACACCTCCAAGGTGCCGCTGCGCTCGAACACCTGGGCGATGTTGACGATGCTCGTGCCCTCGGCGCGCGGCACCAGGCCCCGCGGCACCCACGACACGGCGAACTCGGCACCCCCGGCCGCCAGCACCTGCGGCGGCACGATGTCGACGCCCCCCTCCAGGATCGTCACGTCGAGGCCCTCCTCCTCGTAGAACCCCTGGTCGACGGCGGCGTAGTAGCCGGCGAACTGCGACTGCGTGAACCACTGGAGCTGCAACCGCACCGGCACCGGGTCGTCGGGGTCGAGCCCGGCGCCGCTGTCCCCGCATGCGGCGGCGAGCAGCGAGATCCCTGCGACGAGCAATGCCCCGCGCGCCAGCCAACCTCTCGATCTCATGTGCTCCGCCTCCCTATGAGTCCCTTCCCGCCGCCACACTAGGGCGCTACGTCGCCGCCTGCCGGAACGAGACGTGCCACGGCATCAGGAGCCGCTCCGCGGCCAGGATCGCCAGGTAGAAGCCGACCCCGATCACGATCCCGATGATCACGGCCGACCACGCCTCGGGGATGCGGCCGAGCGACGCGTTCTGGGTGATGTACACGCCGAGTGTGTTGCGCGGCCCGCCGAAGTACTCGGCGACGATCGCCCCGATCACGCTGAGCGTCGCCCCGATCTTCAGCGCGCTGAAGAGGAACGGCAGCGCGTTCGGGATGCGCACCCGCCGCACCACCTCCCGCTCCGACGCCGCG
>JBFJZV010000232.1:0-4468 GCA_041621915.1 Acidimicrobiia bacterium | reverse complement strand
GCGGGGGCCGGTGGTAACATCGGGGCATCCTGCGGACGTAGCTCAGTTGGTAGAGCGCAACCTTGCCAAGGTTGAGGTCGCCGGTTCGAGCCCGGTCGTCCGCTCCCGAGGGCGGCCGCTGGTCGCCCTCACGTTTTCGGCGGCGTGGCCGAGTGGTTAGGCAAGGGTCTGCAAAACCCTTTACCCCGGTTCAATTCCGGGCGCCGCCTCCAGCCGGGTACACTCCCGCGCGCCGGGCGCTTAGCTCAGGGGAAGAGCGCTTCCTTGACGCGGAAGAGGTCACAGGTTCAAATCCTGTAGCGCCCACCCGAGAATCGCCCGTTGGAAGCGCCGGAGTCTGCGCATCACGGCGACGGGGAGGAGCCCACTGGGGCCCGCGCAGTGGCATGACCTGAGGGCTCGAACACGAGAGCCGCTTGGCAAGGGGTGTATCGGTGCTGCTGCGGGTGTTGAGGTAGCTGCGGGTTTCGCCGTCGTCGGGCAGCGCTGGCGCGTACGCTCTGTGAGCGGGGAACGGACGAAAGGAGTTCGTATGCTCGGCGACAAGCTGGGTGAGGAGAGCGGGCAGATCGTCGGAATGCGAGTGTTGTCCGTTGGCGACGGGCCGCATATGGAGACGTCGTTCCGCGCTCGAGGTCGGCTACTCGGTGTCGAGACCAACGACGTCGGAACGTACGTGGGCACGATGCGCCCGGACGGGTCGATCTACGGCGAGGGCCACGGCTTCGCCATGGGCGCCGGCGGCGAGTCCGCTTCGTGGCAGGCGAACGGTGTCGGCGTGATGCATGAGGACGGTAAGATCACCTTCCGCGGTGCGCTTTCCTACTCGACGACTGCCGAGGCCTGGAGCAGGCTGAACAGCATCTCGTGCGTATACGAGTACGAGCAGGACGCCGAGGGCAATACCTCGGCGGTCCTATGGGAGTGGAGTTAGCCGCAGAGCGACGGGGCCGGGTACCCGGCCCCCGGCCGGCTATTCGCCGACGAGCCGGCTCACCGGTCCCTGGCCCCGAAGCCCTCCTAGCGAGACCCGGCCGCTGCCACCAGCCGCCGCCTCGCCTGGCGGGCCACCGCGCCCAGCGTTCTGCATGCCCGCGTCTCCAGCGTGACCCGGGCCGCATCCAGCTGCACCGTCGCCTTCAGCACCCCCGGCGAATCGGCGGCGACGGTGGCGCCAAGCGCCGTGAACACGTGCAGCATCGGCTCGTTCGTAGCGAAAAGGTAGCCGATCAGCCACCGCACACCGTGGTCGGCGGCCACCGGAACCAGGGCGCTGACCAGCAGCGTCCCCAGGCCTCGGCCGTGGAAGTCGTCGGCCACCACCACCGCCACCTCGGCGGCGTCGGGCTCACCGCGTACCCGCACGTACCGGGCCAGGCCCAGCCCGTGCTCGGTGCCGTCTTCGTCGACCTTCCCGCCGACCCAGGCGAAGTGGTCCACCTGGTCGACGTCGGTGAGGTAGGCGGCCTGGCGCTCGGTGAGGTGGTCCATGGCCCCCAGGAACCGCTGGTAGCGGGACTCACCCGATAGCTCGGCGAACCCCTCCAGCAGCGCGGGTCGGTCCTCGGCGTGGATCGGGCGCACCCCCACTTGCTCGCCGCCGCCGAGAGTGAACCACACGACCTCGTCGTCGCGGGGCCGGCGCCGCTCGGCAGGAGGCAAGCGGCCGAGGAAGCGGGCGGGCGCCGTCACGCCGGCTGCCGCTCCTGCTCGTGGCGGGCCAGCTCGCGCCGGAGCACTTTGCCGACGAATGTCTTGGGCAGCTCGTCGCGGAACTCTACGTGCTTGGGTATCTTGTACTTGGCTAGCCGGTCCCGGCACCAGACCACCACTTCGTCGGCGGTCAGCGCTGCGCCCTCCTCGAGCACGACGAACGCTTTCACTCGCTGGTCGTTCCCACCCACCGGGACGCCGATGACGCCGGCCTCCCGGACGAGCGGGTGGGCATAGAGCACCTCCTCGATCTCGCGGGGATATACGTTGAGCCCTCCGGCGGCGAGGATGAGGTCCTTCTTGCGATCCACGATGCGGAAGTAGCCGTCGAGGTCCATCACGGCTATGTCGCCGGTGTGCAGCCAGCGGGTGCTGTGCTCGTCGACCCGGATCGCCTGCGCAGTCTCGTCAGGGCGATTCCAGTAGCCGGACATCACCTGCGGGCCACTGACGCACAGCACCCCGGGCTCGCCCGGCGCCACCGGCACGGTCTCCGTCTCCCCGTCGACGATGCGGCAGTCGGTGTCCGGCAGCGGCACACCGATCGTGCCTGTGCGGCCGCCGCTACCGAGCGGGTTGGCGTGGGTCACCGGGGACGCCTCGCTGAGGCCGTAGCCCTCCACCAGCCGGGCGCCGGCGACCCGCTCGAACTTCCGCTGCACCTCGGCCGGCAGGCCCGCCGCCCCGCTCAGGCACTGGTTGATCGAGCTGAGGTCGGCCTTGCCGGCAACCACCTCGGGATGCGAGGCGAGGGCGTTGTACAGGGCGGGAACGCCGGGGAACATCGTCGGCCGCTGGGTGCCGATCTCGTGCAGCAGCCTGCGGAGGTCGCGAGGGTCGGGCACGATCACCTGCGTGAAGCCCCGGGAGATTGCGTGGTTCATCGCCACGGTCATCCCGTAGCTGTGGCTGAGCGGGATCGCCGCGAGAATGCGCTCGTCGGTCGTCACGTCGGGTGACCATGCCGCCACCTGGGCGGCGTTGGCGGCGAGGTTGCGATGCGACAGCACCGCCCCCTTCGGCAGCCCGGTCGTGCCGCCGGTGTACATCAGCACCGCCGCCTCCGCCGGATCGCGTTCCACCGGCTGCGGGGTGCCATGGGCCTCCAGCGCGTCGGCGAACCAGGTGGCTTCGCTGCCGAGGGTGACCCGGTGGCCTTCCTTGCGCTCCTTGGCGACCGTGAACGCCATCCGCAGCAGCGGCGGGAAAGCGTCCTTGATGCGGGCCACGATCACGTGGTCGAGCCCCGCCTCCCGTACCCGCGGGTACATGAGGCTCAGGCAGATGGCGACCTTCGCTCCCGAGTCGGCCGCCTGGTGGGCGAACTCGGCGGCCGTGTACAGCGGGTTCGTAGGCACGGCCACCGCCCCGACCCTCCAGATCGCCTCGTAGGAGATCACCGTTTGCGGGCAGTTGGGCATGAAGACCGCGACCCGGTCGCCGGGCGCCACCCCCCGCGCCTGCAGGGCGGCGGCGAGGCGATCGGCGGCCGCGTCCAGCTCGGCATACGTCGAGCGGCGGCCGAAGAACGCGACGGCGGGTCGAGCCGGGCGGTCGGCCGCGGTGCGCCGCAACATCTCGTCGAGCCTCATGTCCGGATAGTCCAGCGTGATGGGCACGCCGGGGTCGTAGTGGCGGTGCCAGACGCGCGTTTCCATGGGGAGACCTCCTCGATTCGCCCCCAAGGTGCGCCGCGCGCCACCCCTCCGCCAGGGGCGAAATGCCCGGCTACCGCGCTACAGCACCTGGCTCAGGAATTCCTGGGTGCGGGGCTCCTTGGGGTCGGCGAACACCTCGGCGGGGATGCCCTCCTCGACGATCACGCCGCCGTCGAGGAACAGCAGCCGGGAGCCCACCTCCCGGGCGAAGCCCATCTCGTGGGTGACGACGACCATCGTCATGCCGCCGTCGGCGAGATCCTTCATCACCGTGAGCACCTCGTTGACCAGCTCCGGGTCCAGGGCCGACGTCACCTCGTCGAACAGCATCAGCTTGGGCTCCATCGCCAGCGACCGGGCGATCGCCACCCGCTGCTGCTGGCCGCCGGATAGCTGGGACGGGTACGCCTCGGCCTTCTCCGCCAGGCCGACGTGGCCGAGCTGAGTCATCGCCCGATCCCGCGCCTCGTCGCCGCCGAGGCCGAGCACCTTCTGCAGCGCCAGCGTGATGTTGTCGATCGCCTTCTTGTGGGGGAACAGGTTGAACTGTTGGAACACCATCCCCATGTGGGTCCGTGCCTCGTTGAGGTCGGTGCGGATGTCGGTCAGCTCGGTGCCGTCGAAGAACACCTTGCCCTCGGTCGGCTCCTCGAGCATGTTCATCGTCCGCAACATCGTCGACTTGCCCGACCCCGACGGCCCGATCAGGACCACGACCTCCTTGGGCCGCACTGCGGTGTCGATACCGCGCAGCACGTGGTTGTCACCGAACCACTTGTGGACCGCTTCCAGCCGTATCAGGGACCCGTCGGGGTTCATCGCTCGCCTCCTGTCGCCCGCATCATCCCACCACGCTCGTCAGGCCGCTGCGCAGCTTCTTCTCGAGGATCGTAACCAGCCGGATCATCGGCAGGGTGATGATCAGGTACCCGACCGCCGACCCCAGGAAGGCGGTCGCGTTGGCCGTGGAGGAGTAGATGTCCCGGCCTGCCCCCAGCAGCTCCTTCTGGGCGAAGGTCAGCCCCAGCACGATCACCAGCGACGTGTCCTTGATGAGGATCACGAACTCGTTGGTGAGCGGTGGGATCACCCGCCGC
>JBFJZV010000231.1:0-4495 GCA_041621915.1 Acidimicrobiia bacterium | reverse complement strand
GGCTCGCAGCTCGCCGTGGCGAGCCACGACGGTCACGTGTGGCTCTGGCCGCTCGGCGCAGAGCGCTGGGTGGACCTGGCCTGCGAGCTGGCCGGCCGCAACATGGACGACCTGGAATGGCGGCGCTACGGCCGCGGCGAACGGGTCCGCCATTGCCCCGGCCTGCCGGGCGAGGGCGAGCCGGCCCGGTACCCGTCGGGCGGGTAGTCAGTCGGCCCGGTACAGCCTCCCGTCGTCGCCGATCAGCACCCGGTCGGTCTGCACCCCCGGTGGCGGTTCCTCGAGGACCAGGTACACGGGTCCGCTGGCTCGCAGCCCCTTCGTCGAGGTGTCGCCGGCAACGCCGACGTGCTTTCCGAAAGAGGTTTTCTTGCCGACGTAGAACTCCCCTTCGCCCCCGAGTCGCACGTAGTCAGCCTCGATTTGGAGGTCGTCCCGGCACTTCAGCTCGAGGCTGTGCCCGCCGTCGAGCACCGTGCCGTCCTTGACCAGCTCCAGCGAGCTGCCGCCCGAGCCTCGCAGGCTGACGATCTGCGCTTCGAAGACGACGTCGCCATCCGTCTTCAGGGCGAGGCCCTCGGCCAATCCAGTGGTCGGTGGTTGCGTCGTGACCATGATCTCCTCCCTTCACGAAACGCCCCGCCATCTTCTGCCATCGGGTCGCCCGGCAACCAGGGTCCAACGGCGGTTGCTACGTTGCGGGCCGCAATGTCCGCCGTCCAGATCCGCTTTCTCAAGTGGCCCGACACGCTGCACTGGCACTTCTCGGGCCACCGCATCGCCGAGGATGCCCTCGGCGTCTGGGTCGGTGGCCGCAGCGGGGAGACCGCCCGCAAGGGGCGGGAGTCGCCGAAGACGTTCCGCCACGACTGGGTCAAGGTGATCGTCCCGGGCGCCTGGTGGACGGCGATCTGGAACGCCTCGGGCGACTGCTACGTCGACATCGTCACCCCGCCGCGGTGGAACGACGACGTGGTGTCGATGATCGACCTCGACCTCGACGTCTACCGCCACCCCGACGGCCGGGTGGAGGTGATGGACGAGGACGAGTTCGAGGAGCATCGCCACATGCTCGGCTATCCCGAGCAGGTGGTCGACCTGGCCCGGACGACCACCGCCCAGGTGGTGCTGTCGATCGAAACGGGCGCGGAGCCGTTCGGGTCGATGGGGCCAGGCCGGCTGGCGGACTGGGCGGGCTAGCTCTCCGCCCAGCGCAACACCCGCAACGCCCGCAACGTGTTCCACCGGCTCGGTCCGCCGGTGCGCTCCATGTCGAACCACACCCGACCGGCGTGCTTGTGCTGCACCGGCCAGCGCCCGTCCTTGCGCCGCTTGCTGCGGAGCACCTCGACGGCGTCGCCGAGCCGCTCGTCCCACGGCGCCCCCACCGCCTGGAAGTGGTCGAGACCGCGCAGCACGTCGAAGTGCCAGCGGGGCGGGAACGACAGCCGCGTGAGGACGGGGTTGACCACCGTGCCGTTGCGGTGCGACTTGAAAAGCCGGTGCGCGAGGAAGAACTCCCGCCCTCGCGCCGCGGCCCCCTGGACCCGCAGGCCCCCGACCTCGGCCAGCGCCTCCAGCGCCGAGATGCTGGTGTGGAACGAGCCGTGGCGGCTGCCGGTGCGGGGGGTCTCGCAGTTCCAGCCGCCGTCGTCCAACTGGTTGGCGAGCAGCCACTCGACGGCGGCGGCCAGCCGGGGGTCGTCGACGCCGAAGTAGCTGGCGAGAGCGACGTACATCGACGTGACGCACGCCTCGGGCGCATCGATCGAGCGGGCCGGCGTGAGTCCGCCGTCGAAATAGCGGGCCCCGTCCCACAGCAGCGCGACCCCGCGCCGCGCCGCAGGCGTCGCTGTCGGCAGGCCGCAACGCCACAGCAGCAGCAGCGTGTAGGCGGTCGACGTCCACTTGGGTCCGTAGAGCCCACCCGCCCAGGTCCCCGCCGGGTCCTGGCGAGCGAGCAGGTCGCCACCCCAGCCGGTGGCGGCGACCAACGCGCGCTCGACGTCGACCTCGGCGGCGGGTGCATCGAGCAGGTCCCGCATCACCTGCCAGCGGATCGCCGGGTCCCCCTCCAGCAGCCAGTCGACGATCAGCCGGTCCGCCACCACACCGTCGCCAGCTCCCGCTCGCCACCGCCCAGCACCAGCCACTCGCCGTCCTCGGCGACCTCGGGCTCGAGCAAGGCCGCCAGCTCGGGCTCCCGCTCCTCCGGCAGCACGACGCGGCGGCGGAAGAAGCCCACCAGCTCGGCCCGGTCGGCGAAACGGAGGCCGCCGGGCCGGGACCAGTGCGCCACCTCGGGAGCGACGCCCAGCTCCTCCCCCACCACCTCCACGAGCAGCTCAACGGTCGGCCCGTCCGGCCGGTCCAGGTCGTGGAGGGCCCGGTAGTACGGCGCCAGGCCGGCCCACGGGTGCTGCGGCGTCAGCTCGATCACCACCGCCCGCTCGGCAGCGGCGTGCAGGGCGCGCAGGAACGGGGCGATGTCCTGCACGTCGTAGACCACGTGCGCGCTCATCGCCACGTCGTGGCGGCCGGCGGCGCCGGCGACATCGGGCCAGGCGCCCTCGACCACCGGCACGTCGACGCCCAGCCGGGCCGCCTCCTCCCGCAGCCCCTGCGCCATGCCCGGGTTCTTCTCGACGGCCGTGAGCCGGTGGCCCTCCACGCCCAGCGGCAGCGAAGCCCGGCCGGTACCGGCGCCGACGTCGAGCAGCGTGCCCCCGTCGCCCAGCAGGTCGCGGACGATGCCGGTGGTCTCCGGCTCCTCGGCGGACTGCTCGGCCACTGCGGTGCGGCGCTTCCACAGCTCGGGCGGCCACGAGTACGGCGAGTCGGGCACCGCGTCGAGCAGCTCCTGGGGGATCGCCCACGCCTCCAGCTCGGCCCGCCAGCGGGAGGCGGCGGTCACGACCGCCGCTCGCGCGGCCGGGCGGTCATCGCAGTCCGGCGAACAGGTCGTCGTCGGGGTCGGCCGCCACCCGGCTGAACGCCAACGTGAACGGCTCCCGGGACAGGAACCCGCGCCGGGCGTCGGGCGGGATCTGGTGGAACCAGCCGTCGGCCGGGATCTGGGTGTGGTGGGCGAGCACCGCCCGCTCCTTCGCCTCCGCGAAGTCGGGCGACTCCAGCCACAGCGTGATGTCCTCGTCGCGGCTGCCGGCGGCGGGCTCCTTGGCCGCCTCCTCCGGATCCATCTCCCCCGCCTCCACCGCCTGCCGCTGCATCTCCTTCACCGCCGAACGCGGGAACGTCGCCCAGTACAGCTTTGACGGCTGCCACGGCTGCTCGCCGTCCTCCGGCGGGTAGCGGCCCTCGTCGGGGGCGCCGAAGAAGGCGGCGGTGCCGATGCGGTGCACCTGGATGTGGTCGGGGTGGCCGTAGCCGCCGTACGGGTCGTAGGCGGTGACCACCTCGGGCCGGTAGCGGCGGATCAGCCGCACCAGGCGCCCCGTCGCCTCGTCGAAGCCGGCCCGCCAGAAGCACTCGGGGCGCTCGTTGTCGGCGGTGCCCATCATCCCCGAGTCCCGGTAGCCGAGGAAGTGGTGGTGCTCGACGCCGAGCGCGTCGAGAGCAGCGCGCATCTCCACCGCCCGCACGTCGCCGAGGGTTTCCCGGATGCCGTCGGCATCGTCGTGGTTGTGAATCTCGCCGACTTCGCCTTGGGTGGCCGTGACGACCACCACCTGCTCGCCGGCGGCTGCGTAGCGAGCCAGAGCGGCCCCCATCGACAGCGACTCGTCGTCGGGGTGGGCGTGGAAGGCGAGCAGGCCGGGCATCAGCTGAAGAACGCCATCAGCAGGAACAGGGCGCCCCACACGGCCAGGTTGTTCGACAGGCCGCGCAGCGAACCGCGGCGCGGTGCCGCGCCGGAGGGCCCGTACGGCTGCATGCCGGGCGTCATCCCGGAGTCGTCTGCGTGCTGCGCACGCACCAGGCCCTGGTTGGCGAGCTTGGTGGGGAACGTCGAAGGCACGTGCAGGTACTTGTCCACCACGTGGCGCGGCGGGGGCGCCTCGGGGAGCAGGCGAGCGACGACCGCCGCCGCCAGGAAGGCGGCCGACCACACCAGCCCGGGCATGTGAACCGACACGGCGGGGAGGATAGGATCGCCGTCGATGCCCAGCGAGACCTTTGCCCACCACGTCCACATCGAGGCCTCACCGTCCGAGGTGTGGGCGCGCCTCCAGGTACCGGAGACGTGGACCGGGCTAGGGCCGGTGCAGAAGGTGTGGGACCCGCAGTGGCGGGACGACGGGGTGCTGGCCGGCTACCGTTTCGCCGCCGAGGCCGGCCCGCAGCGGTTCGAGGGCCGGGCCACCACCCGGGTGGCGGAGGCGCCGGAGCGGCTGGTGGTCGGGATCCACGCCAAGAGCTTCACCGGCGAGCTGCGGGCGCAGCTCACGCCGAACGCCACCGGCACCGACGCCGCCATCGAGCTGTCGATCGGCACCGACGACTTCCTGATGGGGCTGGTCTTCGGCATCGTGGC
>JBFJZV010000230.1:0-4532 GCA_041621915.1 Acidimicrobiia bacterium | reverse complement strand
GGGTGCCGGCTTCGGCTGGGACCGGGGCGGGTGAGTGGTCCGCAAGGATCGTTCACCGGGTTGGCGAGCGGCTCCCGCAAGGGTCTGTTCGTCACCAGGAAACCCCGAGAGGGTGGAGACCTCGGTCGAAGCTCCCTCGGGGTTTCCGCATTTCTCCCCCCAGGCGACCAGAGCGAACCGGTGGGTGCACCGGATCATCAACTGCCACGGAGCCGGCGTGGGAGCGTGCCGCTGGCCCGGGCATCTAGGATTCGCCGCATGCCGTATCCCAAACGACTCCTCACCGAGGGCGAGGCGATCGTCCGAGCGTTCCGGCCCCACTGGCGCTTGCTCGCGATACCCGCCCTGATCACCATCGCCGCCATCGCCGGCACCGTGGCCTTCGTGCAGTTCGTCGGCATCGGCGAGCTCGAGCTCATCGTGCTCGGGATCGCCATCGTCGTCATCTTCTGGTGGGGGATCCGACCCTTCATCCACTGGTGGTTCACCCACTACGTGCTCACCAACGAGCGGCTCATCCGCCGAGCCGGCTTCATCGCCCGGCGCGGCGTGGAGATCCCCCTCGAGAACATCAACGATGTCCAGTTCTCCCAGACCGTCCTCGAACGTCTCCTGCGCTCCGGCGACCTCCTCATCGAGTCCGCAGGGGAGATGGGACAAAGTCGCTTCAACGACATCCCCGAGCCTGAGGAATTCCAGTCGCTCATCTACCGGGTCCGCGAGCAGCGGTCGGCGCAGCTGCGCGGCGCCCCGGCGGTGGCGGAGAAGATCGACCCCACCGCCCAGCTCGAGCGGCTCGCCCGGCTGCACGACGAGGGCCGGATCACCGACGAAGAGTTCGCCGAGAAGAAGCGCAAGCTGCTCGATCAGCTCTGAGTGCCGACGGCGCTAGCGGACCGGAGTCCCGCCCACCCCGCTGAGAACTCGCATCTTCCCGTCCTGGATGACGATGCGCGGCGACGCCAGTGTCTGGAGATCGTCGACCGGGTTGCCGGTCACCAGCACCAGGTCGGCGGCCTGCCCCGAGTCCACCGAGCCCAACGCCTCCTGGCGCAAGACGGCAGCCGCCCGGCTGGTCGCGGCCTCGAGCACCCCGGCCGACCCCAGGCCGAGGCCAGCCAGCAACTCCATCTCCTTCACGAGCGCGCCGGGCGGGTTGAACGGAGTGCCGGCGTCGGTGCCCGGCAGCACGGTGACGCCGGCGGCGATCGCCCGCTCGACGCCGGCGGCAGCCACCTCCAACACCTCGCGGGCCCTGGCGACCAGGGCCTCGGGCAGCTCGGACTCGTGGCGGGCGATGGCGTCCACCGCTGCCAGCGTCGGGACGAGGGCGACGCCCGCCGCCGCCATGCGCGTCGCCTGCTCCGCAGTGACGCCCGTGCCGTGCTCCACGGTGTCCACCCCGGCCTCCAACACGAGGTCCACACCCTCCGCACCGTGCACGTGGGCGCCGACGATCCGGCCGCGGGCGTGGGCCTCGTCGACCGCCGCCGCCACCTCCTCCAGGCTCATCGTCACCTGGAAGCCGTGCGCGCCGCTGCCCAGCACGCCGCCCGTGGGGAAGATCTTCACGACGTCGGCGCCTCGCTCGACCTCGTCGCGGACGGCGGCGCGCACCGCGTCGGGACCGTCGGCCTCCACGCCGATCATCCAGCCATGGCCGCCCGGCGGCGTGATGCCCCGTCCCGCCGCCAGCACCCGGGCGCCGATCATCCAGCCGGACCGCTGCGCGGCCGCCACCTCGATCGCGACCCCTTCCCGCGAGCCCATGTCCCGGGCTGTCGTCACGCCGGCGTCGAGCAGCCGCTTGGCGGCGGTGGCGGAGCGGATCGCCAGCCGGGCGGTGGGCTCGGTGGCGACCTTCTCGACCCCCTCGGGGGTGGGCTCCAGGCACAGATGCACGTGGCTGTCGATGAGCCCGGGCAGCAGCGCTCCGCCGCCGGCGTCGACCACCGTGGCGCCCGCCAGGTCGGCGTCGTCGTCCGGCCCGACCCAGGCGATGCGGGCGCCCTCCCACACGACCGTGGTGGCGGGGCGAGGGCCGGCGCCCGTGCCGTCGAACAGGGTTGCCCCGGTGATCGCGCCGCGGGTCACCTGTGCGTACCTCCTTCCGGCGACCCCGGCAGCCTACAACCACCGCCGGTCGCGACCCGGCACCGCACCGTGGCGGGGCGCAGCGCCGGCCCGTGCGGTAGATTGTCCCGCCCACCCGCAGGAGGCCCGCCCGCATGCCGCACATGATGGACGACTTCCCGCTGCTGCTCTCGACGCTCTACGAGCGGTCGGTCCGGCTGTTCCCCGACCGGGAGATCGTCTCGGTCGAGTTCGACCGCAGTCGCGCCCGCCATACGTATGCGGAGACCGACGAGCGGATCCGCCGACTCGCCACCGCTCTAGCCGGCCCGCTGCGGTGCCAGGCCGGGGACGCGGTGGGCACGTTCGCTTGGAACAACCAGCGCCACCACGAGCTGTACTGGGCGACCGCCAACACCGGCCGGATCTGCCACACGCTCAACATCCGGCTCTTCCCCGACCAGCTCGCGTACATCGTCAACCACGCCCGGGACCGGGTGCTCTTCGTAGATCCCGACCTCGTGCCGCTGGTCGAGCGGTTCGCCGACAAGCTGACGACCGTCGAGCAGTACGTGGTGATGGGGGACCACGTGCCCGACACCACGCTCCCCGACGCCATCGCGTACGAGGATCTGATCGCCGACCAGCCGCACTGGGGCGAATGGCCGCTGCTCGACGAGCGCTCGCCGATGATGTACTGCTACACGTCGGGCACCACCGGCAACCCCAAGGGGGTCGCCTACACGCAACGGTCCACCTACATGCACGCGATGAGCAACCTCGCCAACTTCGCCATCACCCCGTTCGACAACGTGCTGCCGGTGGTGCCGATGTTCCACGCCTCGGCGTGGGGCTACCCCTGGATGGCGGTGACGCAGGGTGCCAAGCTCACCTACCCGGGCCCCGACCTGACGCCCGCCGGGCTCGTGTCGCTCATCAACGACGAGCAGGTCACGTTCTCGGCCGGCGTGCCCACCGTGTGGGGCGGCATCCAGCAGCACCTGATGGACAACCCCGACGACGCCATGACGTCGATCCGGGCGTTCCTCTGCGGGGGGTCCGCCGTGCCGCGGGCCATGATCGAGTGGTTCAGGGAGCACCAGGGCATCGACGTCGTCCAGGGGTGGGGGATGACCGAGACCAACCCGGTGGCGGCCGTCGCCCAGCTCAAGCCCGGCATGGAGGACTGGGACTTCGAGCGCCAGCTCGACTACCTCGAGACCGCCGGACTGATCATCCCCGGGCTCCAGTTCAAGATCGTCGACGAGGCCGGCGACGAGCTGCCCCACGACGGCGAGGCCTTCGGGGAGCTGCTCATCCGCGGGCCGTCGATCGCCGCCGAGTACTACAACGACCCCCGCACCCCGCAGTCGTTCCAGGACGGCTGGCTGCGCACCGGGGACGTGTGCAAGATCGAGCCCAACGGCTACATCCGGATCACCGACCGCGCGAAGGACGTCATCAAGTCGGGCGGCGAGTGGATCTCGTCGCTCGACCTGGAACGGGAGCTGGCCGCCCACCCGGCGGTCGCCGAGGCGGCTGTCGTCGGCGTCAAGCACGTCAAGTGGCAGGAGCGACCCTTGGCCGCAGTGGTGCTGCGGCCAGGCGCCGAGGCCACGAAGGACGAGCTGCTCGACCATCTCGGGCACCGCGTCGTCAAGTGGTGGCTCCCCGACGACATCGTCTTCCTCGACGAGCTCCCCAAGACCGGCACCGGCAAGTTCGACAAGAAGGTGCTGCGCGACCAGTACGCCGACGTGGTGCTCGAGGGCTGACAAGGGCCTTCTGGCCGATTGACACCACAGAAAGTGGTTGTAAACTCACATTGAGTAGTCGACACGAACTCTTCGCGCCCTACGTCCGTTAGGTGGCGTAGGTTGAGAAGTCCACCGGGAATGGGCTCACGGTGGGGACCGGGAGGTAGCGGGAATGGAAGGCACCGAGCGGCGGAGGCGGAAGTTTGCACTCATCGGTGTGCTGGCGTTGGTGAGCGTGTTGCTGGTCGGTGCCGGGGACGGCGGCGAGCCGGCCGTCACCGCGCCCGACGCGCCGGTGGCAGCCGAGGCGGTGGCCGAGGAGCCTGCGGCCGAGGAGCCTGCGGCCGAGGAGCCTGCGGCCGAGGAGCCGGTGTCCGACGCCGAGGAGCTTGCCGCCGAGGAGCTTGCCGCGGATGAGGCTGCGGCTGAGGAGCCTGCGGCGGAGGAGCCTGCTGCGGAGGAGCCTGCCGCGGAGGAGGCTGCGGCTGAGGAGCCTGCGGCGGAGGAGCCTGCTGCCGAAGCGAGCGCCTCCCAGGAGCCTGCCGCGCAAGAGGCTGCTCCGGCGGAGGAGCCCGTGGCCGAGGAGCCCGTGGCTGAGGAGCCTGCGGCGGAGGAGCCTGCTGCCGAAGCGAGCGCCTCCGAGGAGCCTGCCGCGCAAGAGGCTGCTCCGGCGGAGGAGCCCGTGGCCGAGGAGCCCGTGGC
>JBFJZV010000229.1:0-4608 GCA_041621915.1 Acidimicrobiia bacterium | reverse complement strand
TCCAGGTCGTCCCGAATCAACACGCCACCTCCGCCGACCACAATCACCGGAATCGGATCGGCCGACGTCTTCATCCGATCCACGGCCTCCGCCACGGAGCGCTGGATGTGGGCCACACCGTTCTGCACCAGGTCGCGCTCGAGCGACGACACCAGCGAGGCATCGCCGATATCGGCGAGGCCGGCTGCCACGGCCAGGTCGGTGGCGGTGACCGTGCTGCCGCCGAAGACCAGTGCCTGCGTCGTCAACTCGTAGCCCACCGACATGGGTCCCACCATCACGCCGTCGATACCCCGACGCACCAAGCTGCCGCCACCGATGCCCAGCGAAAGAACATCGGGCATCCGGAAGTTGGTCCGCACCCCCCCGATCTCGACCGCCAGCGTGGCCTCCCGAGGGAAGCCGCGGACGAGGATCCCGATGTCGGCGGTCGTCCCTCCCACGTCGATCACCGCCGCGTCAGAGGCTTCGCTGAGGAACGCCGCACCCCGCATCGAGTTGGTCGGGCCCGAGGCAAACGTCGCGACCGGGTACTGCTCCGTGTAGTTGGCGCTCATCAGCGTCCCGTCGTTCTGGGTGATGAACAACGGCGCGTCGATGTCCAGCTCGCCGAGCGCCGATCGGAAAGCTGCGACGATCCGGGCTGCGAGCGGGCGGAGGCACGCGTTCATGATCGTGGCGTTCTCCCGTTCCAAGAGGCCGATGCGACCGACCTCGCTCGAGAGGCTCACGACCGCGTCCGGGACTTCGGCGCGAACGACCTCGGCGGCGCGCTGTTCCATCTCACCGTTCACCGGCGAGAAGACGGAGGTGATGGCGAACGAGCGGATCCCCTTGCCGGCGGCGTCCACCGCCACCCTGCGCAGCTCGTCCTCGTCGAGCACGCTGATCTCGCGACCGTCGAACTCGTGCCCACCGTGGCACAGGTAGGCGTGGCCGCCGATGGCCTCCCGCAGCCGGTCCGGCCAGTCGACGAGCGGCGGCAGCGCCGCCGTGGCCGGCAGCGCCAGCCTGATTGCGGCCGTGGGAACGAGTCGCTTCGCCTCGACCACCGCGTTGGTGAAGTGCGTCGTGCCGATCATCACCCCGGTCACCCGAGCCGGCATCAACGTCCCAGAGTCGGCGAGGGTTCGAAGCGCGGTGACGATGCCGGACGTGACGTCGTCCGTGGTCGGTGACTTGCACGCGCCGAGCACGGTACGGCCCGCCATCGCGACTGCGTCGGTGTTCGTGCCCCCGACGTCGACGCCTACGCGCATGGTGGTCGCCCGTCAGCCGCCGAGCGCATCGAGAACGACTTCCGGGATGATCGGGAGGCTGTCGATCGGCGCACCCACGGCGTCGGCGACCGCGTTTGCGACGGCGGCTGCCACTGGCACGATCGGTGGCTCCGCCACGCCCTTGGCTCCGTACGGCCCGGCTGCGGCCGGGTGCTCCAACAGCATCACCTCGATGTCCGGCACGTCCACCGCCAACGGCAGACCGTAGGTCTCGAGCGATCGCTGCACGTAGCGGCCGCCGTCGAGGTCCAGGCGCTCCCACAGCGCGTAGCCGAGGCCCTGGGTCACTCCGCCCTGGATCTGGCCGATCACCCCGTCCGGGTTGATCGCCTTGCCCACCTCCTGGGCGACGAGGTAGCGGAGCACGGTGACCCTGCCGGTGACCGGATCAACCTCCACCTCAGCGACGTGGACGTGGTACGTGGGGGTAGGCCAGATCGGAAAGAGCATCCCGGTGGCGCAGGTCGGGTTGAACGCGGGTGCCGGCGTCTTGTACGAGCCCGACACCGCGATTGGGCCGTCGGAGCGGGTGGCGGTCGTGGCAACGTCGGCGAGCGTCACGAACGACGAATCGTCGCCGGCCAGGAACACCCGGCCCCCTTCGACGACCAAGTCCTCCTCGGCCGCCTCGAGCATGCCCGCGGCGGTGCGCACGACCAGCTCACGGACTTTGGCCGTGGCGTCGAAGACGGCCCGGCCGACCACATGGGTGGTTCGGCTGCCCTGGGAGCCGGCGTCGTAGCCGGTGGCATCGGTGTCGGGCATCGTCACCACCACCCGGTCGGCCGGCAGCCCCAGCCCTTCGGCGGCCACCTGGCGGACCCCCATCGCCACGGCTCCCGACCCGTTCTCCGTAGCCGAGGTGACCACGCCCAGCGTGCCGTCCTCGTTGAGCTTGACTGTGGCCTGACCCGGCTGGGGGTTGGTGAGCCACACTGCGGCGGCCATCCCGACGCCCTGGTTGGGACCTTTGCCCAGCGTGGCCCACGGTGCCCGCGCTTCGACGGCGTCGAACGCGGCTGCCAGGATCGAGGCGTCGTCCAGGACCTGCCCGTTGAGCATCGCGTCGCCGTCGCGCATCAGCCTCCCGAGCCGGTAGTCGCGCCGATCGACGCCGAGCTCGCGGGCGATGTGGTCCATGTGGCGTTCGAGCGCGAACACCAGGTACGTGCCGCTGACCCCGCGAAACGCGCCGGTGGGCGCGGTGTTGGTGTAGACGGCGCGGGCGATCACGCGCGCCGTGCCCACGCGGTACACAGACCCGAAGATGAACATCGGGATGCTGGTGAGGTACGGGGCGTCGATCGCGTAGGCGCCACTGTCGAACGTGACCTCCACGTCGCGGGCGAGGATGGTCCCGTCGGCCCGCACCGCAGACCGGATGTGCACCGTAGCGTTCTCCCGGCACGGTGCGGTGAGCAGATCCTCCTCGCGGCTGTTGACGAGTTTCACCGGGCGGCCGGTGCGCTCCGCCAGCACCGCGGCGTACGCCTCCAGACCGATGTCGAGCTTGGCGCCGAACCCTCCACCGATGTGGTGGCCCACCACGCGCACAGCCGACGGCGCCACCCCGAGCGTCTGCGCCACGCGGTCACGAACGTTGAACGGGTACTGGTGCGAGACATGGATCGTGTACCGCCCGCTCTCGTGGGCGGCGACGGCCATCTTGGGCTCGAGGTACGCCTGGTACTGGCGGGGCGCCTGGTAGGTGTCGGTCACGACCAGGTCCGCTTCGTCGAAGGCGTCGTCGACGTCGCCCGGGTCTGCGACCATTTCGCTCAAGACGTTGCCGGCGCGCGGCCAGTCCTGGCCGCCGGCCGTCTCGAAATCGGCCCAACCGGGATGGACGAGGCGGGCTCCGTCCGCGACCGCGTCCTCCAGCGTCGCCACCGGCTCGTGTGCCTCGATCTCGACCCTGATCGCGGCCAGTGCCGCAGCAGCGGCTTCGGGCGTGGCGGCAACCACCGCGGCGAGCGGCTCCCCCTCGTACGCCACGTAGTCGGTGGCGAACAGCGGCATGTCGAACAGCACGATGCCGGTACGGGCGTTGGGCACGTCGGCTCCGGTGACCACGGCGTGGACCCCGGGCAAGGCTGCCGCCGCAGCCACGTCGATCGAAACGATCCGGCCGGCCGGGACCGACGACCGGAGCAGCCGCGCGTGGAGCATGCCGGGCAACGCGAAGTCCACGCCGAACACGGCGGCGCCGCGCACCTTGGCGTCGCCGTCGCCGCGCGGGGCGCTGCTGCCTACGGTCACGGTCATCGGCGTCGATCTCCAGCGACGGCCGCCACCGCGTCGAGGATCTGCCGATAGCCCGTACAGCGGCATACGTTGCCCGCCAGCGCTTCGCGGATCTCAACAGGGGACGGCGCCGCGACCTCGTCGAGGAGCGCCGAGAGCGTCATCAGGAAGCCCGGCGTGCAGAAGCCGCACTGCACGGCGCCGAAGTCGACGAACGCCTGCTGGAGGGGGCTGAGCGCCGGGCCGGCGGCAAGCCCCTCGACGGTCCGGATCCGGCGTCCGTCGACGGCCGCGGTGGCGAGGATGCAGGAGTCGGCGGGTGACCCGTCGACCAGCACGGTGCACGCCCCACATTCCCCCTCGACGCATCCTTCCTTGGCGCCGGTCAGGCCCAGCCGCTCCCGGAGTGTGTGGAGCAGGGTCTCCCCGCCGTCGACGTGGAGGCGGTGGGCGACATCGTTGACGTGCAGCGTCACCGGGACGGTCATGCCAGGGCCTGCTCCCGGCAGTGCGCGGCAGCGCGGCCCAGCAGGCCCCGCAGCGTGCGGACCCGATAAGAGGCCGAGGCGCGTGCGTCGTCGATTGGAGACGCCGCGGATCGCAGCTCCTCCCCGGCTGCGTCGAGCGCCGCGCCGTCGAGCCGGGTGCCGATCAGCGCCGCTTCGGCGGCCGGCACACGTTGTGGCGTCGGCGCAACCGAGCAGGTCGCCACCCTGGCGTCGGTCACGGCGCCGTCGCCGTCGAAGCTCAACCGCAGCGCCAGACCGACCAGCGCCACCTCCATGGCGCCTCTCCTCCCCAGCTTGAGGTAGATCTCACCGGCGCCGGCCGGCAGCGGCTCGAGGTCGATGCCCACCAGCAGCTCATCGGGGGCCAGGACGGTGCGGCGGCGGCCCACGAAGAAGTCGCGCAGCGCAACTCGCCGTTGCGAGTGGCGGGAGCTGAGAGTCACCGCTCCGTCCGCCACCAACAGCGCCGGGGCGGTGTCGGCGGCGGGGGAGGCGTTGCAGAGGTTGCCGCCGATCGTGCCCACCGACTGCGTCTGCCAGCCGCCGACCGTGCGGGCGGCGGCGGCGAGCGCCGG
>JBFJZV010000228.1:0-4617 GCA_041621915.1 Acidimicrobiia bacterium | reverse complement strand
GCGGTGGTGTTCTGGGTGAAGTACGCCCGGATCATGCGCGCCCAGATCATCCACGTGAAGGAGAACGAGTACGTCGACGCCGCCCGCGTGATCGGCGACTCGCGGTGGCGGATCTACCTCAAGGACGTGTTCCCCAACTCCATCACGCCCGTGGTCGTGCAGGCGACGCTCGACATGGGGAACATCGTCCTGGTCGGGGCGACGCTCAGCTTCATCGGCCTGTCCGAGGCCGGCATCGCCGAGTGGGGGGTACTGGTCTCCGAGGGTCAGGCCGGCATCTCGGCCGGGCGGTGGTGGGCGTCGACGTTCCCCGGGTTGATGGTGTTCCTGTGGGCGCTTGCCTTCAACCTGTTCGGCGACGGGCTGCGCGACGTGCTCGACCCCCGCACCGAGTCGACGCGATGACGCTGGTGGGCGGCGGCGAGCAGGCGTTGTCGGTGCGCTCCCGGGTGCCGCTGGCCTCCGTCGAGGGGCTCCGGGTGCACTTCCGCTCCAAGGCAGGCATCGTGCGCGCCGTCGACGGACTGTCGTTCGACATCTTCGACGGTGAGACGCTCGGCCTGGTCGGCGAGACGGGATGCGGCAAGAGCGTCACCGCCAGGTCGTTCCTGCGGCTGGTGCCCATGCCCCCCGGCATCCAGGCCGGCGGGTCGATCCTCTTCCGGCCGCACAGTCCCTGCCCGGCGTGCGCCGGGGTCGGGTGCGACGAGTGCGGGCGCCGCGGGAGGGCGCCGATCCCCTGCCCGAACTGCGAGGGCGCCGGGTGCGCTGCCTGCCAAACGACCGGGCATCACACCGTCGACCTGCTCACCATCCCCGACCGGCAGATCCGGGAGATCCGCGGCGACCGCATCGCGATGATCTTCCAGGATCCCGGCAAAGCCCTCAACCCGGCACTGACGATCCGCGACCAGCTCGCCGAGGTCTTCTACCAGCACCGCTCCCCGGACCTGCTGGCCGGCGCAGGCGTTGACCAGGAGGCCGCCGGGCTGATGGCCGGCGTGCTGCGCCGCAAGGCGTCGCTGCGATCGCGCCTCCTGGAGGACATGCTGCTGGCGCTGCCCCCGCTGCGGTCCCGCCGCAACAAGCTGCGGGCGGTGGCCGGCGCCAGCGTCGCCGACGCCCTTGCAGAGACCCAGATCCCCAACCCGCGCAAGGTGATGGACCGCTATCCCCACGAGCTGTCGGGCGGCATGCGCCAGCGGGTGATGATCGCCCAGGCCTTGGCGTGCGACCCCGACCTGCTCATCGCCGACGAGCCCACCACGGCGCTGGACGTCACGGTGCAGGCCCGCATCCTCGAACTGGTGCGCGAGCTGCAGCAGCGCCACCAGACGTCGGTGCTGTACATCAGCCACGATCTGTCGCTGGTGCGCCGTGTCTGCGACCGGGTGGCGGTGATGTACGCCGGCCGCATCGCCGAGGTCGCCTCTGCCGACGAGGTGTTCTCCGCGCCCCGCCACCCCTACACCCGCGGCCTCCTGGACGCGATACCGGCGGCCAGCCACGAGCGCGGCCGTCTCGCCGCCATCGCCGGCACGGTACCCGAGCTGATCGACCCGCCCAACGCATGCCGGTTCGCGGGGCGTTGCCCGTACGAGGCCGCCGCCTGCCGGGCGGCCGAACCGGAGCCCGCCCCGGTCGGTCCCGGGCACGACGTGGCCTGCTTCATCCACCACCCGCCACCAGGCGCCGCCGAGCGGCCCACCTTCGCGAGGACGGTGCGATGACCGCCGAGGTTCGGCAGGCGACCGACGTGGTGCTGGCGGTGCGCGACCTCCACAAGCACTTCCCGATCAAGGAGGGGGCGCTGCAGAAGGTGGTCGGCCACGTCCGGGCCGTCGACGGGGTCAGCTTCGACATCCCGGCGGGCGCGACCGTGGGCCTGGTCGGCGAAAGCGGCTGCGGCAAGACCACGCTCGGCCGCTGCGTCGCCGGCCTCACCGAGCCCACCGACGGGGGGGTGTACTTTGGCCTATCCGACGACCAGCGCGACCGACTCGACGGTGGGATCACGGGCGCCGACCTGGCGGATTTCGACGCCGGCCACCGGGTGGACCGGATGACCGGCGACCCCTGGCGCCGCTACCGGCGCAACTGCCAGGTGGTGTTCCAGGAGGCGTTCGCCTCGCTCAACCCGCGCCACCTGGTGAAGGACATCGTTGGCCGGCCGCTGCGCGTCCACCGCGAGGCGTCAGGCGCGGAGCTGACACGGCGGGTGGTCGACCTGCTCGACCAGGTCGGCCTGGGCCGCCAGCACCTGTACCGCTACCCGCACCAGTTCTCTGGCGGGCAGCGGCAGCGCATCTCGATCGCCCGGGCGCTGGCGCTCGATCCCCAGCTCGTGGTCCTCGACGAGCCCACCAGCGCCCTCGACGTGTCGGTGCAGGCGCAGATCCTCAACCTGCTCCACGAGCTGCAGCAGGAGCGCAACCTGGCCTACCTCTTCATCACCCACGACCTGTCGGTGGTGCAGCACATGGCGGACAGCATCGTGGTGATGTACCTCGGCCGGGTGGCGGAGGCCGGCCCCACCGAGGCCATCTTCGAGCGACCCGAGCACCCCTACACCGAGGCGCTACTGTCTGCTAGCCCGGACCTCGACGAGTCGGCGGGCACGCTGCAAGCGCTGGAGGGGGCAGTCCCAGACCCGGCGCGCCCCCCGCAGGGCTGCCGCTTCCACACCCGTTGCCCGGTGGCCACGCCGGCGTGCGGGTGGGAGGTCGACGACGTGGTTCGCTGGCTGGAGGACACCGATGGGATGTTCGACGCGCTCAGCGGCGTCACCCGCGACAGCGCGTTCGACGCCACGTTGTCGTTCGACGACGAGGCATCGGCCGGCAGCCTCGCCGCCGCGGTGCAGGGCATCGGCGTCCCGACTGCGATGCGGGAGGCCCTCGCGCAGGTGACGGTCGACCGGAACCGGGTGCGGCTCCGGTTCACGCCGGTCGACGAGGTCCAGCTCACGATGCGCGGCCCGGACCACGTGGCGGCCTGCGTCCTCGACCGGAGACCCCGCTGACCGGTTAGGCCGCCTTCGTCGTCGGGACCTGCCGCCGAGCGGCATGGGCGCCCGCTGCGAGAAGTGGAGGGGTTCGTCGCACATGCTCGAGGCGCCGGGCTCGCCAGCATCACCGACAGGTAGTCGATGAAGTGGCCGCGTTCGAGGTCGCTTGCCGGGTCAGCGCGGCCGGTAGACGTCGCGGCGGTGCTGGACTCGGTGGATCAAGACGACGTGTTCATCGTCGAGGATCTCGTAGATGATGCGGTAGTCGCCGCGGCGGGCGGAACGAAGACCGTCGAGCTCGCCGACCAGCGGCTTTCCCAGCCGCCTCGGGTTGTCGGCGATGGGCCCGAAGATCGACTCGAGAGCAGCCTGGCGTATCTTGGCAGGCAGGCCGTCGAGATGGCGCAGACCCTCAGTCGTGATCTCGACGTCGTGCACCTGCTGGCTCAGACGTGATCACGCAGCCGCAGGCGCTTGCCCTCGGCCGCCTCCTGGCGCGACCGCCGTAGCGACTCCATGAGCTCGTCGTCCTTGACGATGTCGAGCGTCTCTTCCAGCGACTCGAGATCATCAGGACTCAGTAGCACGAACGATGGCCGACCATTGCGGGTGACGAGGATCCGGTCGTGCTGCCGCTCGACGCGATCCGCCAGTTCCGACAGATGCGCCTTGACCTCGGAGAAGGGAAGCGTCTCGCTCATAGGTCTGAATTATGACCTATCGGGTCGCACCGTGCAAGGCCCTGCCTGCGCCGATCATCAGGTACAGCCCGTTGCTTCTGCCCTCGATGTGGATGGAGAACTTCTCGGCGTCGACCTTGCGCCGGAAGACCCGTGACCGCTCCCGCCCGGTCGGGTCGACGTAGCCCGCCGAGGGGCAGGGGGTCGGTCCTCGAATGGGAGCGACTGCGTGTCGGTCAAGGAGCCCACGATCTGTACAAGAAGGTCTTCGCCTCGAGCGCAGAGATCGAACAACTCCTGCGTCGTATTCCAGGATTCGTCAGCTACACGAACGTGCGCACCGATGAAGGCGGCTACTCCCCCGGTTGTGGTCGAGAACCAGGCTGACTTGGAAGAGGTCGGACGCACTGCAGGAGCGTTCTTGAAGAGCCTCGAGGCAGACCTCGGGCCGATCGATACGCCAACGAGCACTCTCAAAGGAGAGGTTGGCCCAAGCCACAGATCCTCACTTCGAGGATCGTTCGTCGTGGGGGTGAGTCCCCTTAGTGGTCTGGGTGACGGACGGCAACGACGGTGAGTTCGACGATCGCGGTGAAGTCTTTGGGGTCGCAGGTGTGGAGGGGTAGGTCGTTGGCGATGGCGATGGCGGCGATCATGGCGTCGTAGGCACGCGCCGCTGGCTTGCGGCCGGCTCTTCGTAACCCTGCGGCGACTCGACCGAAGCTGCGGGCCGCGGAGGCGTCAAACGGCAGCGGATCGAAATCGGCTTCGGCTTGCTGGAGGTGCGCCTGACGGGCGGCCCGTTCCTTGTCGGTCGATGCCACCAGTGGACCCACCGAGAGTTCCGCCAGCGTGATCGCCGTGATCAGCGGCTCGTCGGGGAGCGAGTCGGTGTCCTGCATCCGACCGAGCAGGATGAGCGTGCTGGTG
>JBFJZV010000227.1:0-4713 GCA_041621915.1 Acidimicrobiia bacterium | reverse complement strand
GAGTTCACGGGCCGCATCCTGGAGGGCCGCCGCTACTCCGAGGGCCTCCACCAGGCGATCGAGGCCAAGGAGGGCGTGCGGATCAAGGAGGAGAACCAGACCCTCGCCACCATCACCCTTCAGAACTACTTCCGCAAGTACGACAAGCTCGCCGGCATGACCGGCACCGCCAAGACCGAGGCAGCCGAGTTCATGGAGATCTACGGCCTCGAGGTGGTGGAGGTGCCCACCAACCGCCCGATCGCACGCGCCGACGAGTCCGACCTGGTCTACCTGTCCGAGGACGCCAAGTTCAACGCGCTGGCGGACGACATCGCGGAGCGCCACGAGTACGGCCAGCCGGTGCTCGTCGGCACCGTGTCGATCGAGAAGTCGGAGCGGGTGGCCAAGATGCTCACCCGGCGGGGGATCCCCCACGAGGTGCTCAACGCCAAGCACCACGAGCGGGAGGCGAACATCATCGCCCAGGCGGGTCGGGAGGGCGCGGTGACCGTCGCCACCAACATGGCCGGCCGAGGCGTCGACATCGCGCTCGGCGGCAGCCCCGAGTACCTCGCGCGCCTCGAGGTGCACCGGGAAGGCATCGAGCCGGGCACCGCCGAGTACGACGAGGCCTACGCCAAGGAGCTCGAGCGCTTCGAGCACGAGGTCGCCGAGGAGCGGGAGCGGGTGAAGTCGGCCGGGGGCCTGTACGTGCTGGGCACCGAGCGCCACGAGTCGCGCCGCATCGACAACCAGCTTCGTGGCCGGTCGGGCCGCCAGGGCGATCCTGGCGAGTCCCGGTTCTACCTGTCGCTGGAGGACGACCTGATGCGCCGCTTCGCCAGCGACCGCGTGGCGTCCATCATGCGGCGCCTCAAGATGCCGCCAGAGCTGCCCATCGAGCACAAGATGGTGACGAAGGCCATCGAGCGGGCGCAGGGCCAGGTCGAGAGCCAGAACTTCGAGATCCGCAAGAACGTCCTCAAGTACGACGAGGTGATGACGCGCCAGCGCGACGTCATCTACGAGTGGCGCAACCGGATCTTGCGCGAGGACGACAGCCAGGAGCTGGTCTCCGAGTGGCTCGACGACGTGCTGGAGGACGTGGTCGTCGACGCGCTGGGTGAGGACACCGAGCCGGACGAGTGGAACTGGGACGAGTTGTGGGCCCGGATGGGCCTGATGTACCCCACGGAACTCGATCGCGAGGCGCTGGGGCGCGAGCCGGAGCTCGACGAGGTGGTCGAGGCATTCCGCGAGGAAGGTCGCGGCTACTACGCCAAGCGCGAGGAGGAGATCGGCGCCGACGTGCTCCGCCGCCTGGAGAAGACGGTGGTGCTGTCGATCGTCGACAACAAGTGGCGGGAGCACCTCGCCGAGATGGACTACCTGCGGGCCGGCATCGGGCTGCGGGCGATGGGCCAGAAGGACCCCCTGGTGGAGTACCAGCGGGAGGGCTACGACATGTTCGCCGGGATGGTCACGTCGATCAAGCACGACGCGGTCCGCTACCTCTATCACGTCGAGGTCGCCCAGGAGGCTGCGCCGGCCCGGCCCAAGCTGCAAGCGGCGGGAGGCTCGGGCGGCAAGCAGCGCCAGGCCCGCCGTCCGGGCGACAAGGTCGGGCGAAACGCCCCCTGCCCGTGCGGTTCGGGCAAGAAGTACAAGCGCTGCCACGGGGCGGCTTCGGCAGCGACGTAAGCCGCCGCGCCTGGTCGATCGGCGTCAGCCCCCCGTGAGCCTCACCACCGACGAGTTGCAGCGCCGCTACCGCATCGGCCCCAGCCTGCAGCAGGCCTGGCGGGATGCCTACGGGCAGGAGATCGACGCCGGCATCGACTTCCCGGCCGGCTCCGCCGAGCGCATGTGGGCCGACTTTCGCCTGTCGGCCAACCTGCGGGGTGACGAGGTAGCAGCGGCGGCTGCCCGGCATTTCACCCGAGGGCGTCCCACCCTCACGGGTCGCCGCAGCCTCGACGTGGGCTGTGGCCTTGGCGGGGTCGCGGTGGCGTGTGCGCGGCTCGGCGCCGAAGCGTGGGGGGTCGACCCCGACCCGGAGCTGCTCGCGTTCGCCCGCGCCAACGCCGCCGACCAGCCCCGCCCGCCCCGCATCGAGGCTGCCGACCTGCTGGAGCCGGGGCTCACTGACCGTCTTGGGCGCTTTGACGTGGTCACGGCCGAGGACGTCCTGGAGCACGTCGACGACGCCGAGGCCGGGACCCGGGCGCTGGCAGGCCTCCTGGCCGAGAGAGGCGTCCTCGTGACCACGGTGCCCAACGGCGACGCCGTCGCGCACGTGCGCGCCGACCCGCACTGGGCGCTTCCCGGCCTGACCCTGTTGGCCGACCGGGCCGACGCGGCCGCCTATCACGCCACGCGCAACCGCGCCGAGCGTTACGACGTCGGCGACTACCACGGCTACGACGCGTACGCCGGCTGGCTGGCGGATGCCGGGCTGCGCGTCGTCAGGGTCGAGCACATGGGCGAGACGCCGCTCGCCGCGCTCGATGCCGACCTGGAGGCCGCGGAGGCTGCCGTGCGCGGGGCGGCGACGGCGCTCCCCGAGGAGCTAGCAGCTGCACTGGGGGACGGGTGGGAGGCATACCTCGAGCGGGTGGCGGAAGCCCGCGGCCTGGCGCCGGAGGAGACCCGTCGTCGATTGGCGGTCACGGCCTGGCGCTTCCATGCCGTCAAGGGCCCGGCCCGCCGGCGCTGGTCCTGGACCGGTCCGAGCACCCCGGCAGCGCACCGGCTGCGGGGGTTCGCGAAGCGGCTGCCCGGTGCCCGGCGCGCAGTCACCTGGGTGCGAGAACGCTTGAGCTGACCATCCGTCGGGAAGCTCCCAGCCCCGCGGGACCGGTAGCATCGCCCCCTCATGAACCACGACGATCCCCGCGCCCTGCTCAAGGAGCTCCGCAGCCGGCTCGACGACGCCCGGAGGTTCCTTTGACGTCGACCAGATGGCGGAGGAACTCGACGAGCTGAGGCGCCGGGCGTCCGCGCCCGATCTCTGGGACGATCGGGAGCGGGCACTGGAGACCACTCGGCGGCTGGCGCGCTACGAGGGCGTCATCGACCAGACGGCCCGCGTCGAGCAGTCGCTCGACGACGCCGAGGTGCTGCTGGAGCTCGCCGACGAGGAGGGCGACGCCGCCGCCAGGGCCGACGTGGCGGCCGAGCTCGCCGCCCTCGACGCCGAGCTCGGGACGTTGGAGCGGGAGAGCCTGTACTTCGGCGAGTACGACGATCGCACAGCGATCCTGAGCGTCCACGCCGGCGCCGGTGGGGTCGACGCCCAGGACTGGGCCGAGATGATGCTGCGCATGTACTTGCGGCACCTGGAGCAGGCCGGGTTCGAAGTCGAGCTCGACGAGGTCCAGCCCGGCGACGAGGCCGGCATCAAATCGGCGACGCTTACGGTGCGGGGCGATCACCCCTACGGCAACCTGGAAGGCGAGCGCGGCGTCCACCGGCTGGTGCGGATCAGCCCCTTCGACGCCGCCAACCGCCGGCACACGTCGTTCGCCGGCGTCGACGTGATCCCCGAGGTGCACGTGGCCGAGGTCGAGATCAACTCGGACGACCTCCGGGTCGAGACGTTCCGCTCCCAGGGTGCCGGTGGCCAGCACGTCAACACCACCGACTCGGCGGTGCGCATCACCCACCTGCCGACGGGCATCGTGGTGGGCTGCCAAGCCGAGCGCTCGCAGATCCAGAACCGGGCCCGGGCGATGGAGCTGCTCGCGGCCCGGCTCGCCGAGGCCGCCAGGCGCGAGCAGCTAGCCGAGATCGACGAGATCCGGGGCGAGCAGTCGGAGGCCGGCTGGGGACGCCAGATCCGCAGCTACGTGCTCCAGCCCTACCAGCTCGTGAAGGACCTCCGCACCGACCTGGAGGTCGGCAACGTCCAGGGCGTCCTGGACGGCGACGTCGGCCCGTTCGTCGACGCATACCTCCAGTGGCGAAGATCTCACATGGCAGCCGCAGAGAAACCCGGCATGTGATCGCGCGGCACGTGGTTGGAACCAGGCGGCGGCCGCGCCGCCGCCCCCACGTAGGACCAGCAGGTGCGGCAGCCGCCGCCGAGAGGGCCCCACCACGCGAGCACCGCCCCACGACCGACCGGGTCGGCGGCAATGTGAACATGTGAACCCGGCGGGCGGATGCCCTCCAGCTCCGGCGTGGCCCGAACACCTGCACCCCCTTCGTCCCGTGCCTGCGGCCCGGGACACTTCCCCCGCAAGCGGGGGAAGAACATCGGTTTGTGGACCCCCGCTGGTAGACTGCCGGGGCGCTGGCGGGCGGATGGGGTTTGACGCACAACCGGTGAACCGGTGAACAGAGCCGGCCAGGACGTGATCGCTGCATGATTCGCTTTCAGAACGTCTCCAAGGTGTACGACGGCGGGGTCGTCGCGGTCCGCGACGTCTCGCTCGACATCCAGAAGGGTGAGTTCGTGTTCCTCGTGGGCCCGTCCGGCTCGGGCAAGTCCACGATGATCCGGCTCATGCTGCGTGAGGAACGGCCCACCCGCGGCGAGATCTGGGTGGCGGGCAAGCACGCCTCGCAGCTCGCCGACTGGAAGGTGCCCACGCTGCGCCGCCGGATCGGCACGGTGTTCCAGGACTTCAAGCTCCTGCCCCGCAAGTCGGTGTTCGAGAACGTCGCGTTCGCACTCGAGGTGCTCGGCCGCCCTCGCCACGTCGTCAACACCCAGGTCCCGCAGGTTCT
>JBFJZV010000226.1:0-4754 GCA_041621915.1 Acidimicrobiia bacterium | reverse complement strand
GCTCGACCTTCGCCGAGGGGTGGACGAGACCGGCGACGGCCGGCGTCGCCAGCCGCGCCAGCAGGCTCTGCTCCAGGGAGCCGGAAACGATCCAGCCCTCCGGGTCGATCTCGACCGAGGTCACCGGGCCGGCGTGGCCGGTGAGGGTGCGGCGCACGGCCCCGCTGGCGGCGTCCCATATCTTGAGGGTGGTGTCGTCGGACGCCGACACCAGCGTGGCACCGTCGGGGGCGATGGCGACGGACCGCACCCACCCCGTGTGGTCGCTCAGGGTCTGCACCGTGCCGCCGGCCAGATCCCATACCCGCACGTCGCGGTCGGCCGAGCCCGACACCGCGACCGACCCGTCCGGCGAGACCGCCACGCCCAGCACCGGCGCGGTGTGCCCTTCCAGGCTGCGGGCATCGCCGGCGCCGATGTCCCACACCCGCACCGTGCCGTCGGCCGACCCGGTGACGGCGCGCGCCCCGTCACCGGTGATCGCCAGCGACAACGCCGGCGCCGTGTGCTCGTCGGCGTAGCCGCCGCCGTCCCACGCCTTCACCGTGCCGTCCCAGCCGGCCGAGACCACGCGCACGCTGCCGTCCGGCGTGCGGGCGGCGGCCACCCCGAGCACCTCGCCGTCGTGGCTGCCCAGCTCCTCGACCGCCGAGCCGCCGTCGAGCGGGTGGCGGCGGACGTGCCCTGTCGTCGACCCGGTGACGACGGCGCCGTCGGGCGTCACCGCCACCGCGACGATGCTGCCCCCAGCGTCCGTGAGGTGGTGCAGCTCCTCGCCGGTCCGCAGGTCGCGCACCTTCGCCGAGCCGTCGCCGCACGCGGCCGCCACCACGGCGCGCCCGTCGCCGCGGCGCCCGACCGCCACGGCCACGACGCCACCGAGCCCGGCCTGGCTGCGAAGCTGATCGCCGGTGGTGGGGTGCCACACCCGCACGGCGCCCTCGCGGTTGTGCTCCGAGTCGGCGAGGGACTGGCGGAACCACGACAGCACCTCGCTCTTGGCCGTGGAGAAGTGACGCGGCTCGAAGCGGGTGGTCTGGTCGATCCACTCGGCCCACTTGAGCTCCTGGGCGGCGAGCAGCTCCTGCTGGTCGTATCGCACCCACGGCTCGATACGCGGGTCGGGCGGCTCCTCCGGGGCGTCCGCGGCGAGCGAGGCGGCGTACTTGCCGTACAGTTCGGCGCCGAGCCCCGGCTTGCCGAAGACCTTATCGAGGCGCTCCTGGAGATCCCTGGCCCCGACCGGGCCCACCTGCGACTTCTTCCACCACGGCTTCTTCCCGTACTCCCGCGCCCCTTGCAACGCCCGGACGAACACGCTCTCGTGGATGATCGGCCACGGCTCGGGCAGGTTCTCGGGCCGGTCGAGGGAGCGGAACTGCGGCTTGAAGTACAGCGCCCGGTTCACCGGCGTGCCCCGCGAGTTGTGCATGGCGTCGAGCGGATCCTCGGTGAGCGTCACCCCGCCGGGGTCCAACAAGATCCCGGACTCGTGGGCCGCCCGCAGCATCCACGCGAGCGCGATGTCGGCCAGCCCCCGCTCGAGGTAGCCGCCGCCGACATCGGTGTGCATGCCGTTGAACCACACCTGGCGGACGGTCTGGTGCGGGTAGGTCTTCTCCCACAGCGTCGGGATGAAGGGGCGCCGCTCGTCGTCGAGGGCCAGCGCGTGGTACGCGTTGCGGACGCTCCAGGTGAGGCTCAGGTCGTGGAACTTGGTCTGGACGATCGGGATGCGGTACAGGGCGGCGACGGTGTCGAACACGCCGAGGAACTCGATCTTGGGGTGGTGGGTGTAGCTGGCGGCGATGAACTCGCGGGCCCGGGACTCCAGCAGGAACTGCCGCATGAACTGGCGAGGGCTCTCCGGGAACCCGTCGGGGCACCGCGGGTCGGCCGGGTTCTCGGACCAGCCGGGACAGTGCAGGTCGAGCAGCCGCTCGGCGAACTCACCGTTCCACTCCTCCTGAGCACCGAGGCGATCGCTCTCGGCGGCGCTCAGGAAGGCCGCCACCCGGCTGGCGGCGGCGTCGAGGATCTCCGACTGCTCGCCCTCGCCCGCCTTGGCCTCCTCCTTCGTCGGAGGGACGGCGGCGACGGCGGCCGCCAGCTCGTCCGGCTTGCGCAGGTCGAAGGTGCCCTCGCCCCCGCGCAGCGCCGCCAGCGTCCGGGCAAGCCGCGAGCCCTTGGCGTAGCTCGCGAGCCGGCGCTTCGCCCACCACGTCGACAGCGGGGCGCGGGTCTTGTAGATCTTGTAGGCCCGCTTGATGAGGTCCGGGCGCGACCGGGGCAGGATGCCGAACTTGTCGAGCATCCCGGCGACGCTGCGCACCGTGGTGGCCCCGCGGCTGAACCCGACGAGGTAGATGCGGTCGCCCACCTCGTAGTTGTCGAAGATGAAGCGGTACGCCTCCTGGACGTTGCGGGAGATGCCGGCCCCGAAGGCGTTGCCGGTGACCTTGCGCCATCCCGTCCCCAGGCCCGGGTCGTAGAAGACCACCTGGCGGTCGGTGCGGTCCTCCAGCATCGTGAACAGCTTGTAGACGTTCGTGTTCCGGTCGGCGCCCTTGCCGCCCTCCTGCCCGGTCCCGTCCGACAGCACCACGATGTTCTTCGGCACGTTGACTCCCCCTTGGCGTCGAGTCGAAGATACCCGGCGGCGCCGCGGAGCGCTCGGACCTCGCCGCCGGGGGTTTCGCGCGCGACGCCCGGTAGTACAATGGCCGTTCCCAGGGCGAGTGGCGGAATTGGCAGACGCGCAGGGTTCAGGACCCTGTGAGCATTACGCTCGTGGGGGTTCAAGTCCCCCCTCGCCCACTCCAGGGGTCCTGGTCAGAGGCGCTGTCAAAGGGTTGAAGACCCCGATCTCTACCGAACGTCCGCTGTGAGAGAGGCCGAACAATGGCGACGGGCACGGTCGTCGACCTCCGCAAACGCCGGATCGAGCGCCTCGCCGCGGACCTCGCCAAAGAGCTCGTGTCGAAGACCTACCTCATTGTCGAGGTCGACCAGCTCGACTCGGTGGAGGACTGGCGGGCTGCCGCTCGCCGCGCTGCGCGACAGCGCGGGTGGAAGGTGCGCACCGCCTTCGGCCTCGGAAAGCAGCAGGTGTTCGCCGTCCGGGTAGACGAAGAGGCCGAGCGGGCGTGGTCCGAGCGGACCTGAGCAGCTGGTCGCTGCTGGTCGGACCTCGACGACGAAGGCAACGTCGTCCACCGAAACGGTCGACGGACGAGGCACGCTGACGTCGGCTGAGCTCGCCCGGCGTTCAGCTCCGTCGGTAGCGACCTGCCAAGTACTCATCGACCCAGTTCCGCGAGCTACGCCACTCGCCGTCAGCACCTCGAACGGCCTGAAGGCGCCCTCGTCCTGCTGCGGTCCTGAGGGCGGGTGCGCCTATCTTCTCATTGGCGAGAGCGGCGAGCGGAACGAGCCGGGCTGGCCCGGCGATCGCGGGGACGACGAAGCGGTACAAATTGTCGAGGATCGCCCGGGCGAGGAGCTCTCCGAGCGCGCCATGGTCGCCGGCGTCGGCCCTCCGGAGGGCCGCGAGGTACTGAGACCGCTGGCGCTTGTAGATGATCGCCGGTGGGTACCCGAGACGGACGAGGATGAGGTTGAGCACAAGCCGGCCCGTTCGACCGTTGCCGTCCAGGAACGGGTGGATGCGTTCGAAGCCGGCATGCAGTTCGGCGAGTTCCTCGGGGAACCGCTCCGAGCGGGGCTCGAGTGCGTTCGCATCCTGCACCCAGGTGTCGACCGCTGCCTGGACCAGGGGCCAGCTCGGCGGTGTCATGCCGCCCGGGAAGGGCTGGACGTCGTGCTCCCGGAACGCTCCGGGCTGCTCGCGTGCCGTCGCCTGTGGGTGAGGAGCGACATCCCACACCGGCGTCATTGCCATCCGGTGGATCTGTCGAAGTTCGGCGAGAGTCAGGGTGTCGACGCCGCTGGTCATGGCAGGCCGAATCGCCTGGTTGTAGACCCAGTCGGCCGCGTCGGCGTAGCCCTTGACCTCCATGTACTCGGCCAGCTCCTTGTTGCCGACCGCTCGCCCCTGTCCGAGGAGCGCCTCGACCTGCTTCAGGACCAGCGTGTTGCCCTCGATGGCGGTTGAGTGATGAGCCTCTTCGTACCAGAGCCCGCGCCAGATGTCTTGGGCCTCCATTGGCTGTGGCAAACCGCCGAGCCGCTGCCAGAGCTCGGCGATCTGCGCATCGAGCCGCTCGTAGACGACGTCGCGGCTCGGTCTGCCTCGTCGGCCAATGTGTTCGCTCATCGAGGTTTGAAGTGTACCGAACACTTTCCGAAAAAGTGTTCGCCGAGCGGCGACCGAAACGAACCGAACCACAGTCACACGCCTGTGATTCCCGTTCGATTGCTCGCCGGAGCGGCGGGACGCTGCCGGGTCCGCGTCCGACGGCCGGCCGGCGAGCCTGCTGCCGTGTCCCGATCCGCTTCCCAGCCGTAGACTCCGCTCCCATGAAGCTGGCCCGCAACCTGGAGCGCCGCCTCGAGCGGCTCGTCGAGGGCCTGGCCGGGCGGCTGTTCCCCGGCGACCTGGGCGCCACCGAGCTGGCCAGCCGCATCGTCCGGGAGGCCGACCTCGCCGTCGCGCCCGGGCCGGCGGGGCCGGTTGCCCCCAACGGCTTCGAGCTGGCGATGCACCCCGGCGACGTCGACCTCTCCGCCGTGCGGCCCCTCGAGCGGGAGCTGGGCGCGGTGTTGGCCGCCACCGCCGCCGAGCGGGGCTGGCG
>JBFJZV010000225.1:0-4783 GCA_041621915.1 Acidimicrobiia bacterium | reverse complement strand
TGCCGATTTCGCCGAGGCATCGGCGTTCCTGGCAAGGACGCACAACGAAGGCGCATCGGTAGATGCGTCGAGGCGGAGGACGCCGCCAGGGGCGTCGAGGGCCGGCGAAATTCTGTGCAGACTTGCGGCGCAGGGCACTAGCGGTGGCTGCCGAGGAGGCGGCGGTCGGGCTGGGCTCCAACCTCGGTGACCGGGAGGCCCACCTGCGTGCCGCTGTCGCCGGGCTCGCCGGCCTCGGCGACGTGGTGGCCGTGTCGTCGCTGTACGAGACGGCGCCGCTCGGCGGCGTACCCCAGGCCCCATACCTCAACGCGGTGGCGGTGGTGGCGACGGTGCTTCCGGCCCGCGCCTTCCTCGACGGCCTGCTGGAGCTGGAGCGGGCTGCCGGGCGGGAGCGCCGGGAGCGCTGGGGACCCCGCACGCTCGACTGCGACCTGCTGCTGCACGGCGACGCCGCGATCGACGAGCCCGGGCTGCGGGTGCCCCACCCGCGGCTCACCGAGCGCCGCTTCGTCCTCGAGCCGCTCGTCGAGGTGTGCCCGGGGGCGCGGCTGCCCGACGGGACCCTCCTTCATGCCTTCTTCCCGGCGGTCGCCGACCAGCAGGTGCACGTCTACGCGGGGCCGGGGTGGGCTGGGCCGGTATAAAGCCCCCATGCGTATCGTGCTAGTCGGGCCCGGCCGGGCCGGGATGAGCCTCGCCATCGCCATGCGGCGGGCCGGGCACGAGCTGGTGGGGGTGCTGGCCCGCCGCGCCGACGACGCGGGCGCCGCCGCCGCCACGCTCGACGCCGCGGCGCTGGACTGGGACGACGAGGTGCCAGCCTGCGACGTGCTGGTCGTCGCCGTGCGCGACGACGCCATCGCGACAGTGGCGGAGAAGCTGGCTCCCAAAGGCGGGCACGCCGATGCCGCCGTCCACCTCTCGGGGCTGGCGCCGGTGGATCGGCTGGCGCCATTGCGCGCCAGCCGGCTGGGGAGCTTCCACCCGCTGCAGACGCTGCCGACCTCCGCCGCCGGCGCCGAGCGACTGGCGGGCGCCTGGATCGGCGTCACCACCGACGACGCGGAGCTGCGCGACCGGCTGAACCGGCTCGCCGCGTCGCTCGGGGCCCACCCCTTCGACCTTGACGACGCCGCCAAGCCCCTCTATCACGCGGCCGCCGCTGCCGCCGCCAACTATCCGCTCGGCGCGTTGGCGATGGCGGAGGCGCTGTTCGCAGCGGCGGGCGTGCCGTTCGCGGCGGCACGCCCGCTGGTGGAGGCGGTGGTGGCCAATGCGTTCGACCTTGGGCCTGCGGCGGCGCTCACGGGCCCGGTGGCCCGCGGCGACGTCGGCACGGTCGCCGCCCAGCTCGAGGCGGTGCGTGCCGATGCACCCGACTGGGTGGCGGGTTTCGCAGCGTTCGCCCGGGAGCTGGCCCGCCAGACGGGCCGCAGCGCCGACTTCCGCGAGACGCTGACGTGAAGGTCGTCGAGACGTTCGCAGCGGCCCGCGCCGCCTGGTCGGGGCGGCGGGGCCTGGTGCCGACGATGGGCTACCTCCACGAGGGCCACCTGGCGCTGATGCGGCGGGCGCGGAGCGAGTCCGACACCGTGGTCGCCAGCCTCTACGTCAACCCGCTGCAGTTCGGGCCCGGTGAGGACCTGGCTCGCTACCCGCGCGACCGCGATCGGGATGCCGCCCTCGCCGCCGACGCAGGGGTGGACGTGCTCTTCGCGCCGGCACCGCCGGAGATGTTCGCCGCCCTCCCCTCCACACGCGTGTCCGTCGACGCGCTCGCCGAGACCCTGGAAGGCCGCTTCCGCCCGGGCCACTTCGAAGGCGTGGCAACCGTGGTGGCCAAGCTCTTCGCCGGCCTCCAGCCCCACGCGGCGTACTTCGGTCGCAAGGACGCGCAGCAGCTCGCGGTGGTCCGCCGCCTGGTACGCGACCTGTCGTTCCCGATCGAGGTGGTGGGGGTGCCCACCGTGCGGGAGCCCGACGGCCTGGCGCTGTCGAGCCGCAACACGTACCTCGGGCCCGCCACCCGGGCTGCCGCAGTCGCCCTTTCCCGAGGGCTGTTTGCGGCCGCCGACCTCGTGGAGGGGGGCGAGCGGGACGCGGCGGTGCTCGAGGACGCCGTGCGGGCCGTCACCAGCCGGGAGCTGCGGCTGGACGTGGAGTACGTCGAGCTGGCCGACGCAGCCGAGACCATCCGGCTGCTGCGCCTCGACCGGGAGGCGTTCCTGGCCGTGGCGGCCCGGGTCGGCGGGACTCGTCTCATCGACAACGTACGATTCACCCCCGCCGGCGACGGGTTCGTCGCCGACCGGGGCGCCCGTCTGGACGGCCCAACGATCCTGGAAGGCTCGTGATGCTGCTCGCCATCGACGTCGGCAACACCCAGACCGTCATCGGCGTGTTCGACGGCACCCGCCTCGCCCACCACTGGCGGCTCGCCACCGACGCCTCCCGCACCGGGGACGAGTACCGGCTGGCGCTGCTGGCGCTGCTGGAGCACGACGGCGTGGCGCTGGGCGACCTCCACGGGGTGGCAATCGCCAGCGGCGTGCCCCCGGCGACCGTGGTGCTGCGCAAGCTCGCCGCTCGCCTCGACCTGGGGCCGGCGGTGGTGGTGGGTCCCGGCATCCGCACGGGCATTCCCATCGTGATCGACAACCCGCGCGAGATCGGGCCCGACCGGGTCGCCAACTCCCTCGCGGCGCTGGAGACCTACGGGGCCCCGGCCGTCGTCGTCGACTTCGGCACCTCGACCAACTTCGACGTGGTGTCGCCCGCCGGGGAACTGATTGGAGCGGTGATCGCGCCGGGCCTGCAGATCTCGCACGACGCGCTGATCGGCGCCACCGCCGCGCTGCGGCGGGTCGAGCCGGTGGCGCCGCCGTCCGTCGTCGGCAAGAACACCGTCACCGCCATCCAGAGCGGGGTGGTGTTCGGCCACGCGGGCCTGGTCGACGGCATCATCGGCCGGCTGCTCGGCGAGGTCGGCGAGGAGGCGACGGTCGTCGCCACCGGTGGGCTGGCCGGGACCGTGGTCCCCCATTGCCGGATGGTGGACCGCATCGACGAGTTCCTGACCCTGGAGGGGCTCCGGCTGCTGTTCGAGAGGAACCGGGAGTGACCCTGGGCGACGACCCACTCGTCGCGGCGCGCCTCGCCAAGGTCGACGCCCTGCGCGCTGCGGGGATCGAGCCCTACCCCGTGGGGTTCGTACCCGACGTCACCGCCGCCGAGCTCGCCGCGGACCACGAGGGCCTCGGGCCGGGGGAGGGGACGGGGAGGAGCGTCGCCGTCGCCGGCCGGCTGGTGCGGATGCGCGACATTGGCAAGCTGGTCTTCGGCGTGGTGCGGGACGGCACCGGCACGATCCAGCTGTTCGGCGACGCGGCCGGCCTCGGCGACCGCCTCGACGCCTTCCGCGAACTGGACCTGGGCGACTGGGTGGGGGCGGTGGGCGAGGTGATCACGACGCGCCGCGGCGAGTTGAGTGTGCACGTCGCCGACTTCACGATGCTCGCCAAGGCGCTGCGGCCGCTGCCCGAGAAGTGGCACGGCCTCCAGGACCTGGAGACGCGCTACCGCCGCCGGTACCTGGACCTCGCGGTCAACGCCGAGGCCCGCGAGATCGCCGAGCGGCGGACGGCCACCGTGGCCAGCTTGCGGGAGACGATGATCCGGCGCGGCTTCGTCGAGGTGGAGACGCCGATGCTCCAGTCCCAGGCTGGCGGGGCGCTCGCCCGCCCATTCGTCACCCACCACGAGGCGCTGGGCATCGAGATGTACCTGCGGATCGCCCCCGAGCTGTACCTCAAGCGGCTGGTGGTGGGCGGGCTGCCGAGGGTGTTTGAGATCAACCGCAACTTCCGCAACGAGGGCCTGTCGACCACCCACAACCCCGAGTTCACGATGCTCGAGTCGTACGAGGCGTACGCCGACTACCACGCGGTGATGGAGCTGACCGAGGAGCTGGTGGCGGCCGCGGCCGTGGCGGTGCACGGCACCGCGGAGATCGAGTACCAGGGCCGCCCGCTCGACCTGACGCCGCCGTACCCACGCCTGGGGTTGCTCGACTCGGTCGGCGAAGCGATCGGGCGGCCGGTCTCGCTCGACATGCCGCACTCCGAGCTGGCGAGCCTGGCCGCCGCCGCCGGCGTGGAGCTCGACGGCGCGTGGGGGCCGGGCAAGATCGTCACCGAGATCTTCGAGAAGCGGGTCGAGCCGGAGCTCTGGGGCCCGGCCTTCGTGGTGGACTACCCCGAGGAGGTGTCGCCGCTCGCCCGCAGCCACCGGTCGCGCCCCGGCCTCACCGAGCGGTTCGAGCTGTTCGCCGGCGGCCTCGAGGTCGCCAACGGTTACAGCGAGTTGAACGACCCGGTCGAGCAGCGTCGCCGCTTCGAGGCGCAGGCCCGCGCCCGCGCCGAGGGCGACGAGGAGGCGATGACGATCGACGAGGACTACCTGCTGGCCCTGGAGCACGGGCTGCCGCCCACCGGCGGCCTGGGGGTTGGCGTCGACCGCCTCGTCATGCTTCACTGCGACGTCACCTCGATCCGCGAGGTGATCCTGTTCCCTCACCTCAGGCCGGCTCCGCCGGCCTGAGGTTTGTTCCACATTGCCGCCGACCCGGGCGTCGTGGTGCCGTGTTGCGTGGTGGGGCCCCTCTCGGCGGCGGCTGCCGTTCATATGGCCGCCGACCCGGGCGTCGGGTGGCGGTGCCGGGTGGTGGGGCCCTCTCGGCGGCGGCTGCCGTTCATATGGCCGCCGACCCGGGCGTCGGGTG
>JBFJZV010000224.1:0-4993 GCA_041621915.1 Acidimicrobiia bacterium | reverse complement strand
GGTCGCGCCAGCCCTGGGTGGCCGACAGGCCGTCGTAGGTGACGGTGCCGATCATGGCGACGACGAACGCGACGAGGCCGGGGCGCAGCGGGATGTGGGGCAGCCGCCGCAGCCAGCCGCGCCACACCAGGCCGCCGTCCGTACCCCGTCCCAGCGGTGCGATCGCCGCCAGCAATCCGTTGTAGGTGGTGAACGCCTCGCCCATCACCATGCCGGTCTCCCGGCCGGCATAGCCGGCCACCGCCAGCGCCCAGAACGTGTACACGACGGCGGCGATCGCCAGCGTGGTCGGTTTCGCCGAGTCCGGCCACACCAGCTCCAGCCAGGTGAAGGCGACGAACGCTGTTGCGGCCGGCCAGACGCCGACCCGGGCCAGCAGCTCGGGCCGCTCCTCCTCGCCGACGCCGCCCCATTCGGCCAGGGTGCGCCACGGGTTCAGGAACCGCCAGATGTTGCCCACCAGCGCCGACAGGAACGGGATCACGAGCCAGAAGTAGACCCACACCAGCACCGGCGCCAGGTTGTTGCGGCCCAAACCGGCGAAGGCTCCGCCGGCGACGACCGCCGCCAACCCCGCGACGCCGGCCACCGTGAGCACCTTCGACGCCACGCCCAGCCATGGGGCTTCGAGCGGGCGCCCGGCCGGCGGCTCCTGCCAGCGGGACCGGGGCCACAACACGGCCAGCGCCGCGAACGACGCCACCAGCACCACGGCGGCGCCGACCACGAAGAACTCCACCGGCACGGGCAGGTCGCGGCGGCCGCCGATGCCGTGGGCCAGAGCCGGAGCCGGTATCGCCAGCAGCGCCACCACGGCGGCGGCGACACAGGCGAGGCGGCGCGGCGCAGCGCGACGGGTGCGGGTGGAGCGGCGCATGGCCTGGAGCAGACTACCGCCGTCCCGCGTTCCCGATCCCTTCCTCGCAATCCCCCGCCACCGCTACTCTCTGCAGCGACAGCGGTGGGGGGTGGTCCCGGGAGGCGCGATGGTGGTGAGTGCAGCACGACGCAGGGCGGCGGCCGCCGCCGTTCTGGCCGCCCTCCTCGTCATGACCGCGTGCAGCTCCACCGCGGAGCCCGAGGGAACCGCGGCGCCGGGCACGGAGGCGCCGTCCGACGACGCCGTCACCGCGACCACCGCGGCGCCGGCGACCACGCTGCCTCCGGCCCCCGGGGTGCGCGGGTTGCGGTTCAGCGACCAGACCGTGGCAGCCGGCCTCGCCTACAGCTACCTGACGCCGTTCAGCGAGGAGAACTACACGCCGGTGATGGACACCGCCAAGATGCGCAACGGCGCGGCCGTCATCGACTACGACAACGACGGTTGGCAGGACCTGTTCCTGAACGGTGGCGGTCTCGAGCCCGACCGGCTGTTGCGCAACGCCGGCGACGGCACGTTCACCGACGTCACCGACGCGGCAGGCGTCGCCGGCGAGCCCCACCTCGGCTCGGCGGCTGCGGCCGGTGATTACGACGGCGACGGGTGGATCGACCTGTTCGTCGCCAGCCACGGACCGCCCGACGATCCGCAGCCCGGGTATCACCGGCTGTGGAAGAACAACGGGGACGGCACGTTCACGGACGTCGCCGCTGAAGCCGGAGTCACCACCACCAGCGCCGACACCCACGACGGGTTCGGCTCGGTGTTCGCCGACTACGACCTCGACGGCGACCTCGACCTGTTCGTCGCCGGCTGGCAGAAGGATTCGAAGGGCAACCGGATGTTCCGCAACGGCGGCGACGGCACCTTCACCGACGTGACCACCGAGATCGGCATCGTCGACGACGGCATCCGCGGCTTCTCACCCTGCCTGGTCGACACCGACGGCGACCGCTACCCCGAGCTCGTGCTGGTCGCCGACTTCGGCACCAGCCGCTACTTCATCAACGAGGGCGGCACGTTCGTGGAGCGCGACCAGCGGGGCGACAGCGGCGAGGAGCTCTGGGCGGGGATGGGGACCGCGATGGGCGACGTCAACAACGACGGGATGCTCGACTGGTACGCCACTGCGATCTACGACGACAGCGGGGACGGGCGGGGCGACGGCAACAAGCTCTACTACAACCTGGGTGAGCACTCGTGGCAGAACGAGGCGGCGGCGGCCGGGGTGGCCGACGGGGGCTGGGGCTGGGGGGCGCTGACCGTCGACCTCGACCTCGACGGCTGGCTGGACATCGTCGAGGTCAACGGGTGGCACTTCTCGGGCTTCGAGGTCTACACCAACGAGATGGCGAAGGTGTTCCTCAGCAACGGCGCCGACGGCACGTTCGACGAGGTGGCCATGGACACGGGCTTCCGCCACGACCTGATGGGGCTCGGCCTGATCAACCTCGACTACGACAACGACGGCGACCAGGACATCGCCGTCACCGCCGGCAACGACGCGTTCAAGTTCTACCGCAACGACCAGGACGCCGGCCACCACTGGCTGCGGGTCTTCCTGGACGAGCAGGGCGCGCCGGGCATCGCTCCGGACGGCATCGGCAGCCGGGTGTGGGTCGAGGCTGGCGGCCAGCGCTACCTGCGGTACGTCGGCGGCTGTGCCAACTACCTGGGCACCCCGGAGCCGTCCGCCCACTTCGGCCTCGGCGACGCCACTGCCATCGACCGCCTGGAGGTCGAGTGGCCGGACGGCACCATCACGGTGCTGGAGGACGTCGGGGTGGACCAGACGATCACCGTGAGCCCGTGACACGCATCCGTCGCGACGTGGGGTTGGCGCCAGGCCGGCGCCTCGCGCCGGCCCCCACGTAGGACCAGCTCCGGCGGCAGCCCGCCGCCGAGAGGGCCCCCAACCCCGGCACCGCAACCCGACGCCCGGGTCGGCGGCAGTCCAGCACGGCCCTAGCATCGGCGCCATGCTCATCGCCATAATCATCATCGCCGTCGCCGTCGTACTGGTGGTCGGTTTCGTCCTCATCTACAACCGCCTCGTCCGGCTGCGCAACCGCACCGACAACGCCTGGTCGCAGGTCGACGTGCAGCTCCGGCGCCGCTACGACCTGATCCCCAACCTGGTGGAGACGGTCAAGGGCTACGCATCGCACGAGCAGGAGACGTTCGAGCGAGTGGTCCAGGCCCGCCAGGCCGCCCAGGCGGCCGGCACCGTGGAGCAGCAGGCCCAGGCCGAGAACTTCCTGACCGGCGCGCTCCGCCAGCTCTTCGCGCTCGCCGAGGCCTACCCGGAGCTGCGGGCCAGCGACAACTTCCGCCAGCTCCAGACCGAGCTCGGCGAGACCGAGGGCAAGATCGCGGTGTCCCGCCAGATCTACAACGACAGCGTCCTCACCTACAACAACTCGGTGCAGACGGTCCCGTCGAACTTGGTGGCGCAGTCCGCCGGGTTCCGCACCCGCCCGTACTTCGAGGTCGAGGACGACGCCCGCAGCGCCCCCGAGGTGAGCTTCTGAGACGCCTCACCGTCCTCGCCCTCGCCGCCCTCTGGGTGGTGGCGGCGGCGGCGCCGGCGCTCGCCAAGTCCTTCGACCTGCCGCGGGCGCACGTGACCATCGAGGTGCAGCGCGACGGGTCGCTGCTGGTCACCGAGGAGATCACGTTCGACTACGACGGGTCGTTCTCGGGCGCCTACCGCGACATCCCGGTGCGGCCCGGTGAGCTGATCATCGACCTCGCGGTGTCCGAGGAAGGGCTCGCCTACGAGCCGGGGGCGTGCACGGTGCTGGGCTGCAGCGACGAGCCCGGCCGCTACGGCGTCACCTCGATCGGCACCGCAGCGAGGGTGGTCTGGCACTACCGGGCGCTCGACGAGCAGCGCACCTACACCATCACATACCGCTTCACGGGCTTCGCAACCGCGTATGACGACGTCGTCGACGTGAACATGAAGGTGTGGGGCGACGAGTGGAACACCGGCCTCGGCGAGCTGACCGCCGAGGTGGTGCTCCCACCGGGCGCCGCGCCGGGCGAGGTGCTGGTGTGGGGCCACCCGGCCACGGTCGACGGCTCCACGTCGCTCGGACCGGACGCCGTGACGCCGACCCTGGAGGCGAGGGGGATACCCGCCCGCCAGTTCGTGGAGTTCCGCGTGGTGTTCCCCCGCAACGTGCTGACGACCACCGCCGGGGCGAGCGTCGTCGCCGGCCCCGGGCTGGAGGGCATCCTCGCCGAGGAGGAGGCCGAGGCGGAGCGGGCCGACCGGGAGCGGCGCTCGCTGCGGGTCACCGGCATCCTGGTGGCGCTGCTGATCCTGCCGCTGCCGCCGCTGGCGCTGTTCGGCTACGTGCGGTACGGTCGGGAGCCGCGGGTCCGCGACTACGACCGCGAGTACGAGCAGGAGCCGCCGAGCGAGGACCCGCCGGCGCTGATCGGGGCTCTGATGACGCAGGGTCGGGCCGGGGAGAACGAGTTCACCGCCACGATGTTCGACTTCATTCGCCGCGGCATCCTCACCGCCGAGCCGGTCGCGGTGGAGAAGAGCACGTGGATGGGCCTCCGCAAGGAGGACGTGTCCGACCTCGAGATCGGGCTCGGCGACGTGAGCGGCCCGCTGAAGAACTACGAGCGGAACGTGCTCACCGTGCTCACCCGCGTCCTGGAGGACGGCCCGCAGCCGCTCACCGAGTTCCGCAGCCTCATCCGCGCCGACGCCACCGCCAACGCCGCGACATACAAGTCGTTCGTGTCGGGCGTGAAGAAGGCGTTGAAGTCCCGCAAGCTGCTCGACGACCGGGGCTGGCGGTACCCGACGATCCTGGTGGTGATGTTCGCGATCATCGGTGCCCTCGGCTGGTTCGGCGGCACGATCCTGCTGTCGAACCTGTTCCCGATCCTCAACGAGACCGTGCTGCGGATCGGCTTCGCAGTGGTAGGCGTGATCGGCGTGGCGATCTCCGGGGTGCTGTTCGCGTTCCACAAGGCCTGGGTCAAACGCACACCGCAGGGCGCCGAGCTGGCCGCGCAGTGGGAGGCGTTCCGGCGGTACCTGGCCGACTTCTCCCGGCTGGAGGAGGCGCCGGTGATCTCCCTCGACCT
>JBFJZV010000223.1:0-5108 GCA_041621915.1 Acidimicrobiia bacterium | reverse complement strand
GGCCGTCGACGGCGTGAGCCTGAAGTCCGAGCGGGGCGAGTTCCTCGTCCTGCTCGGGCCGTCCGGCTGCGGCAAGACCACCCTGCTGCGGATGATCGCCGGGCTGGAGCAGCCCACCGGCGGTGACGTCCTCATCGGCGACGACGTCGTCAACGGCCTCCCGCCCCGGGTCCGCCAGATCGCCATGGTGTTCCAGAGCTACGCCCTCTACCCACACATGACCGTGTTCCGCAACATCGCCTTCCCGCTCAAGGCGGAGGGACTCGACGCCGCCGCCCGCAAGGAGAAGGTGGATTGGGCGGCCAAACTGCTGGGCATCGACGAGCTGTTGGACCGCCGCCCCCGTCAGCTCTCCGGCGGCGAGCGGCAGCGGGTTGCGCTGGCCCGGGCGCTCGTGCGGGAGCCGAGCGTGTTCCTGCTCGACGAGCCGCTGTCGAACCTCGACGCCAAGCTGCGGGCGGCCGCCCGTGACGACCTGCTCGAGTTCCAGCGGCGCCTCGGCATCACCGCCATCTACGTGACACACGACCAGGTCGAGGCGATGGGGATGGGCGACCGCATCGCGGTGATGGCGAAGGGCCGGGTTCGCCAGTTCGGGACCCCCGAACAGGTGTACCACCACCCGGCCGACACGTTCGTCGCCAGGTTCATCGGCTCACCCCCGATGAATCTGCTGCACCGCGACGGCTTCCTGGTCGGGTTCCGTCCCGAGGACCTGCTGCCGCCCGGGATCGTGGACGGCGAGGCCCACCCCGTCACCTTCCACGTCAACCGCATCGAGAACCTGGGCTCGGAGCGCTACCTGTACGGGTTCCTGCGGGGCTTCGACCCGGGCACCAAGGTGATCGCCATGCTGCCGTCGACCGTGACGGTGCCGGTTGCCCGCGACCAGGACCACGAGTTCACCATCGCCCGGGACCGGCTGCGCTTCTTCGCCGACGACGACGCCGGGCTGGCGATACCGCCGCGGCCGTTGTGAGCCGGCGATGACGAGCCTCGCCGCTCGCCGCCGGGGCCGCTACCTGCTGGAGAACGAGCGGGTGCTGGCGCCGCTGTTCATGACGCCCGCCGTGCTCTACATCGTGGCGCTCGTCGGGTTCCCGTTCGCGCTGGCGATCGTCTTCTCGCTTACCGACGTCACCGTGGGCGACCCCGACTTCAGCTTCGTCGGCCTCCAGACCTTCGAGCGCATCCTCGCCGACCCGGTCTTTCTCCGCTCCCTGCGCAACACGTTCGTCTTCGCGGTGATCGCCAACCTGCTGGTGGTGGTGCTGGCCAAGGCGCTGGCGATGATCCTGGTGGCCGACTTCAAGGGCAAGTGGTTCGTGCGGTTCCTGGTGCTGCTGCCGTGGACCACCCCGGTGTCGCTGGCGTCGATCACCTGGTTGTGGACCCTGGACTCGATCTTCAGCCCCATCGACTGGGTGCTCCGCACCGTGGGCCTCATCGACTCGAACGTCATCTGGCTGGGCAAGCCGGAGCTGGCGATGTCGTCGGTGATCGCCGTGCACACCTGGCGGATCGTCCCGCTGGCGGCGGTGATCATGATGGCCGGGCTCATCGGCATACCGAACGAGATCAAGGACGCCTCCGAGGTGGACGGAGCCGGCTTCTGGCGCAAGCTGTTCGAGATCACGATCCCACTGATGGCGCCGATCATCGCGGTGGCGGTGCTCTTCGGCGTGATCCTCACGATCACCGACATGTCGGTGGTGTGGATCCTGACTCGGGGCGGCCCCACCCACTCCACGCAGGTGCTGTCGACCTGGGCGTTCTTCAAGGGCATCGAGGGAGGCGCGCTCGCGCAAGGGGCGGCGGTGTCGCTGTTCCTCTTCCCGGTGCTCGTCGCCGTCACCGCGATCATCCTGCGTTTGGCGCGACGGAGGGAAGTCTTGTGACCGCCATCACCGACATCGCCGCCGAGCGCCGCAGGGCTGGGCGGCGGCGCCGCTTCGGGCGCATCGGGCTGTACGTGGCGGCAGGGCTCGCCGCGTTCCTGGCCGCGTTCCCGTTCCTGTGGGCGACGGTGACGATGTTCAAGTCGAACCAGGATTTGTACGTCAAGGCCAACAACCCGTTCTGGTTCAACGAGCCGCCCACCCTGGAGCACGTCAAGTTCCTGCTATTCGACTCGAACTTCCTCACGTTCGTCCGCAACACGGTGGTGGTCGGGCTGGCGGTGACGCTGCTGACCCTGGCGCTGAGCCTGCCTGCCGCCTACGCGCTGGCCCGGCTCGGGATGCGGTGGGGCGAGCGCATGGGCATCGCGATCTTCCTCGTCTACCTCATACCGCCGACGCTGCTGTTCATCCCGATGAGCCGGGTGATCGCCAACCTCGACCTGCAGGAGTCGCTCTGGTCGCTGATCCTGGTGTACCCGACCATCACCATCCCGATCTCCACGTGGCTGCTGATGGGGTTCTTCAAGGGGATCCCGCGCGACATCGAGGAGCAGGCGATGGTCGATGGCTACACCCGGATCGGCGCGATCGCCCGGACCGTGGTGCCGCTGGCGTTCCCCGGCATCGTCGCGGTGGTGGTGTTCTCGTTCACGCTGTCGGCGCACGAGTTCATCTACGCGCTGGCGTTCAACAAGGCGTCGGCGGTCAAGACGATCGCGGTGGGGGTCCCGACCGAGCTGGTGCGCGGCGACGTGTTCTTCTGGCAGTCGCTGCAGGCGGGCGCGGTGCTGGTGGCGGTGCCGATCGCGCTGTTGTTCAACCTGTTCCTCGACCGATTCGTCACCGGGTTCACGATGGGGGCGGTGAAGGGCTGAGGCGGCTCGCCCCACTCGCGCTGGCGGCGGTCGTGCTGGGTTCGGTGGCCGTCATCGGCTGGCACCGTCCCGTCCCGGTGGCCCCCGACGACCCCCCGGTTCCTGAAGGTCCCGAGATCGCCGACCTGGTGGTCGACCTGATCCCCGAGCGGTTCGAGGCCTGGCAGCCGTTCGTCATCAACTGGGTCGTGGAAGAGGCCCGGCCCGAGCGGGTGACCCCGTTCGAGGCGAAGTTCGGGCGCCATCCCTGCTCGGCGCTGGGGTCGTTCTCCTGCCGGGTGCGCCTGGCGTGGGATGGCGTGAGCCGATGGTCGCTGACCGCGTCGGTCGACGAGACCTTCGACGGGCGGGACGCCCGCCAGCTCAGCACGGGCGGCCTGTTCTATGGCATCAAGGACGGGCTGCTGCTCGGCGTGCTCGATACGGACCGGTTGCCCGGCCTGCACGTGTGCCATGAGCTGGCGGAGCGCCGCGCGGCCGGCGAGGCGGTGGACGGCGCCGACCTGGGCGCCGGAGTGGTCGTGCTCGAGCGCCGCGGCTGGGGGGCGGCGAGCTGCCTGGGCCGCCAGGGCATCCCGGTCGGCATCGACCGGGGCGACGCGACGTGGACGATGACCGAGCTGGAGCGCCGCTCGCCCACCGATGACGAGATCGGGGTGCAGCTCGTGGCGGGGCGCGCCGCCTTCACCCCGGCGATCGGTTGCGAACGGCCGGGCCGCGGTGCGCCCGAGTGGCTCGTCGCCGCGGCCCGGTCGGCCGGGCACGACGACGTGGGGGTCGCCGGCGGCGGCATCGTGTTCGCGGTGCAGGGGGCGCGGTTGCGCCCCGGCTGCGCCTGGGTGACGGCGGACTACCTGCCGGTGGGTGCTCGCGCCCACCGGCTCGCCGACGGGTGGGTCGTCGACGAGCTGCTCCACCCGGCGCCGGTCGTGTCCGCCGAGGTCAACGGGGAGCGGCTGTGGCTGGCGTTCACCGACGACCCGCCAGACGCGCGCGGGGCTCGGGAGCGCGACGTCTTCGTGCTCGCCGAAGCGCTGCGGCGGCTCGTCGAAGGCGTGTGACGGCGGTCCCCACCACGCTCGCCCACGTCACGACGTCGTGGCTGTCGGCTGCTCTCGCGCCGGCCCACGGTCCGGTCGCAGCCGTCACGCTGCAGCGCATCGGAACCGGCACCGGCTTCGCGTCCCAGGTCGGACTGGCCACGCCGACCTATGCCGGCGGCGGCGGCCCGAAGTCGCTGGTGGTGAAGCTGGCCGAGGGGACCCGGGAAGCCGATTTCTACCGCCACGTCGGCGACTACGCCGGGCCGCGGGTGCCGCACTGCCACTTCGCGGACCACGACGGCGAGCGGTCGGCGCTGGTGCTCGAGGACCTCTCCGCGGCCCGCTTCGGCGACGACGCAGTTGGCTGCTCGGTGGAGGACGCCGGCCTGGTCGTCGACGCGCTCGCCACGCTGCACTCCCGCTGGTGGGGGAGCCCGCGCCTCGACGACTTCGCCTGGCTGGGCCCGGGCGGTCAGCACCTCGACCAGCGCCTCGCCGAGCTCCCCGACCGCCTCGCGACCATGGGCCGCCGCTACGGCGAGGCAGATGCGCCCGAGGTCTTCCGCATCCTGTCCGGCATCGGACCGGAGCACGCGCCGCTGCTCAGCCGGCTGGCCGGGCCGCCGACCACGCTGCTGCACGTCGACGCGCACCTCGACAACGTCGCCTTCCTCGACGGTGAGGCGGTGCTGTTCGACTGGCAGGGCGCCGGCCGGGGCCTGGCGGCGGTGGACCTCTCGCACGCAGTCGTCTCGGCGCTGCGCGGCGACACCTGGCGAGCGCTGCCCGAGCTGGTCGGCCGTTACCACGCCCGGCTGGAAGCAGGCGGTGTCGCCGGCTACCCGCGCGCCCGGCTGGAGGAGGACCTGCAGGTGGGGGCGCTGCGGTGGCTGATGGGCGTCGTCGGCTGGCTGGGGCGCCCGGATGCGGGCGAGATGACCGGCCGCAAGGCCTCGCTGGCGGGCGCTGCCCCGGCGCGCTGGAACGCCGCCGCGCGCGAGCTGGCCCTCGCCGAGCTGGTGTGACGCGCTCCGGCCGGCGCGATGGCGTACGCTCGGCGGCGAGTTGGCGGGAGGGCTCGCGGAGGTGACGGCGGCAGCGACATGAAGCTCGGGCTGCGGGAGAACCTCGCGCAATTCACGCTGCTCGTGGTCGTGAACGCCCTGGTCGGGGGCATGCTCGGCCAGGAGCGCACGGTGCTGCCGCTGCTCGCCCGCGACGAGTTCGGGCTCACCGGCGTCACGGTGGCGCTGACGTTCATCGTGGCGTTCGGGCTGGTGAAGGCGGTC
>JBFJZV010000222.1:0-5117 GCA_041621915.1 Acidimicrobiia bacterium | reverse complement strand
GGCGGGGTTGACCAGGCGGATCGAGAAGCGGTGGTTGTCCCACTTCTCGGCGATCGGGCCGGCCGGGATCTTGGCGTCGAGTTGCATCGTCACGCTCCGTTCAGTCCACTAGGCCGGCCAGCACCATCACCGGGAAGCTCACGTTGCCCACCAGGATCACCGCTGCGAACCCGGCGGAGAACCAGCGGCGCCACACATTGAATCGCGGGTTGTTGACCCCCAGTGACTGGAACAGGCTCCACGCCCCGTGGTAGATGTGGAACGCCAGCGCGACGTTGGCGACGATGTAGAGGATCGCCACCGGCCACCGCGACAGGCTCGCCACCACGTTGGAGTACACGTCTCCCCGGAAGTACTCGTCGGTGGCCGCCGGCTCGATGCCCAGGGTCAGGTCGGCGAGGTGGAACGCCAGGAACAGCAGGATGATCGTGCCGCCCCACACCATCGTGCGCGACGCGTACCCGGCGGCGATGTAGTCGCGCCGCGACTTGTAGCCCACCGGGCGTTTCCGCCGATTCTTGATCGTCAGGCTGTAGGCGCTGTGGATGTGCAGCGCGAACGCCGCGATCAGCACGAGCCGGAACGCCCACAGGATGAAGGTGCGCGGGGCGAGGTGGCCGCCGAGGTCCCGCAGCGCCTCGCCGTATTCGTTGATCTGCGCCGGCCCCTCGTAGAGGTGCAGGTTGCCGATCATGTGGATCAGCACGTAGCCGAGCAGCACGATGCCGCTCACCGCCATGACCCACTTGCGGCCAACGTCGGAGCGGTAGAACTCGACGAAGAAGGGGAGCTTGCGTCGGGGCTTCGGCGTGGGGGTCTCCGGCCGCTTCTCGATGGTCGTCAACGTCGCTCCTCTACTCGCCCTCCCAGCCATTATCGCGGATCGCCGCGCCTGTTTCCCGTCACGCGTAAATCTGGAGGTCGCGAATAATGGGGACGGCGTCAGATTGACAGCAACCGGAGGCGGTCGGTAAATTACAAAAACGTAATTACACGAGTGTCAGAGGAGGACCTCGTGGTAGACCGCTTACTCGACGCCCTGAGCACGCCGGGTCTCGACCTGGCGTGGCAGGACCTCGCCAACTGCCGGGGAGCCAACGCCGATCTCTTCTTCCCGGAGAGAGGCGCCTCCACGCGCACTGCGAAGTCCATATGCCGCGAGTGCACCGTCCGTGCCGAATGCCTGGAGTTCGCCATCGTGAACTCCGAGAAGTTCGGCATCTGGGGCGGGCTCTCCGAGCGGGAGCGCCGCAAGATCCGCCGCCAGCGCGCCGTCGCCGCCCGCACCCGGAAGGTCGGGTAGCCAACCGGCCCTCGCGCCGTTGGGGCTGCAACTAACCTGCGGGGACCGGCAACCCCGAGGGGAGTAGCGACGTGGTAGGCGTGATTGTTGGGGTGATCATCCTCGCTCTCGTCATTGCGGTGATCGTGGCGGGGATCCAGCAGGGGTGGTTCACACAGGCCGGCACGGCGCCGGAGGCGGGGACGCTGGACGCCAGCCGACCCCGGCCGCCGGTCGCCGAGTTCCACGTGCGTGATCAGGACGCGCTCGTGTACTTCGACGTGCCGCTGCCGGAGGGACCCCCCGACGACGTGTTGCGCGACCTGCTCCTCCACGAGGCCGTCGAGGTGGTCCGGGAGAAGCGCCACGACCTCCCGATCTCGCAAGTCACGAAGGTCGTCGCCCACGGCAAGCGGGGCGGCGAGCCGGCCGCCGTGGGCGAGGTGCGGCTCGAGACGCCCGGAGAGCTGCCGCCGCCGGTCATGCCGGGGCACGCCGCGCACGCGTCGCGGGTGAGCCTCGACCTGTCCTCGGCGCTCGCCTCGTCACCGGCTGCTCAGCCCGGGGTCGCCGCGCCGCGTCCGGAGCAGCGGCTGGGGCCGGTCGGCGGGGAACTGCGGTTGACCGGTGCGTTGGAGGCGGGGCTGCGGGCCCAGGGCCTCGACCCGGCGGAGGCTACCGCCGGCGACCTGGTGGTCGCCATCCTCAGGATGACCGGCCACACCGTGGCGGCCGGGCCGAGCGCCGACACCATGTACGCCACCAAGGGCGGCGAGCGGACACTGGTGCGGATCGTCGACCACCTGCCCGACTCCCACCCCGAGCTGTCGGAGAAGGAGATCAACCGCTTCATGGTCGACTTCGGGTCGTCGGGCGCGAGCCGGGGCCTGCTGGTCACCGACAAGTACTCGCCGTTCATGGTCTACGAGCGGGAGCGCCGGGAGAAGCGGGTCCGATTCATGTCGCGGGAGCGCCTGCAGCACTTCGTCGACGCGGTCGCAGTGGCCTGAATCCTGCCTGCGGTACACTCGCCTGTACGACGAGGAGATCGCGATGCTGAGACAGATCGGACCGGGGGAGATCATCGTCATCGTCGTGGTGCTGACATTGCTGTTCGGGGCCCGCAAGCTGCCTGAGCTGGCACGATCGATCGGCCAGTCGGCCAAGGAGTTCCGTCGAGGTCTCGAGGATGGCGCGCGCGATGGCGCCACCACCGAGGACGAGGAAACGCCTGCCTGAGGGAACCATTCCCGAGCGGGCCACCGTTGGAGTAATGGCGCATGTCGACTGACGACGCCGTACCTAGCTGGGAGGAGGTGGCGCGCCGACATGGCCGGAAGATCTACAACTTCGCCTATCGGTTGTCGGGCAACCCCGACGACGCCGCCGACCTGGCCCAGGAGGTGCTGCTGCGGGTGCGACGCGGCCTGCTCACCTACACACCGGGCTCGTTCGACGGATGGCTGTGGCGCATCACACGCAACGCGTTTCTCGACATGGTCCGCCGCCGCCAGCGCCGCCCGACCGCGCCACTTCCCGACGACGACCGGGCAGTCTCGTCGGCCTCGCCGTCCCCGGACGAGGTGCTGGCCACGATCCGCCTCAGCGAGGACACCCAGAGCGCGCTGCTCAAGCTGCCGTACGACTTCCGGGAGGCCGTCGTCCTCTGCGACGTCGTGGGGCTCACGTACGAGGAGATCGCCGCGGCGGCGGAGATCCCCGTGGGCACCGTGCGGAGCCGTATCCATCGGGGGCGCAAGATGCTGAAGGAGCTGCTCGGATGATCGGAGCGCACCTGGGCGAGCTGCTGTCCGCCTACCTCGACGGTGAGCTGACCGGCGACGAGGAGGAGCGCGTCGTGCTCCACCTCGACGGCTGCGGCCTCTGCCGCGACGAGCTGCTCGAGCTCGACGCAGCCCGGGGGGCGGTGCGTTCGCTGCCGGTGCTGGAGCCGGCCGGCTTCGTCGACAAGATCACCCGCGAGATGCCGGCCGTGCCGGTGCCGATCACCGCTGCTGCGGACCGGCGTCGCAGCCGGATGCGCCCCACGGCGTGGGCCGCCGCCGCGGCGGCGGCGCTGGTGCTCGCAGTGGGCGGGGTGGGGATGGCCCGCAGCGGTTCGGGCGGCGCCACGATCGAGATGGAGGAGATGCTGGATCGCCACGCCGTGCGGGTGTCGGTCGATCCGGGCCTGTCGGCCGTGCAGATCGTGCAGGTGGTGGGGCCGTGAGGCGACTGGCGACGATCGGAGCCCTGACGGCCCTGCTGGTCGCCGGCGGCGCGCTGCCGGCGGCGGCGGAGGAGCTGGAGGCGTACCTGCGAGAAGCCGACGAGGCCGAGTTCTCGGGCCGGCAGATCGTGGTGACCTACTGGGACGGTGGCGAGTCGGCCGCCGGCGTGTACGCGGTGGCGCAGCGCGGCGGGATGACGCTGGTGGAGTCGGGTGGGCTGGAGCTGATGGTGGGTGGCGGCAAGATGGAGACCGATTACGCCGGCGGCGAGGGCCAGATCGCCATGACCGAGTGGTCCGAGTGGCGGCTGTCCGACCGCTACGACGTGGCAGCCGAGGAAGAGGCGCGCCGGCTCGGACGGCAGGCCACGGTCGTCACCGTGGTCGAGAACGACCGGCCCCGCGTGAGGATGGTGTTCGACGACGCCACCGGTGCGCCGCTCTCGAGCGAGGTGTTCGACGGCGACGGGGACCTCTACCGCATGGCCGTGATGGTCGAGTTCCAGCCGGGAGCGCCGCCGATGCAGCGGGAGGCGGGTCCGCTCAGCGAGTACGAGGTCGTCGCGCGCTCCACCCCGATCGGGCTGCCCGATCAGCTCGCGGGCTACTGGCGGGCCGACACCTACGCCGGTCCCGACGAGACGCTGCAGGCGTTCTACACCGACGGCATCTTCTCGTTCTCGCTGTTCAGGGCGGACGCCCGCCTGGACGACGGTCCGTTCGCCGACGGAGCCGACCTCGACGCCGCCGGGAACTCGTACCGCCGGCTGCTCGACCCGGGTGCCGTGCGGGTCTTCTGGAACGCCCGCAGCGCGGCCTTCGTGCTCGTCGGCGACCTGCCCCCCGACCACCTCGAGAACGTGCTTGCCGACCTCCCCGACCCCGACCGCCCCAACCTGCTGGTCCGGGCGTGGCGCGGCTTGTTCGGCTAGTCGGCCGCCGCAGGCGGCGGCCGATGTCCTGGTCGTGCGGACTCCGTCCGCGCTCACCTCTTGCTGATCCTCACGGCGGAGCCGCTCGGATCAGGCCGAGGGGGGCTCGGCGGAGCCTGCCCCCCTCCCACTCCCCCCAGGGCTTGAGCGCTTCAGGTCGGCGAGGAGGTCTCGCACTCGTCGCTCTATTTCGTCGCGGATGGGGCGCACGTCCTCTAGGGACTTGCCGGCCGGGTCGTCCAGCTCCCAGTCGACGTAACGCTTGCCGGGGTAGACCGGGCACTCGTCTCCGCAGCCCATCGTCACCACCACGTCCGCGGCCCGGACATCGTTGTTGGCCCAACGCTGCGGCGAGGCGGCCGAGATGTCGATGCCTCGCTCCGCCATCGCTTCGACCGCGACCGCGTTGACCGACGCGGCGGGTTCCGAGCCTCCCGAGAAGACGGCGACCTCGTCGCCCGCCAGATGGCGCATCCACCCGGCAGCCATCTGTGATCGCCCGGCGTTGTGGACGCAGAGGAAGAGGACCGCGGGCACTAGTGCCCTGCGCCGCAGGTCTGCACAGAATTTCGCCGGCCCTCGACGCCCCTGGCGGCGTCCTCCGCCTCGACGCATCTACCGATGCGCCTTCGTTGTGCGTCCTTGCCAGGAACGCCGATGCCTCGGCGAAATC
>JBFJZV010000221.1:0-5194 GCA_041621915.1 Acidimicrobiia bacterium | reverse complement strand
GACGCGCTGGAGCTGGCCTTCGAGCGGGCGTACATCACCACGTTCGTCATCTGCACCGGCGACAGCGACTTCACGCCGCTGGTCCACAAGCTCCGCGAGCTGAACAAGCGGGTGATCGGGGTGGGCGTCAAGCAGTCGACCTCCAAGCTGCTGCCGCCCGCTTGCGACGAGTTCCTGTTCTACGAGCGGCTGGAGGGCATCGACGTCCCCGAAAGCGGCGCCAAGCGCCGTCGCAAGGCGAAGCCCCAGGAGGCGGCCCGTCCGCCGGAAGACACCGTGGCCGCAATCGACGAGGACCGCAGCGTCGACGATCTCGCCATCCAGCTCGCCCAGACGGTCGCCGGGCTCCAGCAGTCGAGCGGTCTCGTGCTTGCGTCGGGCGTGAAGCGCGCCCTCCTCCGCAAGGACCCGACGTTCAACGAGGCGGACTACGGCTTCCGCGGCTTCGGGGAGTTGCTCAACCACCTCGCCAACCGTCAGGTCATCCAGCTCGCCGAGGGGCCCGCCAAGGGCGACCCCGAGGTTGCGCTCCCGGAGCATGGAGGCGAAGACGACGCGTTCGCGTTGCTGCAGCGGGTCGTGGCCCAGGCCGAGTCGCGCAACGGGCCGCCGGTGCTCAGCGGGCTCAAGAACCGGCTTCGCAAGGAGCAGCCCGACTTCAGCGAGAAGAAGTTCGGCTACGGCGGCTTCCTCCAGTTCTGCAAGGCGGCCGCCAACCGGGGGATGGTGGGCCTCGAGTGGGACGACGAGGCCGAGGACTACATCCTCACCGCCCCCTGAGCGGCGGCTACCCGTCGGCCCAGGCCAGCCATTCCCGCACCGGTCCCATGTCGTAGTCGGGGCCGTTGAGGCCCAGCGTGACCTGCTGGGCGCCCGCCGCCAGCAGGTCGTCGGCGACGTCGATCCGGGAGGGGCTGACACCCACCGAGCGCTCGATCTCCTTCGGGTCGCGGCCGAGCTTGGCGCACCAGTCGTCCAGCACCTGCTGCTTGTGGGGGTACACCTCGGGCTTCTCAGGATCGTAGAAGCCGTGCCAGATGTCGGCGTGCTCGGCGGTGATCCGCAGCGTGAGCTTCTCGCCCATGCCGCCGATGAGGATCGGGATCCGCCGCACCGGCGGCGGGTTGAGCGCGTCGAGCCGGCTCCGGTACACCGGCATGTTGGCCTCCAGGTCCTTCAAGCGGCCCACTGCAGTGCCGAACTCGTAGCCGTACTCGTCGTAGTCGCGTTCGAACCAGCCCGATCCGAGGCCGAGGATCACTCGCCCGCCCGAGACGTGGTCGACCGTGCGCGCCATGTCGGCCAGCAGGTTGGGATTCCGGTAGCTGTTGCAGGTGACGAGCGGGCCGATCTCCACCCGCTCGGTGACCTCCGCCCAGGCGGCCAGGATGGTCCAGCATTCGAAGTGCTCGCCGTCGGGCTCGCCGTACAGCGGGTAGAAGTGGTCCCAGTTGTACACGACGTCCACGCCCAGCTCCTCTGCCTCGACGGCGCCGCGCCGGAGGTCGGCGTACCCGGCGTGCTGGGGGTGGAGCTGGACGGCGATACGGGCCTTGCGCATGGCGAGCCTTTCGGAGCGGACGAGGCAAGCTAGCGAACGCGCCCTTCCTATGCCGTAGCGGTCACCAACGCGTCCCACACCGTCGGCAGGAACCAACGGCCCCGGTGCCGCTCACCGAACCGGAGCACCGCCCGGCGGCACCACGGATCCTTGTAGCAGCGGGCAGTCGACAATGCGTCGTACACGTCCACGGCGGCGACGACCTGGGCCAGCAGCGGGACGTCGGCGCCGGCGAGCCCGTACGGGTACCCGCTGCCGTCGATCCGCTCGTGGTGCAGCAACACCCCCTCCACCACCTCGTCGGGGTAACCCGCCTCGGCGACGATGATGGCGCCGAGCTCCGGGTGCGTCTCGACCTCGGCGCGCTCGGCCGGGCTGAGCTGGCGGGGGAGCACGGTGGGGTCGAACGGCAGCGCCGCCTTGCCCACGTCGTGCAGTGCGCCGGCCTCGTAGGCGAGTTCGGGCCGGGGCATGGACAGCCGCACCGCCAGTGCTCGGGCCAGCTCGGCGACCCGGTCGCCGTGGCCAGGCTCGCCGGCGACGGGCTCTACCGACCCCTCCAGGCGGCGGCGAGCGAATCGAAGCCGATGGCGGGCGTAGCGTGAAGCGGGATAGTCGGGGAGCGGCAGGGCGCGCTGCGGCGCGGCCATCTCGGCCCTCACTCGCAAGAACCTGCTCGCCATGCGCATCGCCACCTCCGGTTTCGGCGCGTCCCCTTCGCCTCTCGCAGGTTCCTCCCGCCCTGCGATCCGTCTCCCCTTCTTTGCCGGAAGCGCGCCGGGGGTTCCCGGAAGGATTTCGGAACTGATCGCGATCCACCGGCAAAGGAACCCATGAGAGTCGAGGCAGGAGAGAGCCGTGTCGAACTTGGGAGCATTCCGTAGATCACTCGGCCGGGTCGCCGTCGTTGCCCTAGTCGTCGCCGCATCGGTGTCCATCGGTGCGGTAGCGCTGGCGGGCGACCTCAGCGACCTCAGCCTTGCGACTGGCGGCGACCATTGCGTCGTCCACGTCGTCGATCAGCGCGCCGACGGCGAGATCATCACCGGGCCCCAAACCTGCTTCCCCACGTTCTCCGGTGCGGCGACATACGCCTCGAGCGGCAAGCTGCGACTGCCGGCCGACACGCCTGGGGCGGCGAACAACTACGGCGGCATGGAGACGCTGATGGGCAACTCCACTCTGGCGATGCACTTCGACGGCTACTACGGCACCGGCGCCTCCGTCACCATCGTCGGCGCCGGCTGCAACGGCTACTGGAACACGTCGTCCTGGTGGGACAACCGCATCTCGTCCACGTACAACGCCTGCTTCAAGACCCGGCATTACGACCTGCCGCGGTTGTCGGGTAGCTGGGTCACGCTGAGCGGGCCGCTGACGACCCACAACCTCCCTTGGTCCATGAACAACAAGACAGAGTCCGTGAAGTACTACATCAACTGATGCCGCTCCCTGGCGCTTTGGTAGGATCCTCCATCCCCACCGCGGGATGGGGGATTCGCGTGCAAGGGGCTGAATCGTTGGACAGCGCGTTGCCGCGTCGGGCGACCGACGCCGAGGTCATCTCCGCTTCGCTGCAACAGCCGGAATTGTTCGAGGAGATCTTCGGGCGCCACTTCGACGTGATCTACCGCCACGTTGCTCGCCGGGTGGGACCGGACGTCGCGGCCGACATCGCGTCGGACGTCTTCGAGCGGGCGTTCGCCACCCGCCAGCGGTACAAGACTGCGTTCACGAGCGCCCGACCGTGGCTGTTCGGCATCACCGCCAACCTGCTGCGCCAGCACTACCGCAAGCACCGGCGGGCGACCATGGCGCACTGGCGGGCCACGTCCCGCGAGACGTGGAAGTCGAGCGACGACACCGACCAGGCCGACCGGCGCGTCGACGCCGAGTCGATGTCACGGAACCTCGAACGCGGCCTCGCGAAGCTGCGAACCGTCGAGCGCGAGGTGCTGCTCCTCTTCGCCTGGTCCGACATGACCTATCCGGAGATCGCCCACGCATTGGACATCCCGATTGGTACGGTCAGATCGCGCCTCGCGCGAGCGCGGGCCCGCCTCCGGGAACTGATGGGTGAGGATTGGCGAATAAAGGGCGACGCAACCGGCGAGCCGCCGACGGGACGAGAGGGGTCCCAATGAGTGAGTTGGCTCTGCTCCGATCGGTCGGAGCGGAGGGGGGGCCAAGCGATGCCGACGTGGAGGAGGCGCGCAGCCGCGCACAGCGTCGCCTGCGAGTGGCGATCGCGCGCGAGCAGGTCGGCCCGGTCCGCCGGGCCCCACCGCGGCGGTGGCTGGCATGGCGCCCGTCGCTGCTCGTGGGAGCGGCGGCCGCGCTCGTCATGGTCGTTGCCGCCGCCGTCGCACTTTCGGCGTTGCGCCCTCCCGCGGCTACGGCGCGCCTCGACCGCCTTGCCGTCGTCGCGGAGGGGGCGCAGCAATCGGCGCGGACCGGCGACGGCTTCGTGTACACCAGTTCCGACGTCGCCGCGCTGGTGCAGCAGGTCGCGCCGGGTGGCGACGTGATCACGTTCGTCGCTCACCAGCGCATCGAGCGCTGGCGCGATCTGGACGGCCGGCTGCGCGTGCGCACCACGTTCGGCGCGCCGACGTTCCTGTCCGTCGCGGACGAGGAGTCGTTCGCGGCGGCCGGGCTCGATGTCTACTACGGCGAGGGGGTCGTCGAGGACGCGACGTTCGAGCCCACCCAGGTCCTCGACATCGCGCGGAGCTGGTCCACCGATCCCGACGGGCTGCGCAGCGAGATGCTCGGCGAGCTGGAGGCGGCCGGGGACACCGACGTCGCGCAGCCGGCCCGCCTCCTCGAGCTGGGCGCGGCACTCCTCGCTTCGCCCGGCGCAGAAGCCGACTTGCGGGCGGCGGTGCTGCGGGTGCTGGCTGCCGAGGATGGGATCGAGAGCGCGGACGCCGCCACCGCCTCCGGCGAACCCGGGGTGGCGGTCATGGTGGAGTACGACGACGATGGGATCACCTACGAGCGGCGGCTCGTGTTCGACACGGCCACGGCGCAGCTCGTGGAGCAGCGGCTCGTCGCGCTCGACCCCCTGCCCGGCGGGCTGCCGGCCGGCACCGTGCTGCGCCACCAGGTCGACGACCCGAGCGTGCGGGTCTCCTCGTTCGGCTCGCCGCCGACCACCGGCTGACGCTCGCCACCGGGCGGTCGTGCTCCAGCGGATCGCGGCAAAGGTTGTTTGGCGGGGCACTAGCTTCCCGCCGATGCAGGTCGACGGCGCCAGGGCGCTGATCACGGGAGGTGCCTCGGGCCTGGGCCGCGGGGCAGCCGAAGCGTTGCGGGTTCGGGGTGCGCGCGTGGCGATCCTCGACCTCGACTCATCGCCCGGCGAGCAGGTGGCCGCCGAACTCGACGCGGTGTTCGCCGCCGCCGACGTCCGAGATCGCAACCAGGTCGAGCAGGCGGTCGCCCATGCGGCCGAGGCGCTCGGAGGCCTCGAGGTGGTCGTGAACGCAGCCGGCGTCGGGCCGCCGCATCGCGTCGTGGGCCGGGACGGCGCCCTGTTCCCCATGGACCTTTTCGAGTTCGTCATCGACGTCAACCTGGTGGGCCTCTTCGACGTCGTGCGCCGCAGCGCCGCCGTGATGGCCGCCAACG
>JBFJZV010000220.1:0-5235 GCA_041621915.1 Acidimicrobiia bacterium | reverse complement strand
GTCGGGCAGGTCCATCGTCATGACGCGGTCCCACGAGAACTTGACGTCGTCGGCGGTGAGCGGCGTCCCGTCGTGGAACGTGACGTCCGGGCGGATCGGGAACGTGTACGTGAGCCCGTCGGCGGAGATCAGCCCGTTCTCGACGGTCGGGACCTCGGTGGCCAAGCCGGGGATCGGTTCGGGCCCGACCGTGCCGATCTCCAGCAGGCGCTCGTACACCTGCAGGATCACGGTCTCGCCGCCCTCGCCGGGCTCTACCTGGGCCGGGTCGAGCGTTGTGGGCTCGTCGTCGGCGGCGTGCACGAACACGCCGGGGTTGCTGACGCCGCCGTCGCCGTCGTCGCTGGTGGTGGTGGTGTCTTGCAGCGCCTCGGCGGTGGTGCCGGGCGAGTCGGTCGCTTCGGTGCCGTCGGTGTCGTCGCTGTCCGTGCAGGCGGCGGCGATCATGGCGAGCACTAGGAGCAGCCCGACCAAGACCCCCACCCGGACGCGTCTCGTGTCTCGTCGCATCATGGCCTGTGCCTCCCTCCGGATGGGTGGTCCGTCACGCGGGTTATGCAAACGATTGCAGCCCGGCTCGGAACATAGGAGCCGACGAGGCTCGCTGTCAAACACCGTGGTCGCAAGCGGGGCAGGTCGCGAAACCCAGGTCAGATGTCCGCCAGTGCGGCGCCGATCGCCAGCACCGTGTCCGGGTCGATCGGCGGGAACGAGGTCACCACGATGTGCTGCGCGCCCGCCGCGACATAGCCGCCTGCGGTGTCGGCGACCTTGGCGGGGTCGCCCGGGTAGCGGAGCTGCACCGACACCTCGATCCCGGAAGGGTCGCGACCGATTTCCGCGCACAGGTCGGTCAGGAGTGCATGCCGCGCCCGCAGGTCGTCCGGGGTGGCCTGGGGGTTGAAGTAGTTCCACTGGTCGGCCCAGCGTGCCACGAGCGGCAGAGTGCGGCGAGGCCCGATGCCGCCGATCACCAGCGGGGGCCGCGGCTGCTGTACGCCGTGGAGGCTCGACTGGGCGCCGTCGATGCGGAAGTGCTCGCCGGCGAAGCTGAAGGTGTCCCGGGTCAGCAGCCCGTCGACGATCTCCAGCGCCTCGGCGAGCCGTGCCCAGCGGGCCGCGGCGGCCGGCAGGTCGATGCCGAAGTCGGCATGCTCCTCCTGGTGCCATCCGGCGCCGAGGCCAATCTCCAAACGCCCGTCCGAGACCTGATCGATCGTCGCCGCCATCTTGGCGAGCACGACCGGGTGGCGGAACGTGTTGGAGCTGACCATCACCCCCAGCCGGACCCGCGATGTGATCGCGGCCAGCGACGCCAGCAGCGACCAGCCCTCCAGCACGGGGACCTTGGGCCCGCGTGGCGGGTAGAGGTGGTCGAACACCCATCCGCCATCGAAAAGGCCGGAGCCGTCGGCTGCTCGCCAGATGGCCGCCAGGTCGGGCCAGGACACGTCGACCTGGGGAACCTTGAACGAGTATCGGGCCATGTCAGGTCCCTGCCCCGACCGCGTCCAGCAGTGGCTTCACCTCGACGGCGGCGCCGCCCTGCGCCGACGACTCCAGCGCGGCCCGGACCACGGCCAGCGCCCGGATGGCCTCGTCGATGCCCACCTCGACCCTGGCCTGGCCGCGAATGGCGAGCGCGAACTCGTCGAGCTGCTCGCGGAACATGTCGGTGGGCGGCAGCGCTACCGCAGTCCGCTCCTGCTGCCCGTAGGCCTGGGACACGAGGGTGCTCCAGTCGTCTGCCTGGTGCGACTCGTCCCAATGGGTGAAGTCGAGGTCGTACATGAGGTTGGCCCGGGTGCCCTGGAGGCGGATCTGGTACACGCCGGGCGACGCCCAACCACAGCCGATGTAGCCGAGCGGCCCAGCCTCGAACTCGAGGATCGCCATCACCGCGTCGGGCACCTCGGACCGGGTGTAGAGCCGGCGAGCGTGGGCAGACACGCGGGCGACAGGGCCCAGCAGGTACTGGAGGTTGTCGGCGTGGTGCACACCCAGCTGGATGAACGTGCCGCCGGGGCTCTTGTCGGCGTACCAGCGCCACGTCTCCGGGGTCAGCTCGAGGCCCCGCTCGTTGGAGAAGTTGGCCTCGGCCAGTGACACGTCGCCCAGCGAGCCATCGTCGATCCAGCTCCTCATCAGCCGGCTGCCGGAGAGGCGGCGGGCGCTGTGGCCGACCGCAAAGACCCCGCCGGTGCGCTCGATCGCCCGCTTCACGTCGAGGGCGTGCTCCAGGGTGTGAGCGACCGGCTTGTCGACGTAGACGGCCTTGCCGGCGTCGAGCGCGGCGACGATGAGGTCGCGGTGGGTGTCGTTGGGCGTCGTGATGAGCACTCCCTCGACCTCGTCGTCGGCGAGCAGCTCGTCGAGCCCGGCGGCCGCCTTCGGCACGCCGAACTCCTCCTGGAAGGCGGCTCGCTTGTCCGGGGAGCGGCTGTAGCAGCTCGCCAGTTCGATCACGTCGCCGCGCTGGGCGCCGCGGGCCAGCACCCGAGCCCAGCGGCCGAGCCCGATGGGGGCGAGGCGCACCTTGTCGTCGTTCACGTTGCCTCCAGGTCGATCGTCGTGTCCAGCTCCTCGATGTTGCCGGCCAGGTCAGGGTGCGGGAAGAAGCACACCAGCTCCATCGGCTCGGCGGGGATGGTGGCATGGGCGGCCCCGATGGGGATGACCACCACCGTGCCCGGGCCCACCTCGCTCACCTCCCCGTCGATCCACACCACTCCGCGGCCCGACCTGACGTAGACGACCTCCTCGCTGTGGGGGTGGCGGTGGGGACGGCGGCCAGGAGTTGGTGCCAGCTCCACGATCCTCAGGCTCGACGAGGTGGGGCTGCCGGCCAGCGGGTCTCCGGAGCGCCGGCCCGGGAGGTCGGCGTAGGGGAACCCGCCGGGCGGGACGACGCTCATGGTCGCAGCGTGAAGACTTGTTCGACCCGGCTCACGATCTCGCCGGCCACGTCGACCGCGAACGTCGCGGCCCGGTCGGCGGTGGCCCACTGCGGGTCTCCGTACCAGCCGGCTGCGTCGATCTCGGTGACATCGGTGACGTAGCCGTAGACCTCCCGGGCCCGCCGCATCGCGTCAAGCGCCGCGGCGTGCTCGGAGCGGTTCGGACGCTCGACGCCATCGCGGCGGGCCAGGGTCGGGTCGCGGGCGAGCACCGCCAGCGTCTCGATGCCGCCGCCGTGGGTGAGCTCGCCACCCTCGTCGGCGTAGAGGCGCTGCGCCACGTAGCAGGCGTGGGCGGTGACGACGACGAGTCCCACGTGGCGCGCCTGGAGGTCGGTGGCCACCGCGTCGAGCGAGGCGTTGTTGCCTTCGTGCCAGTTGACGAAGACGAGCCGCCTGGCGCCCATGCCGATCAGCTCTTCGCAGATGTCGGTGGCCAGCGCCTCGAAGGTGGCGCGCCGCAGGCTGATCGTGCCCGGGTGCCCGGCGTGGATGGGGGTCACCCCGTACGGCCCCGCGGGCACCAGCAGCGCGTCGAGCCGGCTGGCCACTTCGGCGGCCACCTCCTCGGCGGCGATGGTGTCCGTGCCGCACGGCAGGTGCGGGCCATGCTGCTCGACGCTGCCGAAGGGGATGACGGCACTCCCGCTGCGGTTCAGGAGCTCCGCCACCTGCGGGCCGGTCAGCTTCAAGATGCTGCTCATGGGGCGCCGCCCGGGATCGCGACGGGGTGGAGCGGGCGCTCTCCCCGCAGCAGGCGCAGCGCCTCGTGGGCCGCCCCCTCCCGCAGCGCGAGCTCGGTCTCTTCCGTGTACCAGGCCATGTGCGGCGTGAGGATCAGGCGGTCGAGCACGCCGTCGAAGACGGCCAGATCCGGCGGCTCGGAAGGGAAGACGTCCAGGGCGGCCACTGCGGGGCGACCGGCGGCGAGCCCGGCGGTCAGGGCAGCGGCGTCCACCAGGCCGCCCCGGGCGGTGTTGACCAAGACGCTGCCTGCTTTCATCCGGCCGAGCTCCGCAGTCCCGAGCAGCGGCGGCCCGGCTTGCAGCGGGGCATGGAGCGACACGACGTCGCTGCACGCAAGGACTTCGTCGAGCGGTGCGTCGGGCACACCGAGGTCTGCCGCCGAAGTCGCCGGGTCGTGCCCGAGGACCTCCTTGAAGCCCACGGCGCGCATGAGCTGCGCGGTGCGCCGGCCGATGCGGCCCAGGCCCACGACGCCGGCGGTTGCCGACGACGGGAGGTGCAGAGGCCTGAGGCCATCGAACCCCCACGTGCCGGACCGCACCGTTGCGTCGGCCGCTACCAGCCGGCGGACGCCGGCCAGCGCCAGCGTCAGCGCGTGGAGGGCAACTGCCTCCGTGCCGTAGTCGGGAACGTATGCAACCCACTTGCCGAGCCCGGCGGCAGCGTCGAGGTCGACGTTGTCGACACCCACGCCGTAGCGGACGACGCCCCGGCACGGCAGCCGCTCCAGCATGGCTGCGTCGAGGCGCGGCCGCGGCCCCGCCAGGACGACATCGGCCTCGCCGGCGACTGCGGCGATCTCGTCTGCGGTCGCGCCCGTCCCCCGTCGCAGCTCGGCTCCGCTCGGCTCGAGGATCGACCGCTCCACGGACAGGTCGGGCCAGCGCGCTCCGAGAACGGCCACGATCACGGATGTTCCTGCACGTTGGCCGGGACGGTAGTGGGTCGCGAGGCGCGTCCGCCTGCAGCCGATGGGGAAGATCGCTGGTGCCAGTCGCAATCGGGACGAGCGCGTTACCCTCCCGGCGCCATAGAGCACGACCCGCTGCACCGGACGCGGCGTTCCGCGTGTTCGCAGCTGCAGACGGGTCCGGGGCTGCAGCGGGCCCACCTCGCCGAGGCGTGCCGCCGTCTCACCGGGCGCCCGCTCCGGGACGTGCGTCCCGCCTGACACCCCGGCCGGTGACGTGATCTGGTCGCGCTTGAAGGCGTGGCTGCTTGGTGCCAAGAAATCCCGGCGTTGACTTCGCTTGGCTCCGGGTGTAGCAATTCCGGTTGAGCGGGCTCTGTTGTTTCAGCCCATCCGATGTGACGTCGCCTACCCGCTCTTGGTTGATCATCCATCGATCGAGAGGAGGCGCCGATGCGGCGCACTGCAGTGTTGGTGCTCGTCCTGATGGTCGCGGTGGTTGCGTTCGCCCCTGCGGCCGTCGCTGCCCCCAAGAGCGAGCCGCTGGAGCTCACCTGCGACGGCGTGCCGAGCGGCACGATCGTGGCGCAAGGGAACGGGCTGTGGACGCCGGGGTTCGAC
>JBFJZV010000219.1:0-5396 GCA_041621915.1 Acidimicrobiia bacterium | reverse complement strand
CGGGCCATCCCGCGGGTATATCTGCGAGAACTACGGCGCCTACCTGGAACTGCCGGAGCGAGGCCCGATCGGCGCCAACGGACTGGCCAACCCCCGCGACTTCCTCTACCCGGTGGCGGCGTTCGAGGACGTGGAGCAGCCGGGCGAGCTCTCCGTGAAGTTCGACGGCCGCATGTTCGCGGTGGAGACCGACTACTCGCCGCTCGACGTGGTCGGCTGGCACGGCAACCACGCCCCGTACAAGTACGACCTGCGGCGGTTCAACGTGATCGGCTCGATCAGCTTCGACCACCCGGACCCCTCGATCTTCACCGTGCTCACCTCGCCGTCCGCGGACCCGGGCGTGGCCAACGCCGACTTCGTGGTGTTTGCCGATCGGTGGCTCGTGGCGGAGCACACCTTCCGCCCGCCCTGGTACCACCGGAACTTCATGAGCGAGTTCATGGGCATCCTCTATGGCGTGTACGACGCCAAGGAGGAGGGCTTCGCCCCGGGCGGGATGTCGCTGCACAACATGTACTTCCCGCACGGCCCGGACCACGACGCCTGGCTCAAGGCCACCACCTCCGACCTGGAGCCGGAGAAGCTGTCGGGCACCATGGCGTTCATGTTCGAGACCCGCTACCCGCTGATCCCCACCGCCTACGCCGGCTCGATCCCGGCCCTGCAGGACGACTACCCGACCGTCTGGCACGGCCTCGAGCGCCACTTCGACGGGTAGCCCGCAGGCCGCCGGCCGGGGGCGCGGTTCGCTAGCTTGACGCTTGGCATGGATGCCCTCACCCTCACACCAGTCGACGAGCTCGAGGTCCTGATCGTCGTCGACAACCAGGTCGACGTGCTGCTGCCGAGCGACGAGGTCGCCAAACGCATGCCGCTGCGGGTGGACTTCTGGGAGCGCGAGCACCTCCGGGCCGAGCACGGCTACGCCTTGCTGGTCACCCTCACCGCGGGCGACGTCCGTCGTACCGTGCTCTACGACGCCGGGCTCGGCAGGGACACGCTCCTGCACAACCTGGACGTGCTGGAGGTCGCGCCCGGCGACCTGCGCGCGATCCTGCTGTCGCACGGCCACGCCGACCACCACGGCGGCCTGGAGGGGATCGCCCGGCGGCTGTCGACCCGAGGCCTGCCGCTGGTGCTCCACCCCGACGCGTGGCGCAAGCGTCGCGTCGTGTTCCCCAGCGGCGTCGAGCTGCCGATGCCGCCGCCCAGCCGGGCAGACCTCGAGTCGGTCGATGTGGCGGTGGTGGAGGAGCGCGGCCCTTCGCTCCTGGTCGACGACCTCGTGCTGCTCACCGGGCAGGTGGAGCGCATCACCCCGTTCGAGCAGGGCTTCCCGCTGCAGCAGGTCCACACGACGGAGGGCTGGGAGCCCGACCCGTGGATCTGGGACGACCAGGCCGTCGTCGTGAACGTGCGGGGCAAGGGCTTGGTGGTGCTGTCGAGCTGTAGCCACGCCGGCATCGTCAACGTGCTGCTCCACGCCCGCAAGCTCACCGGCGTCGACCGCATCCACGGCATGGTCGGGGGCCTGCACCTGACCGGCGGGCTGTTCGAGCCGATCATCAGCGAAACGGTTGCAGCGGTGGCCGGCCTGGCGCCCGACGTGATCGTGCCCGGCCACTGCACCGGCTGGCGGGCCGAGCAGGCTGTGGCGGCAGCCCTCCCCGACGCCTACCTGAAGACCTCGGTCGGGACCCGGCTCGTATTCACCGGCACGAGCGACGAGGCGCCCACCTAGCTCAGGGGCGGGTGAGCAGCTGGTCCACGGGAGCGAAGTCGTCCCGCAGGACGGGCGCACCGTCCGCCCAGGCGCGTGCGGCGGCGCCCGCCAGCACGGTCTCCTCGCCGGCCCGGGCGGCGATGGCCGCCTCTATGGCGCCGGCCGGCACGGCGGTGGCCGACCCCGCGAGCACGAAGTTGCCGCCCTCGTCGCCGGCCAGATACGAGGCCGGCGCGATCACCACGACGTGCGGGAACACCGCGGCGAGCGTGGCGACCTCGGCGCGGGCGAACCGCAGCGGCGGGTGGTCGATCACGTTCATCACGTATGCCCCACCGGCCGCAAGGCGGCCGGCCAGGTCGCCGGCGAACTCCTCGGTGGTGAGGTGCCACGGGACGGCACGGCCGCCGAAAGCGTCTCCCACCACGAGGTCGAACTCGCCTCGAGCGGCGCGCCGGATCCCGAGGCGCGCGTCCCCGGTCTCCACCGTGACGCTGCCACCGACCGTGAGGCCGAGGCGATCGTCGGCGATCTCGACGACGCCGGGGTCCAGCTCGAGCACCAGGTGGCTGCTGCCCGGGCGCACGGCGTCGAGGTAGGCAGGGAGCGTGAACCCTCCGCCGCCGACGTGCAGCACCCGCAGCGGGCCCGGTGGCAGCGCCGCGACCACGTCCGCGATCACCCTGGTGTACCGAAGCTCCAGGTGCTCCGGGTCGGCCAGGTCCACGTAGCTGTGGCGCAGCGTGTCGAGAAACAGCGAGCGGCCGGTGGGCCGGTCGGGGTCGGATTCCACCCGCGCGCAGAAGTAGGCCGTCTCGCGCTCACACGGCGGTGCCGCCGCGATGCCCGCCGCCGCCAGCAGCACGATCCCCGCCGCAGCCGCCATCTGGCCCTTCCTGCCCCGGAACCGGTACCAGGCGAGCCCGCCCACCACGGCCAGCACCAGCCCCACACCGAGGATCACGGCCTGGCTGGGCGCCGCCGCCACCAGCACGAACCCGGTGACGAACGTGCCGAAGATGGCGCCGGCGGACCCCACCGCCGAGAACCCGCCGACGACCTCGCCGGTGCGTCCGAGGTCGTGGAGCTGCATCTTCACGACCACGGGCGGCACCGCCGACAGCACGAGCGCCGGAGCGAAGAAGCCGGCGGCGGCGGCGACGACGATCTCGGCGGGAGCGCCCGTTTGCAAGGCCGGTCCGACGGCTCGCACGATCGCCGGAGCGGCCAAAGTCGCCCCTGCGCCGGCCAGCAGCAAGGGCCCGAGCAGGGTTCCCGGGTCGCGGCGGTCGGCCATCCGGCCGCCGAGCCACGCCCCCAGCGAGATCCCGGCGAGCACCGTGCCGATGATGCCGGTGAACGTCTCCAACGTCACCCCGACGTACGGCGCCAGTAGCCGCCCGGCCATGATCTCGAGGACCAACACGGCCGCACTGGCCAGGAAGACCAGCGCGAGGGCTGTGCCTCGGGACATCGGCCCGCCCGCGGCTCGGCTCAGCGGCCGACGCGCACGATCTCGTACGGAGTCGTGGGCAGCGGCGGCGTGCCGAACTTGGCGTTGACGGCGTACAGGTCGTTGCCGATGCGGGCCGCAGTGGTGGGAACGTCGTACGCTGGGCTCACCAGCGCACCGGTCACCGTGCCCGACCCGAAGCCGGGAGCCAGGGCGACCTCGGTGATCTGGTTCTTGCTGCCCTCCACCGCGTACAGGGTCCGGCCGGCGAGCACCAAGCCGTCGCCGTTGACGGTTGCTCCACCGAGGTCGATCGCGTCGGCCACTCCCGTCGCCGGGTCGACGGCGTAGAGCTCACCGAAGAAGCTGTTGACGACGATCAGGGTGCGGCCCGACGGCGACGCGACGATGCCGTTGGCGTTGAACTGGCCAGGCTGGAACTGGAAGTCGCCGCCGAGCGGCACCGTGGTGGGCGGGCCGGCGATCGCGCCCGACCGGGTGAGCGGCACGACGTAGAGCTGCGGGGCGAACGAGTCCGTGAAGTAGGCGGCGTCCTTGGTGATGGCGACGTCGTTGACGAAGCCGCCCGGGGTGAGGTCCAGCACCGCCAGCTCCATCCCGGTCGTCCCGTCGTAGACGTAGCCCTTGCCGTCGGGCCCGCCCGCCACCCACAGGTCGCCGGTGGAGCGGTCGAAGGCCATGCCCACGGCGATGCGGCCGGGCGTACCCGGGACGAGCGTGTCCTGGGCCCCGGTGCGCACGTCCACCGTCAGGATCGTGCCGTCGGCCAGGGAGCCGACGTATGCGGTGTGACCGGCACCGGCGGTGATGCCCTCCGGGAAGAACCCGCCGGGCAGATCGACGACGTCGGGGAAGGGGGCGGCCCCGGCCACCGGGACGGTCAGCGCCGTGGCGACGGCGGCGAGCAGCATCACGACTCTGGTGCGCAACATGGACGATTCTCTCCTGTGGTCGGTCCGCCACCTTACGGTCCCTGCCGTACCGCTCCGGCCGGCTGTCAGCCGCCGGCCGGCAGCCACGGCGGTGGCGGCGCGTCGATCCGCTCCAGCGTCGACGAGAAAGGGCCGAACCGGTCCGTGTCGCGAGCCTGCCAGGCACGCCACGCCTCGGTGATCTCGTCCTTGTGGCGCGCGACGAAGTTCCACCACATCTGGATCGGTTCGATCGGCTCGCCGCCCAGCAGCAGCACCCGCGCCTCACCCGCCCGGGTCTCCAGCCGCAGCGACTCCCCGCCCGCGGGGACCAACCCGAGCCAACCGGGCTCCACCACCGCGCCACCCGCCAGCACCGGCTTGTCGACGGGTACCACCGCATGCTCGTGGACCGGTGCCACCGGCAGGTCCGAGGCGCCGGCCCGGAGGCGCAGCTCGGCGCCGACCATGGCACTGTCGGCGCGAGCAGGTGAGGACACCCCGCGGAGGGTCCCGGCGAAGACGGTGGCCTCGCCCCTCGGCAGATCCAGGCGCGGCAGGGCTGCGTGGTGCTCGAACGCCGGCGGGCCGTGGCGGGTGGCCTCCGGCTGCGCCACCCACATCTGCGCGCCGAGCAGGCGGCGACCGAGCCCGAGCTCGGCGTGGGCGATGCCGTGCCCCGACGACATGAGGTTGAGCTCGCCGGGGCGTATGAGCTGGATCGTGCCGAGCGAGTCGCGGTGCTCGGCCTCGCCGGCGAACAGCCACGTGACCGTGGCCAGCCCGATGTGGGGATGGGGGCCGACCTCCATCGGGTCGGGATCCTCGGCGTCGGGCGGGGCGATCAGGTCGACGAAGCACCACGGGCCCACCGTCCGCCGGCCCTTGGTGGGCAGCACACGCACGATGTCCATCCCGCCCACCGAGGTCGATCGCCCCTCCCGCACCTCGATGCGGGCGCCCGGCTCGTTCTCGTAGGCTGCGTCTCTCCTCAGGACCGGACCGCTCACGACCACCGGAGCGTAGCGATGCCCACCCGCCGCATCATCCTCACCGGCGCTCCCGGCGTGGGGAAGACTGCCGTGCTGGCGGCCACCGGGCTGGGTCACGTGGGCGAGCCGGCTCGCGAGATCCTGGCCGAGCATCCGGGCGCGGACTTCCCGTTCAAGGAGTTCGTCGCCCGCCTGCTGGATCGCTCGATCCGGAAATGGGAGGCGGCCGCAGGCGGGACCGTGGTGTACGACCGGGGCGTGCCGGATTGCGCCGCCTACGCCCGGTACTTCGG
>JBFJZV010000218.1:0-5402 GCA_041621915.1 Acidimicrobiia bacterium | reverse complement strand
ATCCGGGCCGACGCCACCGCCAACGCCGCGACCTACAAGTCCTTCGTGTCCGGAGTGAAGAAGGCGTTGAAGTCCCGCAAGCTGCTCGACGACCGGGGATGGCGGTACCCGACGATCCTGGTGGTCATGTTCGCGATCATCGGTGCCCTCGGCTGGTTCGGCGGCACGATTTTGCTGTCGAACCTGTTCCCGATCCTCAACGAGACCGTGCTGCGGATCGGCTTCGCAGTGGTGGGCGTGATCGGCGTGGCCATCTCCGGGGTGCTGTTCGCCTTCCACAAGGCCTGGGTCAAGCGCACGCCGCAGGGCGCCGAGCTGGCTGCGCAGTGGGAGGCGTTCCGGCGGTACCTGGCCGACTTCTCCCGGCTGGAGGAGGCGCCGGTGATCTCCCTCGACCTGTGGGAGGAGTACCTGGTGTACGCGATCACGCTGGGCGTGGCCCAGGAGGTGCTGGAGACGGCCCGCCTGGCGGCTCCGCCGGAGCTGGAGCAGACGTCGAGCATCTACTGGTACGGCAACCAGGGGTTCTCGGGCGGCCACAGCACCAATGCGATCTCGGGCATCAGCGACGCCCTGCGCGGCGCCTTCTCCCCACCGTCGTCGTCGAGCGGCGGCGGAGGCGGCGGCTTCTCCGGCGGAGGAGGCGGCGGCGGCGGCGGCGGTGGTGGAGGCGCCTGGTAACCGCCCAATCGCGAGGCGGGCAACGGGGAGGCACAGCGGCGGCGGAGGCGCCTGGTAGCCGCCCAGTCGCGCGGTAGCTGAGGGTGGCCGGGGGCTACGCTGCGTAGCTTTGTCAAAATTCCCACACCGTCGTAGGATTATCGGCTATGAGCCAACGTGGACGACGGTTGGGCGCGGACGCCAAGGCGCCCGAGAGCTTCGGCAAGGGGCGCCGCTGCAGCGCGGCGGGATGCGAGACGATCCTGTCGCGCTACACCAAAGGCGACTTCTGCTGGCAGCACGAGCGCCGCGGCAAGCCACGCGCCTCCACCTGGCGCTAGCTCACACCGGCTCGACCGCAACCTCGTAACCGCCCGTCCCCCCGGCCTTCCCGAACCGGCCGACACCGGTCGTAGCCCGCCTCCACCACCCCCGCCGCGAATCCGGCCGGAAGCCTCTAGCGGCGCGCCGCCCGCAGGCGTGCGATGGAGTGGAGAAGGAGGCCCCCAATGGCCGGGAAGAGGGTCCAAGAACTGCTCATCGCGCTCGCGGCGGCCGTGGTCGTTGCGGGCGCCATCGGGGGGCTGGCGCTGCTGCTCGGCGACTCCGACGACACTCCGCCGCCCGCCTCCCCGCCGCCGATCGCGCTGCCGGAGCCCGGCGACACCGAGCCGCCGCAGCCGACGACGCCGCCTGGCGCGCCCACGGTGCCCCAGCCGGTGGAGGTGGCGCCCGACGGCGGCGAGCCCGGGCTCGAACCGGGCGACGGTGAAGCGTTGCCGTCCATGGGCATCCCGACCGCGGCCTTCGACTGGGAGGCCAGCGTCCTGCCGCTCGGCGACGCGGAGGGCTGGGTGCACCAGCTGCTCACCGTCGACGGCGAGCTGTGGGCCGTGGTCGCAGCGCCGGAGGGCGAGGGCGAGCACACGCTGCTCTACACCTCCGGCGACGGCCTGCGCTGGGAGGAGCGAGCCCTGCCGGCTGCGCTCGGCGCCGACGGCCCCGCCCAGTTGTGGGCGACCGACGATGCGGTCGTGGCCGTGGTGGCCCGGTGGGACGAGTTGGCCGAGCGGACGGACGTCTGGGTCCTCCCGAATGGCGGCGCCTGGCAGCAGGCCGACCTCTCGGCGGTCATCCGGGACGGCCACCACTTCTGGCTGTCGGACGTGGCAGGCGGCGACGGCGCGCTGGTGGCCGTTGGCGCCTCCGAGTCGATGCGAACCGACCAGTTCCCGGCGGTCGCCGTGATCGAGCGGGACGGCCTGGTGCTGGAGATCGACGAGGCCGCGAGGTCGTACCTCATCACCGATGCCGCCTCGGGTGAGGTGGTCGGCCACGGCGACCTCGACCGCCTCTGGCAGCCGGAGGACCCGGGGGCCTGCGTGATCTACGACCCGTCGACGCGGGAGTCGCTGTTCCGCACCCGCTGGGAGGCGCTCGACGAAGCCGCCATCGACGCGTACGAGAACGCCATCGTCGGGGAGCGGCTGGTGGTGGAGGTGGCCGAGGAAGACCTGGCGCTGCGGCTCGACCAGTTCACCGGCATCCTCACCGTCATGGACGCCGCGGGCAACGAGGTGTTCGCGGGCAGGGAGGAGGACCTGTGGCGCGGCCTACCGCCGACCTTCACCGACCCACGGACCGGCGAGGTGATCCTGGTCGTGACGTGGGACGAGTGGGAGGCGGCGTTCGAGGTCGTCTACGCCAGTGAGGAGGGGTTCGGCTCCACCCCGCTGCTGCTGCGCTCCACCGACGGCGGCCTCACGTGGGACGCGATCGACGCGGCGCCCGACCCCGTCGACGGGTACTTCTACTTCAACGGCGTCGCCCGCGGTCCCGACGGGTTCCTGGCGCTGGGCGCCATCGAGTCGGGGATCGACGCCGAGGCCCAGCCTCCGCAGCCCGTCATCCTCCACAGCCCCGACGGGTTGGCGTGGACCGAGCTGCCCGGCGAAGGCTTGCCCGGGTGGTTGTATCAACTGAGCTGGGAAGGCGACCGGTCTCACGCGCTGCTGCACGACGAGGAGGGCGCCGGCGTGGTGGCGTCGGACGACGGGCTGACCTGGCGGATGCTGCTGCGGGACGACGACCTCGCCCTGCCGGTCGGCTCGGCGTGGTTCGACCACGTGGCGCACGGGCCGCTGGGCACCTTCGTGGCCGGCACGTGGGACGGCTGGGTGGAGCCCGAGGGCGGGGTGGTGATCGCCGAGCAGGGTCGAACGCTGACCATCGCCGGCGGGATCTACACCGTCACCGGCGATGCGACCGGGGAGGTGCTGTTCACGTTCGACGAGCGCCAAGCCTGGGACGGCGAGGGCCAGGTCGCCGACTCCGGCTTCCGGTGGAGCCAGGGCGGCCTCGCCGTATTCGCCGACGACGGGACCGTTGCGTTCGCCGTGTCGCACCGCGAGCTCGAGGAAGCGATGCGGGGCCAGCACGCGGAGCCCGAGGCCAGGTACCGGAGCGAGCAGTTCGTGGTCTGGTCGGACGGGACGGGCTGGCAGCGGGTCGCTCTGCCCGACGACCTCGGCCCGCACGCCTGGTGCGCCGGGATGGTCGCCCTCGACGACCGGGTGGTGCTCGCCACCCACGTCGACACGTTCCACGGCGAAGGCGAGGTGAACACCGAGCTCCGCATCCTGGTGGGCCGGCCCGACGAGAGGCCTTGACGCCGCCGCGTGCCGGGCCGATGATGCGCGCGAGGGCCACATCCGCCAGCTCTTCGCTCGGCGGCCGTCCATCGGAGGTCTCATGGGCATGCCACGCTTCGTCCTGGTTGTGCTGGTCACCATCGCCGCCCTGCTGCCGGGAGCGGCCGCCGCCGCACCACCCGAGTCGCCGCCGCCCACGGTGACCCGGCTCGAGTGGCTCGACCCGCCGGTGACCATGCCTCCGCGGGGCTGCGGGATCGACTGCCCGACCGAGCTGCTGCTGGTGGAGGCGTTCGACCCGGACTCGTCGATCGTCGAGATCCAGGTGACGTGGAGCACCGGGGCGATCTTCGGGCACACCCACTGCGTTCAGGGCACGAAGGCCGGGCAGCCGGCCGTCTTGCAGGTGCCGGTCAGCTTCTCGAGGCCCGGGCCCGAGGTGGTCGCCGTTCAGGTGTTCTCGCAAGCCAGGTGCGACTTCCGGCGTCCGGTTCAGGAGTCGGCGGTGCTCGAGTTGGCGACCCACGTGCTGCCGGCCGGGGCGGACCGATAGCCCGGCGGGGCGCCGGCCCCGCTCGGCGGATGAGTGAATAAGGCCTAAGCCTCTACCCCGGGTAGGCACCCGCCCATAGCGTCGGTCTCGGAAGGCTCCGACGAGAGGAGCCCGGGGGATGACGAGACGGCAGGTGGCGGCGGCCGCGGCGGCGCTGACACTCGCCGCAGCCGCGTGCGGCGACGCCGAGCCGGCGCGGACCCAACCCGCCACGATCTCGACGGTGATGACCACCATGGCTGTGGCGCCCGAGCCGCTGACGCTGCCCGCCTCGGCCGCAAAGCTGCAGGCCGTCCTCGAGGGGCTCTCCGGTCCGGATCGGGCCTCCGGGCTGTGGGACCTGCTCGCCGATGCGGGGCGCATCCCCTTCGTGGACGCCGACGAGGTGGTGTTCCTCTACCGGGGCGCCGCAGACCGCGTGGCGTGGCAGGGGGACTTCACATTCTGGGAGTGGGGCGCGCCCTGGCCGGGCACGCAGGTGCCCGGGTCCGAGCTGTGGTACCTCGGCGTGCCGCTGCCCCCTGACGCCCGGGTGCTCTACGAGCTGCTGGTCGACGGCGAGCCGATGCTCGATCCCTTGAACGACGTCACCCAGCTCAGTCCCGGCCCGAAGAGCGTGGTGGCGATGCCCGGGTTCAGGGTGAGCGACGAGACCACCCGCCGGGACGGGGTGACGCCGGGGACGCTGTCGGACCCGGTGCTCATCGAGAGCGAAGCGATGGGGTACACCATCAGCTACCACGTGTACCTGCCGGCCGGCTATGACGGCCTGGCCGATCTGCCGGTGCTGTACGTGACGGACGGCAGCGACTTCTCGCACCCCGACATGGGCGGCATGCCGGCCGCCCTCGACAACCTGATCGAAGCCGGGCGCATCCCGCCGGCGCTGGCGGTGTTCGTGGACGCCTGGAGCCCGGACCGGGCAGAGAACCGGCGGGAAATCGAGTTCGTCGAGCGGCCGGCCGACTACGCCCGCTTCCTCACCACCGAGCTGGTGCCGGTCATCGACGCCGCCTACCGAACCTCGCCGTCGCCCGATGCCCGGATCCTGGTCGGCACCTCCTTCGGCGGCCTCCACGCCGTGGCGACGGCCGTGCATCAGCCGGACGTGTTCGGAACCCTCGCCATGTTCTCGCCGCCCTTGCACTACCTCGGCGAACCCGATCTGCTCGAGGACCCAGTCCGGGTGGCGGCGTACCAAGAGGTGGCGGCCCTGGTCGCCGAGGTCGAGTCCTGCGGGCCCGGCACCGGTCAGGATTGCCCGCGGGTCCGGCTCTTCCTCGGTTCCGGGCTGCCCGAGCTCGGGGACATCGGGGGTCTCGACCAGGTCGCCGCCGGGTGGGAAGAGGCCGGCTTCGAGCACATGTTCATCCAGGTGGCCGAGGGCCACGGCTGGGGCAACTGGTCGGGCCTGATGGACGAGATGCTGGAGTACACCCTGTCCACGTGACCCCGCGTCGCGCCGGCGACGGCGAGATGAGCGGACCGCTGTCCCCGTGCGGGCGGGTCATCTGCCGGATTGGGCAGGGAGCGCTTCT
>JBFJZV010000217.1:0-5409 GCA_041621915.1 Acidimicrobiia bacterium | reverse complement strand
GTCTCGTTCGGCTGGGGGGAATGGGGGATCCGGACCCTGATGCCCGAGGTCGACCTGGTGGTGATCGTCGACGTGCTGTCGTTCTCGACGGCGGTGACGGTGGCGTGCACCCGGGGCGCCATCGTGCTGCCCCACTCGTTCGACCAGGCTGCGGCCGCCGAGCTCGCGGCGCGCCACGGTGCGACCCTTGCGGTGCGCCGTGAGGAGGCCTCGGCCGAGCACCCGTACTCGCTGTCACCGGCATCGATGCTGCGAGCCCGGCCCGGCGACCGGATCGTGCTGCCCTCGCCCAACGGGGCGCCCCTGAGCCTGGCCGCCGCCACGGCCGGCGTCACCGTCGTCGCCGGGTGCCTGCGCAACGCTGGCGCGGTCGCGGACCACGCCGCCGACCGCAGGGTCGCGGTCATCGCGGCGGGCGAGCGGTGGCCCGACGGCTCGCTCCGTCCCGCCGTCGAGGACCTGCTCGGCGCCGGGGCGATCATCGCTGCCGTCGGCGGAAGACGGTCTGCCGAGGCCGAGGTGGCCGCGGCTGCCGCTGTGGCGGACCCGGCGCCCCTCGTACGCGACTCGATCTCCGGTAGAGAACTGGTGGAACGCGGTGCCGCCGCCGACGTGGATCTGGCGGTGGCCGTCGACGCCGACCAGGCCGTCCCGGTGCTCGCAGACGGCGCCTACGTGGCCGCGCCCTGATCTGCGGCCAGCGCCGCCCGACCCGCCTCCACGTCGCGGGCGATCTGGGCCGACAGCTCGTCGACGCCTTCGAAGCGCCGCTCGTCGCGCAGCCGGGTCACGAATCGGAGCTCGAGCCGGGCGCCGTAGAGGTCGCGGTCGAAGTCCATGAGGTGGGCTTCGACCACCTCGCGCTCGCCGCCGAACGTGGGGCGCACGCCCACGTTGACGACGGCCGGGTGGGTCTCTGCGCCGACGTCCGCCCACGCCGCGTACACGCCCCGGCCCGGGATCAGCAGGTGGGGCGCGACGTCGAGGTTGGCGGTGGGGAAGCCGATCTGCACGCCCCGGCGGTCCCCTTCGACCACCTCGCCGCCCAGCTCGAAGGGGCGGCCGAGGTCGCGGGCCGCGGCCTCGACCTCGCCGGATACCACCGCGGCGCGGATGCGCGTCGACGACACCGGCGCCCCGTCGCCGAGCAGCTCCACCTCTTCGACGTAGTAGCCCAAGCCCAGCCCGAGGTCTCGCAGCTCCTCGACGTCGCCGCTGCGGTCCTTGCCGAAGCGGAAGTCGGCGCCGACCGCCACCAGCGAAGCCCCCAGCCCTCCCACCAGGACGTCAGCGGCGAACTCCTCAGGAGTGAGGCCGCGGGCCCGCTCGTCGAACGTCAGCACCGCCACGGTGTCGACGCCCAGCTCGCCGAGCAGCTCCACCTTGCGCTCCGGGGACGTCAGCAGGCGAGGTGCCCGGTCGGGCGCCACCACCTCGAGCGGGTGCCGGTCGAACGTCAGCACGGTGACCGGCAGGCCGGCCAGCTCTGCGGCTCGCTCCCGGAGCCCGGCCAGGACGGCCTGGTGGCCGCGGTGCACGCCGTCGAACACGCCCACCGCCACGGCAGCTCCGCCCTCGGGCGGCACCCAACTGTCGTGGTCGCCGCGCAACACGATCATCCCAGCACCACCTCGGGCTTCGCCTGGTTGCCGGCGGCACCGTACACGGCCCGCAGCTCGCCGGCCCCGTCGAGCACGCGGAACGGCCCGCCGTCCGGGGCTCCGGGGAGGGCGGCCCGCGGGAACGGCGTGCCGTGGCGCACCCCCCGCAGCACGTCGTCGCCGACGGTGACCGCCGGCAGGTCTCCCAGGGCTGCGGCGGGCGGCAGGAGCGCCGACGGGAAGCTGCCGGCGTCGGCCAGCGCGGCGACCTTGTCGATCACCAGCGCGGCCTCGACGCGGAGCGAGCCGATCGCGGTGCGGCGCAGTGCTGTGAGGTGGGCGGCGCCGCCCAGGGCGGCCGCCACGTCGTGGGCGAGGCTCCGCACGTATGTCCCTTTGCCGCACCGCACCCGCAGCGTGACTTCGGGATAGTCGGATGGCGCGAAGTCGACCAGCTCGAATTCGTGGACGACCACCGGCCGCGCCTCGCGAGCCACCTCCTTGCCCTCCCGGGCCAGCTCGTAGAGGCGCCGCCCGCCGACCTTGAGGGCCGAGACCATCGGCGGGACCTGGAGGATGGTGCCGACGAACCGCGGCAACACCTCGCGCACATCCGCCTCGTCCACCGGCATGGCTTCACGGGACAGCACGGCGCCGTCGGCGTCGAGGCTGTCGGTCGCGACACCGAACTGGGCGGTGGCGAGATACTCCTTCGGGAAGTCCTGGACGAACCGGATGAGCCGGGTGGCCCGGCCCAGCGCCAGCACCAGCAGGCCGGTGGCCATCGGGTCGAGGGTGCCGGCGTGGCCGATCTTGCGCTGGCCGGCCAGGCCCCGGGCCTTGGCCACCACGTCGTGCGAGGTCCACCCCTGGTCCTTGTCGACCAGCAGGAACCCCTCGGGAGGCGCGGCGCGGCTTGGCTCGGTCATCGGTCCCCGGACGTTACCGGAGCCGCCCGGGGTGCGGGCCTTGCATCCGGCGGTAGGGTTACGCGGCCGTGAACGCCTCGCCTGCCAACGACTACCCCCTGGTGTGGATCGACCTGGAGATGACCGGGCTCGACGTCGACCGCGACGTCATCATCGAGATCGCCAGCATCGTGACGCACGGCAAGCTCGACGAGGTGGTCATCGGCCCGAGCATCGTGATCCATGCTCCCGACGAGCTGCTCGACGGGATGAGCGACGTGGTCACCGAGATGCACGCCGGCTCCGGGCTCACCGAGGAGTCGCGGGGGGCCGCGACGACGGTCGCCGAGGCCGAGAAGATGACCCTCGAGTTCCTGCGCCAGGAGGTCGCGCAGGCTGGCACCGCGCCGCTCGCCGGGAACAGCGTGCATGCCGACCGGGCGTTCCTCGCCCGGCACATGCCCGACCTGGCCGCCTTCCTCCACTACCGGAACCTCGACGTCTCCACGCTGAAGGAGGTGGTGCGGCGCTGGCGACCCGACCTGCTGCCCGGCCGCCCCGACAAGACGTCACGCCACCGTGCCCTGTCGGACCTCCACGAATCGATCGACGAGCTGCGCTACTACGTGGAGGTCCTGGACCTCGACGCCGACCTCCCCCTCTTCGGCGAGGACGAGTAGGGGTTTCACATCGCAGCCGGGGCGGGTCCTACATCATGGCGGCCGCTAGGCGGCTGCCTAGCGCCAACCACGCGCCGCGCCGGGACGTGTGCGCGGCAACCGAATCTCACTCCTCTTCTTCGTCGTGGGGGACGATGTTGCGGAGGAGCTCCTCCATGCGCATGCCCCGCTCCACCGCCTCATCGACGACGAAGCGCAGCTTGGGGATGTACTTGATCCGCACCTGGCGGCCGAGCGCCTCCTGCAGGTGGGGGGCGGCGTGCTGGAGCGCCTTGCGGGTCTCCTCGGCGGCGTCGGCGTCGCCCAGCGCCGAGAAGTAGACCCGGGCGTTCCGCAGGTCGGGTGACGTGTCGACGCCGGTGATCGTCACGAAGCCGATACGCGGATCTGCCAGGTCGTGCAGCTCGTCGGCGATCACCTCGCGCAGCAGCTCGTTGACCTTGCGCATGCGCGGGGTGCGGGCCGGCCCGCTCACAGCGGGTCCTCCAGGTGGCTGACGCCGATGGCGAGGATCTCGAAGTCGGGCTGGGAGGCGATGAGCCGCTCGACCGAATGGAGCAGCCGCTCGAGCTGGCCGTGCTGCGCCGCCACCGTGGCGATGCCGAGCGACGCCCGGCGCCATTGGTCCTGGAAGTCGACCTCGGCGACCGCCACCGGGAACTTGCGGTTCAGCAATGCCGTCAGCGCCTTCACCTTCGACCGCTTCTCCTTCAGCGAGTTGACCCCGGGGATGCGCAGCTCCACGCGCATGGCGGCGGCGTGCATGGCCGGCCTCCTACTCCTAGGTCCTGGCGACCTCGCGGACCTCGTACGACTCCAGCACGTCGCCCTCCTTCACGTCCCGGAAGTTCTCGAGGCCGATGCCGCACTCGAAGCCGGTGGCGACGCGGGGGACGTCCTCCTTGAACCGGCGGAGCGACCCGATCCGGCCGTCGTACACGACGACGCCGTCGCGCACCAGCCGCACCCGGGCGTTGCGGACCATCTCGCCCTCGGTGACGTAGCAGCCGGCGACCATGCCGTACCGCGGGGCGCGGAACGTAGCCCGCACCTCGGCCGCCCCGAGCAGCACCTCCAGCTCCTCGGGGGCGAGCTGGCCCACGAGCATCGCCTCGACGTCTTCGAGGAGCTCGTAGATGATGCGATAGGTGCGCACCTCGACGCCCTTCTGCTCGGCGGCGCGCCGGGCCGGGCCGTCGGGGCGGACGTTGAAGCCGAACACCACGCCCTCGGACGCTTCGGCGAGCACGATGTCGTTCTCGGTGATGCCGCCCACCGCGGCGTGGATGATCTCGACCTTGGCGTCCTCGCGGCCGATCTTGCGGATGGCGTCGCGGATCGCCTCCAGGGAGCCGTGGGCGTCGGCCTTGACGATCACCCGCAGCTCGGTGACGTCGGCGGCCCGGAGCTGTTCGAGGAGCTGGGTGAGCCGCTCCTGGGCGCTCGGCACCACGAGCTCCTCGGAACGCATCTCGTCGAGACGGTCCTGCGCCGCCGACCGGGCCGTCTTGTCGTCCTCCACCACCTCGAAGAAGTCGCCGGCGGTCGGCACCTCGGCCCAGCCCATCATCAGCACCGGCGTGCTGGGGCCGGCCTCCTTCACCTGCTTGCCGTTCTCGTCGAACATCGCCCGCACCCGGCCGGACACGTGGCCGGCAACCAGCGAGTCGCCGACCCGCAGCGTGCCGCGCAGCACGATGACCGTGGCGACTGCGCCCCGGCCCTTGTCGAGCTGTGCCTCGATCACCACGCCGGAGCCGGCGGCCTCGGGGTTCGCCCGCAGCTCCTCGAGCTCGGCGACGAGGTCTATGGCCTCCAGCAGGTCGTCGATGCCGAGGTTCTCCAGCGCCGACACCTCGACGCTCACGACCTCGCCACCCAGCTCCTCGACCACCACTTCGTGCTCGGTGAGCTGGGCGCGAACGGCGTAGGGGTCGGCGGCGTCGAGGTCGATCTTGTTGATCGCGACGATCATCGGAACGCCGGCGGCGCGAGCGTGGCTGATCGCCTCGGCGGTCTGCGGCATCACGCCGTCGTCGGCGGCGACCACGAGCACGACGATGTCGGTGACGTTGGCCCCCCGTGCCCGCAGCGCAGTGAACGCCTCGTGGCCCGGGGTGTCGATGAAGGTGATCCGGCGGTCGTCGCCCCGGTCGACCTGGTAGGCGCCGATGTGCTGGGTGATGCCGCCGGCCTCGCCGGCGACGACGTTGGCCGAGC
>JBFJZV010000216.1:0-5419 GCA_041621915.1 Acidimicrobiia bacterium | reverse complement strand
GATCATCAGCCGGCGGACGTTCACCGGCCGGAGCGCGGCCTCGACGCTGAGCGTGTCCTGGCCGACCGCGGCGAAGCCGCGCGGGTCGCGGCCGAAGGTGTTGACCGCCCGCGACGCCAGCAGCGCCCGGTCGGCGTCGTCGACGGGTGGGTCGAGCGCAAGCGCGCCGGCGAGCGGCCGGTTTGCCGGCGCGATCCAGGCGCCGCGGGCCAGGGCGCGGGCGGCGTACACCCCGGCGACAGGGCCGTCTGGTGGCAGGTGGCGCAACGCCTCGCCGTCGGCCGCGGCGCCGGTCACGATCCACGGGTGGTAGGCGGCGCCGAAGCTCAAGGCGGCCTCCTCCGCCCGATCCAGAGCGAGCACCCCGGCGGCCAGCTCGGTGCGCGCCAGCGGCGCCCCGTCGGCGGCGGCGAACGCCTCTTCGCTCCCGGTGAGTTGAGCGACGTACCTGGCGGCGTCCCGGGCCCGGTAGTCGGCGGGCACCGTGAGCAGCGCCAGCACGTCGCCGCGCCCTGCCGCGGCTCGCAGCATGGCCGTGTGCACCGCCAGCAGGTCGGACGGGGGCTCGTCGGGCGGCCGCTCGGCCAGCACCCATGTGCGCAGCTCCGGGCCCTGCTCGGCGGCCGGCTCCGCGCTCGGCAGCTTTGCCTCCGCGTCGCCCGGTGGGCTGGGCGCGAACTGGCCGGCGGGGACGTGGGCGGCCACGACGTTCGACCACGGCCCTCGTTCGAGGTCGCGGGTGGCCCGCACCCGGAAGAAGTAGATCTCGGGGCAGTAGGGCCAGTCGTCCAGCGTGAGGCCGGTGCCGGCCGCACCGTGGCACGCCGGCATCGCAGCGAACCCGAGGTCGCGGTCCACCTCCACCTCGTACCCAGAGGCGCCGGTCACCTCCGACCATGTCAGCGACACGCGGGCGCCGTCGGTGTTCGGTTCGTGGAGCTCCGGCGCGGCGAGCGGGACCGGGGCGGGCACCACTCGTTCCTCCCAGCCGGGGTGGACCGCGTCGGGCGCCGCCAGCAGCGTGACCTCGGTCAGCGGCAGCAGGGCGTGCATGCCCAGCAGCGGCTGGGGTGGGTCGGCCACGTATGCCTTGTGGAACGCGCCCGCCAGCAGCGCGTAGGTGCCGAGGCGGGCGAGGTCCTCGTCGACGAACAGGGCGGCCGAGAACGTGTCGAGGCCGTCGCGGGTGAGGGCGGTCGCCGGGTCGGCCTGGGCGGGACGCGGCCCGGCCAGCGCGGGATCGGGGGTCACGCCCATCGCCAGCGGCAGCAGCACGGGCTCGGGCTCTGCCGGACCGGCGAAGGGGAACCGGGGAGCCATTGCGTCGCTGGCGAGCCCGGACAGCTCGGCTCGGCCGAAGTCGCTCACCTGCGCCTGCCCTCCGTCGCCCCGGGTGCGCGGGAGCGCGGCGGCCAGTGCGAACGCCTCGGCGTCGGTGGGGAGCGCCCCCAGGTAGCGGGGGTGGGCGGCGGCGAACCCCAGCCCGCCCAGGTCGGCTTCCCGCCGCTCGCCCCGCCAGGCGAGCGCTGCGCACCGGAGCACCTCGACCACGGCGTCGCGTCCGGTGAGCGAAGGCCGGGGGCGGCCGACCACCCAGGAGGCGGTGATCCCATGGGGGAGCGCGTCGATCGGCTCGCCCTCGCGGGCCCGCTGCTGCTCGCCCAGCACGTAGAAGCTGGTCACGCTGCCGTCCTCCACGGTGAGCACGTCGCCCGGCGCCACCGCTTCGTCGTCGTCGAAGGCCAGCCGTTCGGCGTCGAGTTGGACGGCGACGGTCACCGGCTCACCGGCCCCGGTCGTGAGCCTCGTGGCCTCCGTGTCCTTCGGCAGCTCGTCGGTCACCGGCGCGAGCCACCACAGGCCCGTTGCCGCCGAGCCGGCCACCGCCAGTCCCTCGTCGAGGTGCGGCACGACGGCCGCAGCCACCATCCAAGCCTGCTCTCCGCCGCCGAAGTCGATGCGGAGCAGGTCGCCGGCCACGACGTCGGCAGCCGGGTCGACCACCACGGTCACGACGCCCTCGGCGTCGGTGACCGTCCGGGCGGGAGTGGCCGCCACGGTCAGCGTGCCGGCAGCCCGGAGCGGGTCGGCCCACGAGCCGGGGCTGCGCGCCCGCAGTGAGGCGATCCGCCACCCCTGCCCGTCGCGGGGCGGCGCCAGCAGGCCCGGCACGGCGTACTCGCTGGTGACGGCCCGGGCCTCGTCGGCCACCCGCACGACCCACGCCCGCTTCCCGCCGTTGCGGAAGAACGCCTCGACCGCCCCGCCGAGGTGGGCGCGATGCGGCGACCCGTCGCGGGGGTGACGGGCCAGCACCGGATCCTCGCCGAACACGTTGCGGAAGCGGTCGCTGTCCTCCACGGCGACGGGCACGTGCAGCGGCCCGGCTGCGGCGAAGCCGACGAAGGCGGCGACGTCCATGCGCGGCAGGCTCTCGTCGAGCGGCGGCGGCGCCGCCTCGAACGAGATGCGGGGCAGCGTCATCGGGCTACGCGAACTCCTGCGACACGTCCTCGCACGCGAGGACGAGCTCGTCGACGGCCACGTCGGTGGCCTTGCCGCTCAACGCCGGCCCGGTGTACTTGATCGGCCGGGCGCCCTTGAGCAGCCAGGTCTGGACGGCCTCGCCCTCCTCGCTGAGCAGCTCGATCGACACGCTGCGCAGCGCCTCCTCCTGCGCGCCGGCGCGCACCTGGTCGAGCCACGTGTAGAGGGTGTCGTCGCCCATCACGCCGCGCTTCAGCGTGATGTCCGGCACCTTGTAGACGCCGGTGATCTTGTCCGGCGCGTTGCCCTTCTTGTTGCCGGCCCGGTACTCCTGCACGGTGATCTCCATGCCGAGGCCGGACACCTCCTGGAACCCGGCCTTCGGGTCGCCGGGGTCGGGCCCGAAGTTGACCAGGAAGTTGAATGCCGAATACGGCCGTTCGCGGAATGCCACGGTGTGCTACCTCCTCATCCCCTGAAGTCGAGGGTCTTCTGGCCGATGCGGAAGATCACGAACTCGGCGGGGCGGAGGGGCGCCACCCCGACGAGGCAGATCAGCCGGCCGTTGTCGATGTCGTTCTGGGTCATGGTCGAGCGGTCGCACTTCACGAAGTAGGCCTCCTCGGCCTTCTCGCCCATCAGGTGGCCCGACTTCCACTCGTTGAACAGGAAGTCCTCCACGGTGCGGCGGACGTTGGCCCACAACGCCGAGCCGTTGGGCTCGAACACCGCCCACTGGGTGCCCTTGTCGATCGAGCGCTCCAGGAAGGCGAAGTAGCGGCGCAGGTTCACGTACTTCCACTCCGGGTCGGACGTGATGGTTCGGGCACCCCAGATGCGGTACCCGCGGCCCTCGAAGAACCGCAGGCAGTTGACGCCCTCCGGGTTGAGCACGTCCTGCTGGCCCTTGTTGATGGGCAGCTCGAAGTCGATCGCCAGCCGCACGACCTCGTTGGCGGGCGCCTTGTGGACGCCCCGCTCGACGTCGTTGCGGGCGTAGACGCCGGCTACGAACCCGCTGGGCGGCGTGTCGATCTCGCCCCGGATCTCCGACGCCATCGGGTCGGCGATCGTGATCCACGGGTAGTAGAGCGCGGCGTGCTTCGAGTCGAACTTGCCGCGGTACGCGCGCACGTCCGACACCAGCGCCTCGTTCGGCGAGTCGAGCACCGCGATGCGGTACTTCATCCGCTCGGAGTGCGAGATCAGCAGTTGGGCGATGGTCTCCGCGTCCGTCGCATAGCCGTTGAGGCCGTCCCGGCTGGATCCCGGCGCGGCGACGATCGAGATGTCCTCGAGGTCCTCCAGGGCCTTGAGGGCGCTCTTGCGGCCGTTGGCGTCCTCGTCGCCCTCGTACGCCGTGCCCGGCGGCCGGCCCCCGTCGCTGCCGCCGGCGAGCCGGCAGCGCCACTGGGCGAGGCCTGGTGTCGGGTCGAGGAGATCCTCGAGCAGCTCCGCGGCGGAAGACTGCTCCGGGATCGACGCGTCGACGGCGCCCGCCAGCAGCGCCTCGACGATCGACCCGCCGTCGTTGGCGCTGCCCGGGTCGATGACCAGCGGCACGAACGTGGTGGCCTTCCGGGTCGGTTCGGCGGCGAACGTCGTGATCAGCGGCCCGGTGCGGTGGCGGGGGTCGGGGCTCAGGTCCTCGAAGAACACCGAGTCCATGAAGCGGCCCAGCGGGCTGATGTCAACGGAGACCGTCACCACCCTCACCTCGGCGACGCCGTCGCCGACGACCTCGGTGAGGGTGCGGGTGTCGGACACGTCGTCGGCGGTGAACAGGTCGGCCCGCCCCGTCTCCTCGTCGCGCTCGAGGACGTACAGGCGAGGAGCGGGAAGGCTCTGACCGAGGACCAGCACCGTGTCGTACCGGCGCGGCCCCTGCAGGCTCGGGCTCGGCACCGACTCGTCGACGCCCACCAGGATGTTCGGCCCCACCCGGAACGTGAACGTCACCGTGAAGTTGCCGGCTGCGCCGGGCCACCGCGCCCGCAGCACCATGCCGGAGCTGGGGTCGGCGCTCACCGGGCACTTGCCGTGGTTCGCGAATGGGTCGCTGGGGTCGGCCGGCGGGTCGAACACCCGCGCCACGTAGAGCCGCCGCCCGCCGTTCTCGAAGAACCCGCGGACGGCGTGCGCCACGTCGTTGTGGACCTCACCTTCCCCGAAGTCGAGGTAGTCGATCCCGCCGTAGATGCGCTCGAAGTCGAGGAAGCTGGTGAGCAGCTCGGGCTCGCCCGCCGTGGGCCCGAACCGCGTGGGACCGACGAAGCCGGCGGTGCTCGTGCTCACCCCCTCGATGGTCTTCTGCCGGAACGTCGTCTCTTCGACGTACACGCCGGGCGCCAGGTATTCGGGCATGTGCCTTCCTCCTTCTCGTCAGGGAGCTGGCCGGTCGATCAGCAGCTCGCGGCGGCCTCCGGGGTCGGTGGTCGCCAGGACCAGATCGCGGCCGTACGTGAGCTCGGTGGTGAGCTGGGGCTGTGGGTCGTCGTCTGCGGTGTCGAGCCAGACCGAGGCGGCGGCCTGGCAGAGCACGCTGCCGAGCCGGGGCGGCTCGTCGAGCCGGGCCGGGAACTCCAGTGCCCCGGGCTCCGAGCTGACCTCGACCGTGACCGGCCAGACCTGGTCGTCGGTGGGCGTGCCGTGGGAGCCGGGCGGGATCGAGTCGGCGAGGGACCCGCCGAAGCCGCCGCCGAACGCCGGGTAGGGGACCGGCACCAGGGCCGCGCCGTTGCGGTCGGCGACGCCCACCCATTGGCCGCCGGCCACGTCCACCTTGACCACTGCATACGGGGCAGGCACGCGCTGCTCGCCGGCGCCCTCGCCGATCCGAGCGAGGATCTGGGCGCGGATCGCCCCGGTGCCGGCCGGCAGCGGTCGCGACGGCGCCGAGAACAGGAACACGCGGGCACCCTCGGGGAAGCTG
>JBFJZV010000215.1:0-5439 GCA_041621915.1 Acidimicrobiia bacterium | reverse complement strand
TACGAGATCGCAACCGGCGGCGTGCAGCATCCAGACGTGCTGGCAGCCCTCGGCGACCTGCACCTGCTCCTCGGTGACGAGGCGGCCGCCGAGGAGCTCTATGCAGCGGTGGAGTCGGTGGCGGGCGAGACCGCCGTGCCCGGCCCGTACAGCCGCTTCCTCGCGTCGTTCCTCGCCGACCACGACCGGGAGCCCGCCGAGGCGCTCCGGTTGAGCTCCGCCGAGCTGGAAGTGCGGCGGGACGTGTACGGGTGGGATGCGCACGCGTGGGCGCTCTACCGCAACGGGCAGTACGCCGAGGCCAGGGAAGCAGCCGAGGAGGCGCTGGCGCTGGGGACCCCGGAGGCCGGGTTCTGGTACCACGCCGGGCTCATCTCAGCGGCGCTCGGTGAAGACGAGCGGGCCGCCGACGAGCTGGCCCGGGCTCTCGAGCTGAACCCCCATTTCGACCTGCTGCAGGCCGGAGAGGCGCGTCGCGTGCTGGACCAGCTCCGGGGCGGATGAGCACAAAACGGGTTTGACATCTGCCTATTGGGTATGCTATAAACCTGAGTGTATACGCTATAGATCGATCTCTCAGAAAGGAGCTCACGAACATGCGTTTCGTCGACCCGTTCCGGGAGTTCGAGCAGCTCTTCCAGTCGCTCGGCCCCACCTTCCGCTCCAGCGGCACGATGCCTATGGACGCGTTCCGCCACGAGAGCGAGTTCGTCATCCGCTTCGACCTGCCCGGCGTCTCCGCCGACGACGTCGAGATCACGGTCGAGGACCAGGTGCTGACCGTCACCGCCAATCGCCAGTTCGAGGACACCTCGGGCGCCGACTGGCTGGTGCGGGAGCGCCCCCACGGCACCCACAGCCGCCAGCTGCGGCTGGGCCCCACCCTCGACGGTGGCAACGTCTCGGCTCGCTACGACCAGGGCGTGCTGACCCTCACCATCCCGGTGAAGGAGGAGGCAAAGCCCCGCAAGGTCGAGATCGAGATCGGCAACCAGCAGTCCGAGGACCGGGTCCTGGAGACTTCGGTCGCCTCGTAGAGCCGCTCTGCAGCGCACTCCCCCGCTCTTTCCCCCCTCCCCCAGGCGAGCGGGGGAGAACTGCGAGGCCCCCGCTCCGGCGGGGGCCTCGCGCGCTTCCGTCGCTCCGGGCCCCCGCCTAACGCTCGTGCCGCTCGTCGCCCAGGCGGATCGTCTCCTCGACCTCCTGGGCGCGCTTGGGGTCGACTCCGGCGATGGCGGCGCCGGCCACGGCTTCTTCGGACAGGCCGCGTCCGGTGTCCAGGGTGCGGGCGGCGGCCTCGTCGGCTGCGGACAGCACGTCGGGGTCGAGGTCCTGGAACTGGATCACGCCCATGTCCTCGTAGGCGCGTTGCACCCTGGGGCCCCACAGCCCGATCGCCTTCACGGTCGGCACGATGCGGCTGAACAGCATCTGGCGGAACGTGTCGAGCAGGCCTGACTCCTCGGTCGCCGCCGCCAGCTCGTCGACGGGGAGCCCCAGCCGCTGCCACACCTCCTCGCCGCGGAACCGGTCGCGTAGCAGGTAGGAGGCCTCGACGACGAACTCCTCCCGCTCGTCGCGCTCGGCCTGGGTCAACCCGTCGTAGAAGCCGTCGAGTGCCAGCCGCCCGAACGCGACGTGGCGGGCCTCGTCGGCCATCACGTAGGTGTTGATCGCCTTGGCGAGAGGCTCCTTGGTGGTCTCCCGGATCAGGCCGAACGCGGCCAGCGCCAGGCCCTCGATCATCACCTGCATGCCCAGATACGTCATGTCCCAGCGGTCGTCGCGGATGACGTCGTCGAGCAGCGCCCGCAGATGCGGGTTGATGGGGTAGGCCACGCCCAGCTTGTCCCGAACGTACCGCGAGTACATCTCCACGTGGCGGGCCTCGTCGATCACCTGGGTGGCGGCGTAGAACTTGGCGTCGAGCTGCGGGACCGTGCCGACCACCTTGGAGGCGCAGATCAGCGCTCCCTGCTCACCGTGGAGGAACTGCGAGTTCATCCACGCTGCACTGTGGACGCGCACGTCGGCCTTCTCCGCCTCGCTGAGCCGTCCCCACACCGGCGTGTTGGCGATGGGCATCAGCTCGTCGGTGCGGACCGCCGGGTCGTTCATGTCGACGTCCACGTCCCAATCGACCCGGTGGGTCGCGTTCCACTGCTTGTCCTTGCCGCGCTCGTACAGGCGCAGCAGCCGGTCCCGGCCGGAGTCGTAGTCCCAGGCCATCACGATCTCCCCGCCCTGGGGCACGTGCCACTCGGTCTCGTCGATGGGCAGCTCGTAGCGTCGTGTCGTCATGGCCGCAGTGTATGCCGACTACCTGTCGGCGGCCCAGCTCGCGATGACCTCGGCGGGCTCGAGGCCGGCCGACTCGGCCGCCCCGTCGAGCAGCTTCGCCATCCTCAGGGAGATGCCGAAGTAGGCGATGCCGCCCAGCGCCCAGTAGCCCAGCGCCACCACCAGCACTGGTGGGCCACCCAGCGCGACGGCCACGCCGAAGGCGATGAGGGCGACGATCGCGGACAGCGGTACCAGCCAGCCGAACGCCATGCGGCTGAGCCAGCCGAAGGGCGCTAGGACCGAGTAGTAGAGGACGCGGCGGACCTTGACGAGCCGCTGCAGGCGGCGGACCTCCGGCCCGAGGCTCGCCGGGTCGGCGCCGTGCAGGGCGTCGATGCTGGCGAGCGCCGCCCGGTCGGCGCGCTGGGCGGGGGGCCGCTTCGGGGGCATCTCAGAAGACCGTGTAGCCGCCGTCGACGACGAGCACGTCGCCGGTGTGGTACGCCGACGCGTCGCTCAGCAGGTACACGGCGATCCCGCCGAAGTCCGCCGGGGTGCCCCAGCGCCGCGCCGGCACCCGGGTCAGCACGCGCTCCTGGAACGCCGGGCTGTCGAGAACGCCGTCGGTCATCGCCGTCTCGATCCAGCCCGGGAGGATGGCGTTGGCGGTGACGCCGTAGCGCGAGTACTCCACGGCCAGCGCCTTGGTCACCGACACGAGCGCCCCCTTGGTGGCGGCGTAGTGCTCGTTGCGGGCCGCGCCGGAGATGGCGGCGACGCTGGCGATCGTCACCAGCCGGCCGCCCGGATCGCCCTCGCCGGCCCGGGCGCGCATGTGCCCGGCGGCGGCCCGCAGCGTGTGGAAGGCGCCGTCGAGGTTCACCCGCATCACCCGCCGCCACTCGTCGTCGGCCATCTCGTCGAACCGGGTCGGGAAGCCGATGACGCCGGCATTGGCGATGCAGCCGTCGACCCGCCCGAACTGTCTCAGCGTGGCGGCGAACGCCGCAGTCACGTCGTCCGGGTCCCCGACGTCGCAGGCCTGGGCGCCGGCGTCCACGCCGTGGGCGGCGAGCTGCGCGACGGCGGCGGCGTTCTTGTCCTCGTTGCGGCCCCATACGCACACCGCGGCGCCGGCCCGGGCGAGCGCGTCGGCCATCCCGAGCCCGATGCCGCCGTTGCCGCCGGTGACCAGCGCCACCTTGCCGGACAGGTCGAAGGGGTCGAATGCCATGGTCAGCCTCCCTGGAGCCGGGCGACGGCGTCGGTGAGGAAGCCGGGCACCGCTACGGGCCGGTGGGTCGCGGCGTCGACGATCACCTGGACCTCATGGCCCTCGACGACGGTGCGGTCGTCCGCCTCGGCCCAGGTGCGCAGCTCGAAGGTCAGCGACGTGGTGCCGACCTTCGCCACCCGGGCGCCGGTGGCCAGCGTGTCGCCGATGCGACCGGCCGAGCGGAAGTCGATGTCGGCGTGGGCGAGCAGCAGGTCGAAGCCCCGGGCGGTCAGGTCGTCCCAGGGCACGCCCGTGGCTTCGAAGTAGTCGGTGATGGCGTCGTCCCAGTAGGCCAGGTAGTTGGCGTTGAACACCACGCCCTGAGCGTCGCTGTCGGAGAACCGCACCTTGCGCCGGTAGACGACGGGGAAGTCCACGGGCAGAACCTAGCGCTGTGGTCGCTCCCCCCGCCGCGCGCCGGGCTACTCGCCGGCTACTCCCAGGGTGGCGTTCACCGTCTGCGGCTGGCCGTTGCGGAGGACCTCGATCGATACGTCGGTGCCCGGCGGCGTCGTGATGATGCGGACCCGCAGGTCGCCGATGTCGTTCACCGGGCGGCCGTCGACGGCGATGATGGTGTCGCCCACCTCGATGCCGGCGAGCGCGGCGGCCGATCCCTCGACGACGCTGTCGATCAGCACGCCGCCGGTGCCCACGGCGTTCTCGGTGCTGACCCCGAGGAACGCAAGCTGCACGGGCTCGCCTGCGACGATCTGGTCGGCGACGATCTTGGCGACGTCGATGCTGATCGCGAAGCCCACGCCGTCGTTGCCGCCGCCCTGGGTGTAGATCTGGTCGTTGATCCCGATCACCCTCCCGCGAGCGTCGACCAGCGGCCCGCCCGAGTTGCCCGGGTTGATGGCGGCGTCGGTCTGGACGAAGCTCACGTTGCCGTCGAGCAGGCGATCCACAGCGGACACGATGCCCGATGTCACGGTCTGGTCCAGGCCGAAGGGGCTACCCAGCGCGACCGCGAGTTGGCCGACCCGGACGTCCTCGCCCACCGCCAGCTCGGCGACGGGCAGGTCGGGGCGGCCGTCGATCTTGACCACGGCCACGTCGGTCCCGTCGTCGGTGCCGAGGACCTCGCCCTGCACCTGGCTGCCGTTAGCCAACCTCACGGTGACCGAGCCGCGGGTACCCACGACGTGCGCGGCGGTGAGGATGTAGCCGTCGGAGTCGTAGATGACCCCGGACCCCACGCCGAAGCCGGTCTCGAGCTGGACGACGGTCGGGCTCACCGCGGCGGCGACGTCGGCGACCACGTCGGGGGTCGCGGCCGACAGGTCGGGAGCGGCCGCCGGGGGCGGGTCGGCGGGCGCCGGGACGGGGGTGGGCGCCGGGGTCGCAGCGGCGGCGACGGTGACCGGGACCTCCCGCACCTCAGGTTCGGGGGCCGTGAACCGGCCGATGCCGAAGGCGGCCAGCACGGTGACGGCGGCCACGGCGGCGAGCGCGAGGAAGCGACCCCATCCGCTCGGCCGGCCGGGGTCGGCCGGGGGCGGGGGGACCACCTGCGGCGGCTGCGTCCCGCGGGGCGGCGCCTCGTCCGTGACCCGGCCGGTGGGGGGGTCGAGCGGCGGCGAGGTGGGAGGCGTGTCGCCGCCGCTGCGGCCGAGGTGGCGGGGGAGGCCGGTGGTCTCGTGGCGCTGGTCGATCATCGGTTCGGCTCCTGGTGAATCCTGACCCGGATGGTGCCGGGAGGGGGCTAAATCGGCCGTTAAGCGAGCGGTTCGCCGACGACCGGCGTCTGTTCGGCGGCGGCGGAAGCCGTCGGCGAAGTCGGCCTGGGGAGTCAGCACGGCCGCCGTGGGGTTGGGGCCCCACGTTGCGGAGGAGGGCCGACCGGCGTCTGTTCGGCGGCGGCGGAAGCCGTCGGC
>JBFJZV010000214.1:0-5521 GCA_041621915.1 Acidimicrobiia bacterium | reverse complement strand
GCGCCGCGCCGCCGCGTCTCGAACGTGCCGAACCCGCTGACCGACACCTTGCGGTCGGCGTCGAGCTCGATAGCGATGATGCCGTGGCCGGGCTTGCTGCTGAACAGCGCATCCACGACTTCGTTGGCCTTGGCCTGCGTGAGGCCGGTCTTGCTCGCCAGCTTCTGGGCAAGCTCGGTCTTGTTCATCGGGTCTCCTTGGTCTCGCCGGGGGGCCCCTCAGCCCCGGGCACGTCGGTCAAGCCGGCACGATACCCCGAAACCGTTGATTTTCCGGTGCTTTCCGGGTGCTGGCGGTCGGGAACTCCTAGGCTCGCACGGTGATGGCCGACGTCGTCAGCGTCTTCGGCTCGTCGCGCAGCGCGCCGGGCGAACCCGACTACGCATCCGCAGAGCGTTGCGGTCGGCTGTTGGCCCGCGCCGGCTTCACCGTGGCCACCGGCGGCTACGGCGGAGCGATGGAGGCGGTGTCGCGGGGAGCCCGGCTGGAGGGCGGGCACGTGATCGGCGTCACCGCCCCCGCAGTCTTCCCCGGCCGCCAAGGGGCCAACTCCCACGTCGTGGAGGAGCGCTTGGCCCCGACGCTCACCGAGCGCATCCACGGCCTCGTCCACCCGGCGGCCGGGTACATCGTGCTGCCGGGCAGCATCGGCACACTCGCCGAGCTGATGGTCGCCTGGAACGCCAACTACGTCGGTGTGGTGGACCGCCCCCTGGTGGCGGTCGGCCCGGTGTGGGCAGAGCTGCTGCCGCTGATCGCAACCCGGCTCGACATCCCGGCCGGCCACGTCGACCTCGTCGCCACCGTGGACGAGGCGGTGGCGGCCGTGGGCGTCGCGCTGCGCCAGGGCTGAGGCACCGGCGGCGCTTTACACTCGTCGGCTGGAGAGCGACGAGGAGAACATGAGCGAAGGCTTCTACCTCGGTGGCGTGGTCGATCCCGCCACCGGAGAGCGCAGCGACGGCCCGGTCCATTACGACGGCGGCGACCTCACCACCCACGGCGTGATCGTCGGCATGACCGGGTCCGGTAAGACCGGGCTCGGGATCATCTACCTCGAGGAGGCGCTGCTGGCCGGGGTCCCGACGCTGATCGTCGACCCCAAGGGGGACATGACCAACCTGCTGCTGACGTTCCCCGACCTGCTGCCCGCCGACTTCGAGCCGTGGGTCGACGACGCGCAGGCCCGCAAGGAGGGGAAGTCGGTGCCCGAGCTGGCGGCCGACACCGCCGAGCTGTGGCGCGACGGGCTGGCCGGCTGGGACCAGGGGCCCGAGCGCATCCAGGCCCTGCGGGATGCCGCCGATTTCGTCGTCTACACGCCGGGCTCGTCGGCCGGGGTGCCGGTGAACATCGTGGGCTCGCTGCAGGCGCCCGCCGTGCCGTTCGACGACGAGGCCGAGGCGCTGCGGGACGAGATCGAGGGCTTCGTGTCGGGCCTGCTCGGGCTGGTGGGCATCGACGCCGACCCGATCTCCAGCCGGGAGCACATCCTGCTGGCCAACCTCGTCGAACATGCCTGGAGGCAGGGCCAGGACCTCGACCTGGCGGCGCTGCTGGGGCAGATCCAGCAGCCGCCGCTGCGGAAGCTGGGCGTGTTCGACGTCGACACGTTCTTCCCGGAAAAGGACCGCCTCGCGCTGGCGATGAAGCTCAACGGGCTCATCGCCTCCCCGGCGTTCGCCGCCTGGCTGGAGGGGCCGCCGCTCGACGTCGGCCGGCTGCTGTTCGACGAGTCCGGGAAGCCGCAAGCGTCGGTGATGTACCTGGCCCACTTGTCGGACGAGGAGCGCCAGTTCATCGTCACGCTGCTGCTGTCCAAGGTGGTCACCTGGATGCGCCAGCAGAGCGGCACCGGCGACCTGCGGGCGCTCGTGTACATGGACGAGGTGTTCGGCTTTGTGCCGCCCACCGCCAACCCGCCGGCCAAGAAGCCGATCCTCACCCTGCTCAAGCAGGCCCGGGCGTTCGGCGTCGGCCTGCTGCTGTCGACCCAGAACCCGGTCGACCTCGACTACAAGGCCATGTCGAACGCCGGTACCTGGAATGTCGGCCGGCTCCAGACCGAACGCGACAAGGCCCGCATCTTGGAGGCCCTCCAGTCGGCGCGCGGCGACAGCGACGTGGGGAAGCTCGATCGCACCGTCTCGGGACTGGGCAAGCGCCAGTTCCTGCTGCACAACACGCGCGAGAGCGAGCCGGTGCTGTTCACCACCCGGTGGGCGATGTCGTACCTGCGCGGCCCGCTCACGAAGGAACAGGTGGAGCGGCTGTCCGGCGACGCCCGGGCGCGCATCGCCGAGCCCTCGCCTGCGGCACCGGCGGCGCCCGGGCCGGCAGCCACTGCCCCGGCGCAGGAAGCGGCCGAGCCGGCTGCGCAGATCGACGAGGGGGCGACACCGGTGGCGCCGGTCGTTGCCGAAGGCATCCCGGTGGCGTACCTCGACCCAGCCGCGCCTTGGGCAGGTGCGGTGGGCGCAGCGGCCGGCGGCGCCCGCCTCCAGGCCGCCGTCGCCGCCCGGGTGCACCTGTTCTACGACGAGGCCCGCGCCGACCTGAAGCACGACGAGGAGTACGAGGCGGTGTTCACTCCGCTCGGCGAGCGGTTCGACCCGGCGTCCGGCGTCGCCGTCGACTACGACGACCGCGACTTCCGCGCCGAGCCGCCGGAGGGAGCCATCTACGAGCTGCCCGAGGCGGACCTGTCGAAGAAGTCGTACTTCACCGAGGCGGAGCGGGCGATCCGCGATTGGCTCTACCGCAACCGCAGCATCGAGATCCACCGCTGCGCGCCTCTCAAGCTCTACTCCCGGGCCGGCGAGAGCCGGGACGCCTTCGCGGCGCGATGCGACCAGGCGGCCCAGGATCAGGCCGACGCGCAGGTGGCGAAGGAGCGCGACCGGTTCGAGACCAAGCTGCGGCGGCTGAAGGATCAGGCCGCCGCCGCGGAGCGGCGTCTCGACGAGCTGCAGGTCGACGTGTCGGGGCGGCGCCGCAACGAGGTGCTCGAGGGGGTGGGCGACCTGCTCGGGGGACTGCTGGGGGGGCGGCGCAGCACCCGGAGCGTCAGCCGGGCCGGCCGCCGCCGCGGCCAGACCCGCAGCACCGAGGCCCGTATGCGCGCCGCCGAGGACAAGCTCGAGGACAAGCTGGCCGAAATCCAGGACGCCGAGCAGGCCCTCTACGACGAGGTCGCCGAGATCAACGATGCTTGGGAGGAGAAGGCGGCCGACCTCGAGACGATCGAGGTGGGCCTCGAGAAACAGGACATCACGGTCGAGGGCCCGACGCTGGTGTGGCTGCCCGTCACGCCCCCCGGCTGAGCAGTGTCGGCGCGGGCCGAGCTTCCGTGGCTCATTCAGACGATGATCGCCCGGGCCTGCACGAGCCGCCCGGCCAGCTCGGGGTCGCCGCTCATCGCGATCGAGGACTCGTCCCGTAGCGCGTCGGTGAACAGCCGCCACGCCGCATCCGACGGCAGACTGACTGTTGCGGTCGAGACACGGGGAGCGCCCTCCTCCAGGTCCCAGCTCACCGGCCCCGCCCGCAGCGTCCAGTCGCCACCGCCGGGCCCGGTCACCGAGAACCCCACCTCCGTGCCGGGCGGGGCGGGCGGCACGGTGGCCAGCGCCCAGACGAACGTGCGGAGCACGGCACCGAGGTGGCGGTCGCCGTCGAGGCCGGGACGGCCCACGGCGGCGCGCACCTGCTGTTGGTGGACCCAGCGCTCCGTGTAGTGGCGGGCGATGTCGAGCCAGGCCGGCACGGGCTCCGGGCCCATCCACGCCACGGAGGCCGGGGCGGTCAGATCGGCTGCGGCGAAGTGCGCCGCCAGCTCCTCGCCGCTGGTGGCGAGCAGCGTGCGGAGCTGGCGGGGGCTGAGCCGGCGGGCAGCCGCGACCCATTGCTGGTTGGAGGCGTTCAGAGCGTCAACCAGGCCGCGGTACGTCGATTGCGGCGGTATCTCGCCGCGGGTGTGCTCGTCGCGGCCTCGTGCCAGCAGGCCGAGGTCCTCGCCGAGGACGTGGGCGACCACGTCTTGCACCGACCACCCGGGGCACGGCGAGGGTCGATCCCAATCGGTGGCGTCGAGGCCGCCGAGCAGGTCGAGGAGCGCGGCGCGTTCTTCGACCAGCAGCGGCCGGACATCCCGAGGCGGCACTTCGGACAGTCGCACGGGCCGCATTGTCGCACCCACTAGTGTCGCCTCGATGAGTGGCCGCCCCGCGATCGTACGCCTCGACGAATCGGTCGACGGCGGCGCGGCGCGCGTGAGCGTGGCGCTGGAGTGGGGCGAGGACCGCTACCAGGGTTCCAGCGAGGGCGACGCCGACCCCGTCCTGCGCCCCCGCCTGGTAGGCGAGGCCACGCTGCGGGCGGTCGAGGCGGTGGCGGAGGGTGAGCTGGCGCTGTCGCTGGAGGCGGTGGCGACCACGGAGCTGGGCTCGACCCGCATCGCCACCGCGCAGATCCGCATCGTCGGCACCGACCACCTGCTGGTGGGCTCGGCCCTGCTCAGCGAGTCGGACCCGTCGCTGGCCACCGTCAAGGCGGTGCTCGACGCGATCAACCGCCCCCTGACCAAGATGCTCTGAGCCGCCGGCTCAGCCGCCCTCGACCATCGCCCACAGCAGGTCGCGGATGCTGACCACGCCCAACAGCTCGTCGCCCGTCACGACCGGCAGGTGCCGGTAGCCGGTCTCCAGCAGCCAGGCGGCCGCCTCGTCGACGTCGACGTCCGGCAGGAAGGTGTCGGGCTCCTCGGTCATCCAGTCCTGCACCAGCGCCTCGGCGGGATCGGCGTCCTCGGCCACGGCCCGGACGATGTCGCGCTCGGTGAGGATGCCGACCAGCGCCCTGCCTTCGATCACCGCCAGGCTGCCGGTGCCGTCGTCGACCATTGCCCTGGCGGCGTCTTCGAGGGTCGCTTCCTGGCCGATGACCGACGCGCTGCCCCCTACGAGGCTGCCAAGCTTCATGTCCTCCCCCGGATCTGCACGCCCTCAGGCTAGGGCACCTAGAGAAGATCCTGTTCGCGGATGCCAAACGAGGGGTGGCGGAGGCGGCACAGCGCCAGCTTCTCGAGCTGGCGGATGCGCTCCCTGGTGAGGTTGAACTCGTCGCCGATCTCCTCCAGCGTACGCGGCACGCCGTCGAGGAACCCGTAGCGAAGGCCGAGGATGCGGCCCTCCCGCTCCGGCAGTCGCTCGATGGAGCGGCGCAGGCTGTCGGCGATGTCCATCTCCTCGGTGACCCGAACCGGGTCGACGGCCTCCTCGTCCTCGATGAAGTCGCCGAGCTGGGCGCCATCCTCGCCGACGGGCTGCTCCAGGGAGACGGTGTCGGCAACGCCTAGCGCCAGCTCGACCTTGTCGACGGTGACGCCCGCCTCCTCGGCGATCTCGTCGGGGCGGGGGTCGCGGCCGAGCTCGGCCTTGAGGCTGGCCTGGGCGGCCCGCACGGCTGCCAGCGTGTCGTGGAGGTGCACCGGGATGCGCACCGTGCGCGACTTGTCGGCGAT
>JBFJZV010000213.1:0-5548 GCA_041621915.1 Acidimicrobiia bacterium | reverse complement strand
CAGGATGTCGGCCAGCTCCTCGGTGACCAGCGCGTTGAGGTTGTCCTCGCCAAGTGTCGGGTCGTAGAGGCGGGCGCCGAGCTTGGCGAACAGCGCCGACTGGGCGCGCTGTTTCAAGTTGGCGAACGGATCGACCGGTGGGGCCTCGTCCACGTGGCCGATCTCGTCGGCGTCCATCGGTTGAGTGCGCTTGAGTCGCTCGTGCAGCTTCATGATCCGATCGACCTCCTCGCCAACAGCCGTCGCCCGCTCGGGGCATGCTCGGGGACGAACCTGGTCACCATGTCGGCGATGCGGCGGGCGAACGCCGCTCGCGGCGCCGACTCCACCAGCGGCACCCCCTCGTTCATGGAGTACGCCACCGCCCGCGAGCTGGGCAGCTTCACGTCGACCGGCATCCCGACCAGCGCCGCCACCTCGGCCAGCTCCAGGCCCACCTTGCTGTCGGCCCGGTTCACCACGAAGTGTCGGGTCTGGGTCGTCATCCCCAGCCGGTCGAGCGCGTCGAGCACCTTGCGCATCCCGCGAGCCGCCGACGCCGACAGGTCGCAGACAAGCACCAGGTCGGTCGACAGCTCCAGCACCGCCAGCGTTTGCTCCGTGAGGCCGGCGGCGGTGTCCACCACCACGTACGGGAACTCCTCGGCCAGCAGCCCCACCGCCCGGTGGACGAGCCCCTCCGACACCTGCTCCCCCTCCTCGGGGACCTGGGGCGCGGCCAGCACGTAGAGGTCGCCTGGTCGCTTGGTGAGGAACACCTTCAGCGCCGTGGTGTCCACCTTGCCATCCGCCTTGAGCGCGTCGGCGATGGTGTGCTCGGGCGCGAGGTCGAGCACGACGGTGATGTCGCCGAACTGAAGATCGAGGTCGACCAAGGCGACCTGCCCCGGGACGGCGCGGGCGAGCCCCACGCCGAGGTTGGTGGCGATGGCGGTCTTGCCCGAACCGCCTTTCGGGGCCACGACGGTGATGACCCGCCCGCCCGTCCCGGAACCTGCGGCGTCCTGCACCAAGTTGCGCCGGCGCCGGTTGGAAGTGTTCACGGCCCGTTCGAGGGCCTTGCGCAGCTCTTCGTCGGAGGCGGTGGTGGGCACCAGGTCGCGCACGCCCGCCCGCAGCGCCTCCTCCCACATCTCGGGGGCGGGCTCGGTGACCACGACCACGCTGATCTCCGGCCGGCTCTCGTCGAGCTCGCGGGCCACCGCGAGGGCCATGTGGAGCGGGACGTCGGGGCCGAACGCCACCACCGACGGATCGTCCTGGCCGAGGTCCAGAGCCACCGCCCGCAGGTCCTGGCCGGCCACCACGCCGCGCCACCTCCGCAGCTCGCCGTTGAGCTGGCCGCCGAAGGCGCGGCGGACGCGCTGCTCGAAGCCGGCGCTGCGGGTGGCGAGAGCGAGATGCGTCACTGGTAGATCGTCCCGCGGGTCTGGATCTGGGTGCCCGTCTCAGGCGCCGCCGGCGGCTCCTTGGCGAGCCAGACCGAGCCGTGCTCGGCGCTGAACACGACCCGCTCCACCGCCGGGGCGTCCAGGGCCAGCGTCACCAGCAGGTTGCCGGTCGGCGCCAGCTCGACCCCGACCTCCTCGGCGTCCTCCCGGTCGGGGGCGGCCGGCAGCCGTTCGATCTGGACGGCGGTGACCAGCGCCTTGTGGATGATGACGTGCGTCGAGTTCGGCGTCTTGAGGTTCGGCGACGTGCCCGGGATGTCGAGGTCGAGCTCGGTGTCCACCACCCCGCCGAGGGTGCCGAACACCTGCTCCAGCGACCCGGGCTCCACGGCGCCCAGCTCGAACGGGTCGAACGAGGCCAGCACCGCAACCAGGTCGCCGGGCTTGGCCAGGCCGCCCATGGCCCGGTCGGGCGCCAGCGACACGGTGACCTCTAGCAAGTCGTCGGGTACGTCCACGCCGCTCGAGTCGATGAGTTCCTCGGCGGTCACGAAGCGGGCGTCGAGCAGCTGCTCGCCGGGCAGCAGGTCGACAGCGGCAACCCGGTCGCCGAGGTCGTCGAGCGAGGCGACGGCGCCTGCCGCCTGGGCCTGGGCCGTGATCTGCACGGTCTCGACCTTGCTCCCGAGCGCGCCGGCCGCCTCCCCGGCCTCCACGAGCTCCGACACGACCAGCACGCTCACCCGCTCCTCACCGGCGGCGGCGCGTTCGTCCGCATCGTTGACGTACGACAGGACGAGGAACGTCCCGACCGTCGCCAGGGCCAGGGAGGCCAGCAATCCGAGCACTCTTCTGTTCATGTCTCAGCCCTTTCGACCGTTCACTCGGTGAGCCGCACGATGAGCACACCCCGGTCTTGACCGCCCACCGGACCCTCCGTGTCGGTGATGGGGGTGTAGTGGCCACGGATGCAGCGCTTGTCGCCCTTGCACGGGGCGGAGGCTGCGCTCGGCGCCTTGTACAGGCCGCCGAAGTTGTATCCGGTGACGAAGAACCCGCCGATGCCGGAGACGAAATAGCCCCCGTTGGCGCCGTGGCCTCCGGTGCCGTCGTAGTCGTCGTACCAGGGGATCGTGACTTCCTGGAGGTAGATCTCGTTGAAGAAGTAGTCGGGGGAGCACCCGTTCGACGGGGAGGCGCCCGGATCGGCCCCGACCCAGGCGTCGTACAGCACGTCGGCCACGCAGTCGTCGCCACCCGTGTCGAGCCAGCCGAAGCCGCCCGGGAGCCGTCCGTCGCCGTCGGCGTCGTGCCCGGGGTTCACGCTGGCGGAGGGGCAGTCGGGAGTGAGCTTGCCGTCGTGGAAGAAGAATGTGTACTCGTCGTAGCCGCCGGCCGGGTCTTTGTCGAGCTTGTCCCACTCGCAGTCGGACAAGATGATGGGGATGGTCGCCCCACCCACCGGGTAGCCCCAGAGCGCGGCGGCGTGGGCGCGCACCTTGGTGCCGGGGAACCCGATCACCTGGGCGAAGAACGGCGCGAAGATCGTCGCCCCGCCCGCCTCCTCGGTGCGGGTGATCACCCGCACGGTCTGCGCCGACGTGTCGAGCGCGAGCTCGTCGACGCCGGCGAGCAGGTCGCGGGCGTTGGCGTCGGCGTAGGTCTCGGCGGTCGCCATCGCGGTGCCGTTGTCGCAGGGCAGGCCCTTGCCGCAGTCCTCGGCGATGGCGAGCACCGCGGCGTCGGCGCCGCTCTGCAGCTCGCGCCGCTCGGCGTACAGCGCCCCGGCGTCGACGGCGAGAGCGACGAGGGCGATCAGGGCGATCAGCAGGACCGCGACGAACACGGCGGCCATCCCGTCGTCGCTCCGGGCGGCGGCGCTCATCCACCGCATCGCATCACCCCCGTGGCGTGCATCGTCTTGGTGGCCGACCCGAAGAACGGGATGTCGTACTCGAACGGGTAGCTGACGCGGATCTCGGTGGGCAGGCCCGGATCGCAGGCGGTGCCGGCGATCGTCATCTGGGCCGGGTCGAGGCCCGACGCCGAGTTCTCGGCGGCGGCCTCGCCCTGCCCGAAGTCGCGGGTCACGGCGTACTCCCGCACGCCCTCCCGCGCCGCATGGGTGAGGGTCACCTGTGTGTTGTAGGCCCGGGCGAACTCTGCCAGGCCGAAGACGAGCAGGGCGAGGAGCGGCAGCACGATCGCTGCCTCCACCAAGGCGGCGCCCCGGTCGGCGCGTGCGAGGGTGCTGCGCATCACAAGAGTCCGGCTGGAAGCGCGGTCCCGGTGAGGCTCAGCACGAACACGAGCAGCAGCGGGACGATCACCAGGCCGAGCACCGCGAGGAGCACGGCGTGCTCCTCGGCGGTGTCGCCCGCGAGCGTCCGCAGCTTCGCCATCTCTTGTTGCCACCACAGCCGCATGTCGGTCCCCGAATCTCGTCAGCGAGGTCACTCCGGCGCCGGGCCGGCGGCCCCCGGGGGGCCGCCGGCCCTGGACGCCCTAGAAGATCTTCCCCGCGATGTCCGTGAACCGGTTGGTGACGGCGGTGCCGACATCCGAAGTCGCGGCGAACGCCGCCACGGCGATCAGCGTGACCACCAGCGCGTACTCGGGCATAGTGGCGCCACGGTCGCTGTCGCGCACCGACCACCACCAGGTCTGGAGTCGAACCAACATTCCGACATCCTCCTCTCGATGTCCCCGATCGGTGATCGGGCTGTCCCTGGTGACGATGCAGGGAGCCGGCGCCGCGCACCACGTCAAAATTGACTGTTCGCGCGTCAGAAGAGGGAGGCGAACTGCAGGAAGCGGCCGACCACCGCATCGCCCACGTCGCCGATGGCGCCGATGGACACGATCGCGATGAGGCCAACGACGAGCCCCCACTCGGCCATCGTGGCGCCCCGCTCCGGTCGCGCCTGGGCCGCTGCCACGGCACACGCTCGTCTCCGCAACCTGCCCACGGCTGGTCACCCCGGATCTCGGCCTGGCGCCACGATGCGCCGGCACAGGCCTGGCCGCTACGTCAATATTGACCGTTTCACGGCAGCCACCCGGCGCGGCGGGCCAGCGCCACCGCGGCGAGCTGGGAGCCGACACCCAGCTTGACGAGGATCGACCGGATGTGGCCGCGCACGGTGAAGACGGACACGAACTGCGCCTCACCGATCTCGGCGGCGCTCAGACCCTCCCCCAGCCGCACCAGGACGTCCTGCTCCCGCGGCGTGAGCTGCTCGAACGGAGCGAGCCGGGCCTCCCGCTCGGCACGAGCGGCCCGCAGCTCCGCCAGCCACTCGAAGCGCTCGTGGTCCGACATCAACCGGCCCGCTGCCACGGCGGCGCGGACGGCCGCGACCACGTTCTCCACCGGTTCGGCCTTGTCGAGAACGCCCACCGCCCCGGCCTCCACGCACTCCGCAAGCTGGCGGCGATCCCGCACGCCCGACAGCATCACTACTGCGGCACCCTGCCGGCCGAGCGGCCCGACGAGCGAGGTGCCCTGCGTCCCGCCGGGGCCGAGGTCGAGGTCGAGGAGCACGACGTCGGGCTCGTACGACGCCGCCTGCTGGACCACGTCGTCGAACGGGGGGCCGGCCACCGCATCGGCGTCCAGACCGGCGCCGCGCAGCACCAGCACCAGCGACTGGGCGACGGTCCGGTGATCCTCGACGACCAGCACCCGCGGCGCGGGCACCCGGCCGTCGGCCGCGTGGGATCGGGCGGCGGCGGCTGCCGAGGTCACCTGGTGCCCCCCGCCACGCCGCAACGTCCGCCCACTCCGCCGGCGCGGGGGGTTCCCCGCTGTCTGATCGCCGTCTTCCTCCCTCGGGCGGCTCGGCGCCGCCCGTTTTCCCCTGGCCTCAGCCCATCGTCAGTACATGCTGCGCCGGGTCACTCGCCCCGGCTGCGCCGGCCCCGGCGCCGAGCGCCAGCCGGAACGAAGCCCCACCTCCTACCGCCTCCTGCACCCACAGCTCACCACGCTGCTCCCGTGCCAGCCGCGCCGCTATGTACAGCCCGAGACCGCGGCCGCCCGCGCTGGTGGGGTGGCCGCCGTCCCGCCCCCGCTTGAAGATCTCCGCGCGCCTCGCCTCCGGCACGCCCGGTCCCTGGTCGTCCACCTGGATCACCACGTACGGGCCGCGCCGCGT
>JBFJZV010000212.1:0-5555 GCA_041621915.1 Acidimicrobiia bacterium | reverse complement strand
GACCCGCCCGCCTGAGCGTCGGTCCCGCACCGGGTGCACGGGCAACGAGGCGCCGGCGGAAGCCGGCGCCTCGGCGCGCGGCGCTGTCCAACGCGAGATCTCCGCCCACCCCGACCGGCAACACCGTCCGCTGAAGCGCACGGCCCGAAGGGCGCTTCAGATCCCGGCTGGCAGCGGATCGGTTGGGACGAGGCGCTGGATACCGCCGCCGGACACCTTCTCGGGCTGACCCGGAAGTACGGTCCGGAGTCGGTCGTGGTCATCTCGGTCTCGCCCTCGACGTCGGCGATGGTCGACTGCATCGATTGGATCCAGCGGCTGCAACGGGCGTTCGGCTGAGCTCGACTTCGCCGCTTACCCGGCGTTTGGCCCGGCAGCGCCAGCCTCGACCTGGAGCGCGGCCAGACCCCGAGCGACCCGATCAGCCGCACCGCACGCGGCCACGCATGCAAGCGATGCTCGACGACCAGATCGACGGCAGCGTGCTGCGGCCGTGGCTCGACTGGTGGCCCCCCGAGGTGGTTGCCGCCATCCTGCCCGACCCGGCCGACCGTGCACTGCTCGCCGCCGACCTGCCGTCGGTGCCCCGCTCGTTCTACGACCACGACGTCGCCACGCCGCGCTGGGCCGAACAGGCATGCGGCTACGTTCAGCTCAGCCCGGCGTACGACGCCGACGACGCCGAGGCGACCCGGCGCGGCTGGCCCACCCGCCGCCTGGCACCGGCGCACCTGGCTACCCACACCAGGCCGGCCGGGTGCTCGCCGCGGTCCGCGACATGGTCGGCGAGATCAGCGCTCGCCGGCCGCCTCGTCGAGGATCCGGGCCAGCTCGGCCGGTTGGGTGACCATCGGCCAGTGCCCGGTGTCGATGTCGACGAAGGACACATGCTTGGCCCGGCTCATCTCGGGCACGTCGCCGCCGTCGATCCACCCCTTGGCGTCGTCGGGGCCGTACTCCGGGCACACCAGGAGCACGGGCACGTCGAAGCGCCGCTCGTCGTGCAGCCGCACCTCGCCCTGCGCCACGCCCTCGGGGACGGGGATGGCGGCGGCGGCGATGCGATCCTTGTCGGCTTCACCGAGATCGGCCGAGTCGGGACCTTCGAAGGGGTCCCAGCCCGGGAACGGCATGACGCCGTCCGCGACGGGGAGGAAGGCGGCGTACGTCTCGCCGTCGGCGGCGGGGAAGCCGCCGATGAGGGCGACCCGCTCGACCGCCTCCGGCCTCCGGTCGGCGGCGATCCAGGCCAGCGTGCAGGCGGCCGAGTGCCCCACGACCATCGGCCGGTCTGCCGCGTCGACCGCAGCCACCACTGCGTCGGCCTGATCGTCCAGCGTCGCCGTCGCGCTGCCGTCGTCGACGCCCGGCAGCGCCATCGGCCGTGGCCGATGCCCGCGCCGTGCGAGCTCGGCGGCGACGTCCCCCCAGGTGGAGGCGGGCAGCCACAGCCCGGCGATCAGGATGATGTCCATGGCTCCGACGCTAGCGTCGCGCTCGCCCGGCTCGTTACCCGCGGCTGATCTGCTGGACGGCCCAGGCGTTGCCGTCCGGGTCGGAGAAGAAGGCGAAGCCGGCGTTCTGCAGCTCGTCGCCGTCGCGGGCCGCGCGGAAGCCCGTCCCCGCGAACACCTGCACCTCGCTCACCTCGACGCCCCGCCCCGCCAGCTCCGCCCGGGCGGCCCGCACGTCGTCGACCACGAGCTGCAAGCCGCGTAGCGACGCGGGCTCCATCTCGGCGATGCCTTCGCCCACGACGATGGAACACGCCGACCCGGGCGGCGTGAGCTGCACCACCCGCACCCCCTCGCCCGCTTGCGTGTCGTGGTCCACGACGAACCCCAGCTGCCCGGCATAGAACGCCTTGGCGCGCTCGACGTCGGCGACCGGGACCACGACCACTTCCAGCTTCCAGTCCACGTCGCCAGGCGACGCCGCAAACCTTGCCCACCCGGCCCGGGAGCGTGATACTGGGCGAGACGAGGAGTGGAGGATCTGGGCGTACCCGAGGCGCTGATCGTGCTCGGCGCCGTGATCGTGGCGGGGGCGGCAGCGGCGTTGGGTGCCGCCCGGCTCGGCCGCCGCCTGCAGGGGGAAGCCGCCGCCACCGACCGGCCTCCCGCCGGCGTTGGGCAGCCCGGTGAGGAGCACGTCCAGCGCTCCTGCGTGCCGGTAGCTGCCAGCCGGCGGATCACCGTCCTGGCGATCCGGGCCGTAGCCGAGGCCGGATCCCGGCCCGACGTCACCGCCGAGCTCGGCTCGGGAAGCCGCGCCAACCAGGCGGTCGGCGCCGCGATCGCCGCCCAGCATGCCGGCGACCTGCGGTGGCGGGAGGAGAAGCTCGACGAGGCCGCCGCCCGGCTCGTCGGCGCCATCGACGGGTCGCTGCCCCACGACGGTTCGGCGTGGACGGTGACCGTGGCGGGGAGCTGGGAGGGCGACCGGATGCGTTGCACGTACCGGCGGTGGGTGTGCAGCGCCGACGGGCACTGGCCGGTGGATCCGGCCGCGACGTGGACCGGTTGGTCCCCCGACCAGTCGCACGTCGAGATCGGCACCCTGGATGGCTGTGGTCGCCGCCACGCCGGCCTGCTGGTCGACGAGCTGCGCCCGCTGCTGGCGCGCTTCGTCGCCGTGGTGGCGGCGGACTAGTACCGCCGGGCGCCATCGATTTGTGTCTTTCGGCTCGCGGATTCCGGACCTACCGTCGATGCCACGGCGAGACGGAGAGGCTGAGCATGGCGACGCTGGTCATTCAGGTACCGGACGACCTCGAGATCGAGGTCAGGGCGTCGGGACTCCACGTCACCGAGGTATGCAAGGACGCGCTCCAGAACGAGCTGGCGCGCATCGCGTCACGCGAGGAGGCAGCCACCCAGGCGCTGCGGGTGGCGCAGCGGCTGTGGTCGGAGTCCGGCCGCGACGACCGCGACCGGTACGAGCGCGGCCTCGATCTCGGCATCCAATGGGCGAGCGACGCGGCCACGCTCGGAGAGATGTGGCAGGTGGCCCGCTGGTCGGGGCAGCGGTGGCGGCAGTTCTCGCTGCGGCCCGAGGTGCACACCCTGCCGACGCTGTACTGCCAGGCCACCGGGCTTCCCGCACCTACTCCGGGCGACGACTTCTGGTTCGAGAAGGACCAGTACACCACCGGCATCGTCGACGGCATCGCCGGCGTGTACGAGCAGGTGCACACGCTCATCTGAGCCGTGCGGGCGGCGGGTGCTACCGTCGCCCCCATGCACATCACGACCGCGATGCTGGCCGACGCCGCCCAGGTCCAGGGTGGCAAGCTGTACGTGCTCGGCGGCGGCTTCTCGACGATCACGGCCCGGCGGCTGCCGGCGCTGCACCCCAGCATCGCGGTGGTGCTCGTCGCCGAGGTCGGGCCCGAGGAGCGCCACCGCGACCTCAACCTCAGCATCCGCCTCGTCGACGAGGACGGCCAGCCGGTGCGGGTGATGGCGCCGGAGGGCGAGGAGGGGGATCCCGTCGAGGCGAAGGGCCGGCTCCGCATCGGAGCGCCGCCCGCCCTGCCCCCGGGCGCGCCGACGAGCGTGCCGCTGGTGAGCCCGTTCCGCAACGTCCGCTTCCCGGAGGCGAAGGGCTACGTGTTCCTGGTGCTCCACGACGACATCGAACTGACCAGGCTGCCGTTCCGGATCGTCAGCGCCTCCTGACGTGGGGCAGGTCCTGATGATCCCGAACCTGGTGTCGCTGGCGCGGCTGGCGCTGATTCCCGTGTTCCTGTGGCTGCTGCTGGGCAAGGACGACCCGGTGGCCGCCGGGTGGCTGTTCGGGGTGATCGGCGCCACCGACTGGGTCGACGGCTTCCTGGCCCGCCGCCTGAACCAGGTGAGCGAGCTGGGCAAGCTGCTCGACCCGCTCGCCGACCGCATCGCCGTGTTCGTGGCGCTGGGCGGCGGGATGATCGCCGGGGTGCTGGAGCCGTGGTTCGCGTTGGCGGTGCTGGTCCGCGAGGCGCTGGTCGGCGTCGGGGCGCTGTGGGTGGCGCTGCGGACCCGCAGCAAGCTCACGGTCCGCCCCCTCGGCAAGCTGGCGACGCTCCTCGTGTATGCGGCGGTTGGGTTCATGTTCATCGGGAACGGCGCCGACGTGGGCTGGGTCGAGGCGCTGGGCTGGCTCGCCGGCATCCCGGGCCTGGTGCTCTACTACGTCGTGGGATTCCAGTACCTCGACGACGCCCGGCGGGCCGTGGCGGTGGAACCGGCGAGCGTATAAGCTCGCCGCCACCGGCAACGCAGGAGACCCTTGCAGATGGACGTTCGGACCGATCGCCGCTACACCAGCGAACACGAATGGGCCCTGATGGAGGGCGACAATCGCGTGCGGGTCGGGATCACCGACTACGCCCAGGACGCGCTCGGGGACGTGGTGTTCGTCGAGCTGCCCGAGGTGGGTACGGAGTTCGCCGCCGGCGACGGCATGGCCGAGGTCGAGTCGACCAAATCGGTCGCCGATGTCTACGCGCCGGTCACCGGCAAGGTGGTGGAGGCCAACGGGGCGCTGGAGCAGTCGCCGGAGCTGGTCAACTCGGATCCGTACGGCGACGGCTGGTTCGTGGTGATCGAGACGAGCGACGTGGCCGCGCTCGACGGGCTGCTCGACGCCGACGGGTATCGGGCGCTCACCGAGTAGGCGTTCACCTTCGAGTCGAGGTGGAAGGGCTGAGTCGGTAGCATGCAGACCATGGATGCCGACGGCGCCGCCCGGCCCGAGCCCGAGACGCGAGCAGCCGACGAGGGGGTGCACGTGTACCACGAGCCGACGATCTCATACGTGCCGCCCGAGTCGCTGCAACCCGGCTCGCGTACGGGGCCACTCATCGAGGGCGCATTCAAGTGGGCACTCGTGGTCGACCGCGGCCCCCGCGCCGGCATGGCCTACGTCCTCGCGCCCGGGGAGACCTCGGTGGGCCGCGACCCGAGCAACGACATCTTCCTCGACGACGTCACCGTCTCCCGCCACCACGGCAAGTTCCTTGTCGAGGGGGACGAGCTGGTGGTGGTGGACGACGGCTCCACCAACGGCACCTATGTCAACTGGGAGCGCACCGAGCGCGCCGCGCTCGCCCCCGGCGACGAGGTGATGATCGGCAAATACCACCTGGTCGTGGCCCGCGGCGATGGCTGAGGGCCGCACCATCGGTGAGGCCATCAACCTCCTCCGCGAGGAGTTCCCCGAGGTCACGGTCTCGAAGCTGCGGTTCCTGGAGGGCCAGGGCCTGATCGACCCCGGCCGCAGCACGTCGGGGTATCGCGAGTTCACCCAGGACGACCTGGAGCGCATCCGCTACATCCTCCGCCAGCAACGCGACCACTACCTGCCGCTGAAGGTGATCAAGTCGAAGCTGACCGCATGGGAGCGGGGCGAGGAGCCCACCCTGGAGCCTCCGTCCGGACCGCCCCCGGACGCGTACTTCGGCGCCAGCGGCGTGTCGATGGGCGAGGACGAGCTGGCCCGCGCCGCCGGGCTCACCCGGTCCCAGGTCGGCGAGCTGGTCACCCACGGCGTGCTGGAACCGATGGCCACCG
>JBFJZV010000211.1:0-5637 GCA_041621915.1 Acidimicrobiia bacterium | reverse complement strand
TGGCCGAGCGCTTCGGCAACATTGAGGCCGGTACAGCCCGAGGCGGTATACGAGTTCCTGGGCAGACGTTGAGGGCGCCTCTCGAGCCGGAGTAGACGGAACGGGCGTTGGTGTGGCACTCCAATTGGCACCGCTGCACCTTGCCTTCCCGGGTGGGGTGTTCGGTGATGTCGGTCATCCATAGCTGGTTGGGGCCGTCGGGGGTGAAGTCCCGGTTGACCAGGTCCTCGGTCGTGGCCCGGTTGACGGGGTTCGGCCGGCCCTGGCGCCGCGTCGGCAATCCAGTGATCCCGAGGTGGCGCATGGTCCTCCTGATCAGCTTCTTGTTCACCACCTGGCCCGGCATCCATCCTCCTCGAGGAACAGGCCACCACTCTCACATACCAAGTCCACATTCCGGGGGACAGATCACCTGGACCAACTAACGGGGCCCCGTCACACCCAAGCGGTCAGATCGGCGTGGTCGGCGGCCCCGACCGGCAGAATCCCGCATGTCGCCCTGAGGGGCGATGGTCGTCACGGTTCAACTCCGGGCCTTGACACACTCTTGACGTAGCTCCGTCACGATCCCTTCATCGGCCCGAGGAGTGCAGTGACCCCGGCGGCGGCAGCGCCCGTCATGTACGGTTCGACCGTGAGGTTCGGTGTGCTCGGCCCGATCGAGGTCACCGACTCCGGGAGCAGCAAGCACCTCGGCGGTCCCAAGCAGCGGACCGTGCTGGCGCTCCTGCTCGCCAATGTCGGACGGCGTACCTCGACCGACCTCCTCGTCGAGGGGGTGTACGGGGACGCCCCACCACCGGGCGCTCGCCGGTCGATCCAGACCTACGTCTCGAACCTCCGCGGCGAGGTAGGCGACCGGATCCGCCGTGAGGCCGACGGCTACCTGATCGACATCGAGCGGGACTCGTTCGACGCCACGCGCTTCGAGGACTTGGTCGCCGCGGCCCGCCCGCTCATCGTGGTCGATCCCCACGCTGCCTGCGAAACCCTGCGGGAGGCCCTTGCGTTGTGGCGCGGCCACCCCTACGACGACATCGACGGCCACGGGCTGATCGACCCCGAAATCACGCGACTCTCCGAACAGCGCCTCGCCGCGCTCGAAGCCCGCCTCGACGCCGACCTCAAGACCGGGCGCCACGCCGACGTAGTCGGCGAGCTCGAGGCGCTGGCTGCCGAGTACCCCTACCGGGAACGGTTTCATGGCCAGCTCATGCTGGCGCTCTACCGGGCGGGCCGCCAAGCGGAGGCCTTGCGCGTCTATCAGCGGACGCGCAGCCATCTAGTGGAAGAGCTGGGCATCGAGCCTTCCCCTCAGCTGCGGGAGCTGGAGCAACGCATTCTCCAACACGACGAGAGTCTCGACCCGCGTCGGAGGGCCTCCATCAGCCGCCGAGCCCTCGTCGCGGTCGACGTCGATCCGGGTCCGCTGGCCGCGGCGCTCAACGGGGAAGCCCGTGTCGACTACCTCGAGGAGCTGGACCACGTCGTGCGGGAGGCCGTTGCTCTGCATGGCGGCGAGGTCTTCTCCGAACGCGCCATGTCCAAGTTCATCGCCTTCCCGGTGGTCACCGCGGCGCTTCGGGCGGCCGAGGCCATTCTGCGTGACATGCCGCTGGTCGACGGGCGGGTGAGCGGCCGCCGGCTGGCCCGTCTCGCCGTCGATGTCGGCGACGCTGAAGCGACCGACGACGGTGGATGGACCGGTCCGGTCGTCAGCCGGGTGGCCGGCCTCGTCGGGGCTGCCCACGGCGGTCAGGTCCTCCTGTCGAACGACGCGCGCGCCGCTGCCATCGAGGGTGCCGACGCCCGTTGGACTATCCGGGGCCTCGGCGCGCACACCATCGCCAGGCTCGATCGAGAGGAGCCGGTGCACCAGCTCGTCGTGGCCTCTGTGGCCGCCGACTTCCCTCCGCTGCGCACCGACAGCGTCCCACCGGCTCTCCCGGGCGAGACAACCGGGCTCGCCGGCTACGAGTTGCGCAACGAGATCGGCCGGGGGCTGTTCGGAGTCGTCTACCGGGCCTACCAGCCGTCGGTGGGGCGAGAAGTTGCCGTGAAGGCCATCAGCCCGGAATGGGCCAGCGACGCAGATTTCATCCGGCGATTCGAGCTGGAGGCTCAGCTCGTCGCCCGCCTCGAGCACCCCAACATCGTGCCGGTGTACGACTACTGGCGCGATCCCGACGGGGCCTTCCTCGTCATGCGCTGGATCCGGGGCGGAAACCTCAAAGAGGCCATCGCCAGCCGGCCCCTCAGCCTGCCCGAAGCCAGCCGCCTGGTCGGCCAGGTCGGTGCAGCGCTGGCGGCCGCCCACCGCGCCGGGCTCGTCCACCGCGACGTCAAGGCCTCCAACGTGCTGGTCGACGCGGACGGCTTCTTCTATCTCGGCGACTTCGGTATTGCAGCCGGACGCCGGGACGGCGGCGGGCACGCCGGCGACATCGCCGACCTGGCCACCGTCGTGCGCAGGTCGGTCGGCGTCGCCGAAGCACTCCCGACCGGCGCGGCTGCGGTGCTCGACCGAGCCGAGTCTGCCGACGTGTACTCGGACGTCATTGCTTTCATGGCCGACTGGTCGGCCGCCGTCGGTGCCGAGCCGTCGCCAGCCCTGTTCACGCCGGCCCGCAACCCATACAAGGGGCTCGACGCGTTCACCGAAGCCGACGCCGGCGACTTCCACGGCCGGGACCCGGTCGTGGCCGAACTGGTAGCGACACTGGCGGAGCGCCGTCTCGTCGCCGCGGTGGGGCCGTCAGGCATCGGCAAGTCGTCGCTGGCACGGGCCGGCGTCGTACCCCAACTGCGGGCGGGCGCCGTTCCTGGCTCGGAGCGCTGGCTCTTCACCGACATGCTCCCGGGCCGCTACCCGTTCGAAGCGTTCGCCTCGGCGCTGCTGAGGGTGGCCGCTACGGCCATGCCCGGGCTCGACGACGACCTGCGGCGCGATCGCCGTGGCATGGTGCGGGCGGCGCAGCGGCTGCTCCCGCCGGGGGCAGAGTTCCTGATGCTCATCGACCAGTTCGAGGAGCTGTTCACGCTCGCCGACGCCGGCCGGCGGGCAGCGTTCCTGGACGCTTTGGTCACCTTGGCCACCGACCCGGGCTCGAACGCACGCATCGCGATCACCTTGCGAGCCGACTTCTTCGATCGGCCCCTGTCGCACCCCGGCTTCGGCGAGCTCATGCGGGCCGGAACGGTGCCCATCTCGGCGCCGACCGGCGAGGAGACGCGGGCGCTGATCGAGCGGCCCGCCGCTGCGGTAGGGGTCCGCTTCGAGGCGGGCCTCGTCGAGCGCATCCTCGGCGACGTCGCCGAGCAGCCAGGTGCCCTGCCGTTGCTCGAGTACACCTTGACCGAGCTGTTCGACGCCCGCGAACAGAACGAGCTGCGCGTGGCCGGGTATGACGCATGCGGGGGCGTGCTCGGCGCCCTAGGCAACCGGGCGGAGGAGCTATACCAAGAATTGCCACCAGCCGCCCGGGAGGCGGCCCGCGACGTCTTCCTCCGGCTGGTGGCGGTCTCGGATGACGCGCCGGACACGCGGCGGCGCGTCCGGCGCACGGAGTTGGAGCGACTGGCGGCCCGGCGAGGCGCCGTCGAGGCGGTGCTCGGAGCTTTCGGGCAGCACCGGCTGCTGACGTTCGACCGGGACCCGATCAGTCGGGGACCGACAGTCGAGGTGGCCCACGAGGCGCTGTTCCGGGAGTGGGACAGGCTGGCCGGTTGGATCGAGGAGACTCGCGCCGACCTCGCCCTGCACGCCCAGCTGCGCCAGTCCCTGGAGGAGTGGCAGGAGTCGGGGGACGACGACGCGTTCCTGCTCGCAGGTGGCCGCTTGCTCCGCCACGAGAGCTGGGTGGCCACTACCACCGTTCCCCTCACCGGCAGCGAGATCGAGTTCCTCGCCACCGGCCGCGACCGGGAAGACGCCCGGGTTGCCGCTCGGCGCCGCCTGCGGCGGGCGATCGTCAGTGGCTTCGCGGCAGCCACCGTGGTGGCCCTGACGCTCGCCGGCCTGGCGTTCGGGCAACAGCGCCGCGCCGAACGCGAACGTGACGCGGCGGCGGAGCTGCGCGTGGAGGCGGAGGAGCAGCAGGGTCTCGCCGACGCTGCCGCCCAGGCTGCGGATGTCGCCCGCCGCGTCGGGTTCAGCCGGGAGCTGGCGCTCCAGGCGATCCAGCAGCTGCCCGTCGATCCGGAACGCTCGATGCTCCTGGCGCTGGAGGCCATCGAGGCGGGGCGCTCGGCCGGTGTCATGGTTCCCGAGGCGACCTCGGCGCTGCGCCGGGCGATGCAGAACGACCGGGTCGCCACGCGGTTGCCTGCCGGCGGTTTCGTGGCGGTCAGCCCGGACGGCACGCTCATCGCCACTGCCGGCGAGCAAGGAGGCGTGGCGCTGTGGGACGTGGCCACCGAGACGGTGACCGAAGTGCTCGACCGTGACGGCGATCTCGTTCTCGGCGCCGAGTTCTCTCCCCGCGGTGATCGCTTGGCCGTCCTGTACGCGGCCGTCACCCCGCCAATGCGCATCTGGGACCTGACCGGAGCTACCCACGTTGACTTGAGCGGCACGGCCAACAGCGACGACCAACCGCCGTACGACCTTTCCTTCTCCGGCGACGGTTCTCTGGTGATGGCGCTGACCGACTCCGGCCACCACGTGTGGGACGCCGTCAACGGCGACCGGCTGCACATCGTCGAACCAACCGGGCCCGCCTCGTTCGGACCAGGCGGGCAGCTCGTGGTCGCAGATGCCGACACGGGCGAGATCCGCATCCTGGACGAGCTCACGGGGGAGGAGACCGGCGGGTTCACCGTCGCCGGGTTCCATCCGGAGTCGTTGGCAGCGTCCCCGGACGGGTCGCGCCTCGCCGTGATCTCGCCGTCGGATGGCGTGTTCGCCGTATATGGCCTGGCCGGCGGGACTGAGATCGCCCGGGCGACGGTCGCCCGACCCGGTGGCCAGCTCGCCTGGTTCGCCGACGGGGGACGGGTCCTGGTGGGCGGAGACGCCGGCGTGCCGCGAGTGTTCGACGCCGCCACCGGTGAGGTACTGGTCGAGCTGCTCGGTCACGAAGGCATCGCCTGGGCGGTCGCCACCAGCGCAGCCGGCGACGTGGCGGTGAGCGCAGGGCTCGACGACGGCACCACGATCCTGTGGGAGACCGCCCCCGGGCTCGCCGGCGAAGTCGGCCGCCTGGTCACCGGCGTACCCGCGTTTCGCTCGTTCGACTATGCCGGCTCCGGCGCCGCCCTCTTCGTCTCGGGGCGGCCGCCGGCGCCGGGGGTGGCGGGCACGGTCCGCATCGTCGATGCCGCCGACGCGCAGGTGCGCCTCGACCTGGGTGGTCAGGCCGTCGGATTCCCCCCGGAGGCCCACCCGGTCGGAGGCGGGGCCGCGATCGGCACGGCACCGCTCGACGGTCCTTCGTCGATCGTCGCGACGAGCGGCGAGACGTTGTACACCGCACCGCCGGGGCTGCATGTGGTCGAGATGAGCCCCGCGGGGGATGTCGCACTCGTGGCGGCGCGGACGTTCGCCGATGACGTGGGTGAGCCCCGAACCGAGATCGTCGAGGTGGCGACCGGCGAGGTCGTCGCGTCTCTCGACGAGCCGGAGGTGGCGTTCGCAGG
>JBFJZV010000210.1:0-5643 GCA_041621915.1 Acidimicrobiia bacterium | reverse complement strand
GTAGTGCACCGGCCCCACCGAGCTGTCGAACCAGCGGCTCTCGAAGGGGAACAGCTCCGGGTTGGGGGTGAAGTCGACGATCCCGGCAGGACGATCCATGCAAGGGCCTCCTCTGTCGGCCGCTCTACTCTACGTCCATGGCCCGCTTCGCCGACCAGCCGGTGGTGGAGGTGTCGGCCGACATCGCGGCGCCGCCCGAAGCGGTGTGGCGCCTGGTCACCGACATCAACCTGCCCGCCCGATTCCAGGACGAGTTCCGGGAGGCGTGGTGGCTCGGCGGCGGCGGGCCGGGGCCAGGCGCCGAGTTCCGGGGCCGCCAGCAGCGCGGTGACCGCGAGTGGGAGACCGTCTCCTACGTCACCGAGTTCGAGGAGGGCCGCACCTTCGGGTGGGCCGTGAGCGACAAGGACAACCCCGGTGCGACGTGGACGTTCCACGTCGAGCCGGACGGCGACCGCACCCGCCTCACCTACCGGAGGGTGTTGGGACCGGGCCCCAGCGGCGTCACCTCGATCATCGCCAAGTACCCGGAGCGGGAGGAGGAGATCATCGCCTCCCGCGACGAGACGCACCGCCGCAACATGCAGGCGGTGGTCGACGGGGTCAAGGCGCTCGCCGAAACGCCGCCCGGGTAGCGGTGGCATCGGCCCGCACCTCCACCGAGCGGCTCCGCCGCCGGCTTGTCGGCCATGCCCCCACGTTGCGGACGCTCGCCGCGCGCACCTACCGCGACTCCGTCGACGACCGGCTGCCGGGCCTCGCCGCCGAAGTCGCCTTCTTCCTGCTGCTGTCGCTCCCGCCCCTGCTGCTGGTGATGCTGGGCACGGTGGGCTACGTCGGCGAGCTGTTCGGCCCCGACACGGTCGCCGAGCTGCGGGACGGCATCGTGGGCTTCGCCGACAACTTCCTCACCCGGTCCACGGTGGAGGACGTGGTCGAGCCGGCGGTCACCAACCTGCTCACCGAGGGCCGGGCGGACATCCTCTCGCTCGGCGTGATCCTCGCGGTCTGGTCGGCGTCGCGGGCGATCCGCGTGTTCGTGCGCACGGTGACCGTGGCCTACGACCTGGAGGATCGGCGGAGCTGGTGGCAGCACCGGCTGCTGGGCCTGGGGCTCACCATCGCCGGCATCGTGGCGCTGACGGTGCTGCTCCCCTTGCTGGTGGTGGGGCCCCGGTTCGGCGCCGAGCTCGCCGACCGCGTCGGGTTGGGGCGGGCGTTCGAGCTGATCTGGAACGTGGCGTGGTACCCGGTGGTGATCGTGCTCGGGCTGGCGCTGCTGGCCTGGGTGTACCACGTGGTGCCGCCGCACCGCACCCGCTGGCGGCGCGACCTGCCGGGCGCGGCCCTGGCGCTGGCGGTGTGGGCACTGGGCAGCCTCGGGTTGCGGACGTACGCCGTGGTGTTCGTGGAGACCGACTCCGCGTACAGCCTGTTCGGGGCGCCGCTCGTCCTGCTCCTGTGGATCTACGTCAGCGCGTTCGCCTTGCTGCTGGGCGCCGAGCTGAACGCGGAGATCGAGAAGCTGTGGCCCGGGCCGGACAGCCCGTACCTGGTGGCGTCCGCGCCGCCGAAGGAGGTTGCCGAGCAGCGCACCGGCGAGCCCGGCGGCGACGCCGAAGAAGGCAGCCTGGCGGGGACCGGCTAGCACCTGGCGCCCTCGTCGAGCGACACGACCGCCCCGAGCGCCACGCCGACCCGGGCGTGGCGCAGGTCGACGCGGCGGCCGGCGGCGATGGCGCCGCCGCCGTGGGTGAGGTTCGGTACCGGGTCGGCTACAGCGCGGGCGTCAGCGTCGACGAGAGCTGAACCAGGGGTGGCGCCCGAACTGGTCGGGCCGCACCGGCTCGCCGGTGGTCACCCGCCACTCCACGCCACACAACACGGCTCGCAGGTAGCGCCGCATCATCACGCGGAAGGCGGCGCGCGCCGCCGCCCGCATCCCGGCGGGGGCGTGTAGCTGCGGCGTGAGCGCGATCGTCAGGGCCGAGCCGCCGCCGGCCGGCGCCAGCCGCCAGCGGACCAGCGCGGCCGGGCCGTTGCCGTCCGACGCCTCCAGGTCGTAGCCCTCGCCGTCCTGCCAGGCGGTGAACCGCCGCTCGATCACGCGGCCGTTGTGGTACTCGACGGTGTCGTGGGCGCCGGCGCCCGGCCAGGCGTGCACCGGGTTGGCGGCGCAGAACGGGTGCACCTGCTCCAGGTGACCCGGCGTCGAGATCGCCGACCACACGGCTACCGCCGGCGCTGCGATACCTTGCGTCTCGACGATTGGGCGGCCGGCCCGGCGGGAAGGCACCCGGCGACGGTAGCCCGGCCGAGGGAGGCACACGACATGACCCGAACCTGGCTCGTGCTGGTGGCGGCGCTGGCCGTCGCCGCCGCAGCGTGCGGCTCATTGCGGGAAGGCCCGGCGGGTACGGGCGGCTGTGAGCAGGGCGACCCGAACTGCGTGCCCGTGACCGCCGGCAGCGCCGGCGCCTGCCTGGCCGGCGATCCCGGCTGCGAGGACATCCCTGGCACGACCGGCCCGGCGGCGTCCCCGCCGGGGTCGGGGGCCGTTCCCGTCGCCGAGGCCGTGGCCGCAGGCATCGACGGGCCGTTCGCCATCAGCGGGTACTACGTCGACGACGGGTCGGGGCCGCGGCTGTGCGAAGCGCTGGCCGAGTCGTTCCCGCCCCAGTGCGGCGGCGCGAACCGGCCGCTCGACGCCGGCGGGGCAGTCGTCGACGGCTTGCAGACGGACCAGGCGGTCACCTGGTCCGACCGGCCGGTCGAGGTCGAGGGCGAGATCGTCGCCGGGACGTTCGTCGCCCGGGTGGCCGAGTGAGGCAGCGCTGGCTCCTGCTCCTCGATCCCGTCGTGGTGCTCGCCTTCGCCGCCATCGGCCGCGATACCCATGAGCGGGGCTCGTCGATCGGCGGCACGCTGGAGACCGCCGCCCCCTTCCTGGCCGCCACGGCCGCCGGCTGGCTGGTCGCCCGGGCGTGGCGCAAGCCGCTTGCGCTCCAGACGGGCCTCGGCGTGGCGGGCACCACCGTGGCGCTGGGGATGGTGATCCGCCGCGTCGCCGGCCGGGGCACCGCCCTCCCATTCGTAGTCGTGGCCGCGCTGTTCCTCGGCGGCGCGATGCTCGCATGGCGCGCCGCGGCCGCCCGCCTCGCTAACTGAAATACTCCTGGGCCAGCGCCCAGGCCTCCTTGCCGCACACCGCCCCCAGCAGCCGGCCGGCGAAGTCGTCGGCCCGCACGTGGATGCCGCCGTACAGGCGCGACTCGCCGGCCTGGTCGGCGGCGTCGTAGTACGTGGCCCACTGCAGGGTGACGTCGGTGGCCGGGCCGGCCTCGAAGCCGAGCGAGCCGGCCGGGAAGGTCCACTCGCCGAGCCCGCCGGGGAAGTAGGCGCTGCCGGTGATGCCGCGCATGACCTCGGCGGCCGCCCGGCTGAAGGTGCTGTGGCCGGACACGTAGGCGGCGAAGGCGGGCGTCACGAACGTGTCCCGCTGGTAGGGCACCCACTCGGTGGCGAGGATCCAGGCGACGCCGCCCACCTCGGCGGCGGGATCCTCCGGGTTGCCGGCCCACGAACGGATCACGACCTTCCCGACGTGGCCAGCGAGGTGGGCGTGGCGCTCGCCGGGGCCGCTTGTCGCGGCGGTGACGACCTCGACCAGGCCCGGCTCGAGCGGCAGACCGTCGGGGTGGTACGCCGGCCCGGCGGGATCGGCCGACTGGCCGAGCCCGCCCATGTGGCGGATCATCGTGATGGGCCGCACGTAGTCGTAGTGTCCCTTGGCGCCCCACGCCGCCACCGCCGCGTCGTGCAGGGCGCCGTTGAGGGCGAAGTACAGCTTCACGTCCCATTCGAGGCGGTCGACCTCGGGGCCCTGGCCGCCGACGCGCAACTCGAGGTCGGGGTGGTCGGACGCCGCGTTGGCCAGCGTGTTCCAGTGCCCGGGTGGTGTCTCCGACTCCGGCCCGTCGGCCCAGAACTCCGCCATCACCCGCCCGAAGTCGGCGTGCGGGACCACATTGGGAGCGTACGGTTCGCCGGTGACCGGGTTGACGCCGTGGCCGTCGCCCGCGTTGGTGCCGAGCGGGCTGTCGCCGCGCGCCGCCGGGGAGATGTCGACGGTCTCCCCATCCGCCGGGTCGAGCAGGCTGCTGTAGCGAATCACCTCCAGCACCGCAGCCTTGAACTCCTCGTCGGTGGCCGGGTCGCCGAGGCGGGGCGGCGGGCCGGGGTCGAGCGGCAGCCCGTCCGCTGACCGCTCCAGCGCGAAGGCTTCGACGTGTCCCCAGTGGGGGCCCACGAACGACTGGACGTTGATCGGAAGCTCGATCTCGTTCTGCGTCTCGGCCACGTCGAATGCCAGCGGCTGCCAGCGGTTGGGGTCGGCCACCTCGCCGGTGCCGGGCTCCTTGACCACCAGCGGCGGATTGACGGGCTCGTAGTCCAGGTCCTCGTAGCCGGCGTGCTCGAGCGACCCGTCGTCCGCCGTGGCGGCGAGGATCGTCGCCGCGATCCGGTTGCCGAAGGCCGCCGGGTCGTCGCCCTCGGTGCCTTCGACCGCCGCGTAGTAGCAGAGGGCTTCCATCGTGGCGTCGAACCGGGGGAGGGAGACGTCGGCCCCGAACGCGTCGCGGTAGCGGTGGACGAGGACCCGGTACGCCGCGTACGACATCGCCTCCTCGCGGGCGGCCGCCGGGTCCGAAGCGTCCAGGTCCTCGTCGACGTAGTAGCCCGTGGCCCCCGGGTCGTACGCCGCCCACGCGTCCCACATCGCAGCCGAGGCGTGGAACAGGTTGCGGCTGTGGACGGTGGGGGCGGGGAAGTCGCGGCGGATGGCGTCGAGCAGTGCCTCGTTCCACACCCGCGCCACCGACCAGCCGGGGTCCGTGGTGCGCTCGCACGCAGCGTCGCCGCCGCTCCCGGTGCACGCTGTCGCTACCACGACGAGCGCGGCGAGCGCGGTGCCGACACGGCGTGTTCCGGTGCCCTTCCCCACGGGCCGAATGCTATCGAGCCCTCGTGACACCGGATCAGCCGCGTACGTCGAACAGATGTCGGCATGCTCCAATCGGTCGGGGTGGGCATCGGGACTTTCGGCCCTGGTCCTGAGTTCATGAGTTCACTACTCATCAACTCATGAGATTGGAGCTGTCCTCCCGCACCGACGTTGCGCTGCGAGCGCTCCGCTACCTCGACGACGCCGGCGAGCGGCGTTCCAACGCCGACGTGGCCGCCGCGATCGGCGCGTCACCGCAATACCTGCCGCAAGTGATGGCGCCGCTGGTGCGGTCCGGCTGGGTGCGCTCGGCCCGTGGGCCCGGCGGCGGCTACCGGCTGCACGCCGATCTCGGCCGGCTGACGCTGCGCCAGCTCATCGAGGCCGTCGAGGGCCCCACCGAGGACGGCCGCTGTGTACTCGAGGATGCGCTCTGCCCGCAGTACGAGCAGTGCGCCCTCCATGTCCCCTGGCAGCGTGCGCGTGCCGCGCTGCTGGCAGAGCTCGAACGGGCCTCGCTGCGGGCGGGGCCGGAGGTGACGCCATGACCCAGACCCCCATCCTCGATCGGCCCGCGGCCACCCCGGCCGCCGCGCCACCCCGGCCGGCCCGCCCGGCGGGCCCTCCGCCGCCGCCGC
>JBFJZV010000209.1:0-5811 GCA_041621915.1 Acidimicrobiia bacterium | reverse complement strand
TACCATTGGCGCTTCCGATGCCGGATTCCCCCTTCCGCAACGTCGCTCTGGTCGCGCACGTCGACCATGGCAAGACCACGCTGGTGGACGCCATGCTGGGCGCCACCGGCGTATTCGCCGCGCACGAGCTGCGAGTCGACCGGGTGATGGACTCCGACGACCAGGAGCGGGAGCGCGGCATCACGATCCTCGCCAAGGCCGCCAGCATCGAGTGGCAGGGCATCCGCATCAACCTCGTCGACACCCCCGGCCACGCCGACTTCGGCGGCGAGGTCGAGCGGGCGCTGGCGCTGGTCGACGGCATCCTGCTGCTGGTCGACGCCGCCGAGGGCCCGATGCCCCAGACCCGGTACGTCCTGTCGAAGGCGCTGGGCCGCGGCCTCCCCGCCGTGGTGGTGATCAACAAGGTCGACCGCGCCGACGCCCGGCTCGACGACGTGGTGGACGAGGTCTACCAGTTGTTCTTCGACCTCGACGCCGACGACGCCCACATCGAGTTCCCGATCGTCTCGGCGATCGCCCGGGAGGGCCGCAGCGTCGCCGGGACCGCGGTGCCCGGTGAGGACGCCGATCTGGCGCCGCTGCTCGACGCGATCGTCGCGACGATCCCGCCGCCGGCCGGCGACCCGGCCGCCCCGCTCCAGGCCTTGGTGACCAACCTCGACGCCTCCGACTACCTGGGCCGGCTCGCCATCGGCCGGGTGGTGGAGGGCACGCTGCGGGCCGGGGAGCAGGTGGCGCTGTGCCACGCCCAGGAGGACGAACCGCCGCTGCGGCGCCGCCTCACCCAGCTCATGGGCTTCTCGGGGCTGGGCCGCACCGAGGTGCCGGAGCGCCAGGCCGGCGACCTGTTCGTGGTGGCCGGCTTCCCCGAGGTCGAGATCGGCGACACGCTGGCCGACCCGGAGGACCCCCAGCCACTGCCCCGCCTCACCGTCGACGAGCCGGTGCTGCGGATGACCTTCGGCGTCAACACCTCGCCGCTGGCGGGTCGGGTAGGCAAGTATCTCACCTCCCGCCACATCCGAAACCGCCTGGAGCGGGAGGTGCTCGGCAACGTCTCGATCCGGATCGGTGCCACGTCGTCGCCCGACGTCATCGAGGTGGCCGGCCGCGGCGAGCTGCAGCTCGCGGTGCTGATCGAGGCGATGCGCCGGGAGGGCTACGAGCTGCAGGTGAGTCGCCCCGAGGTGATCATCCGCGAGATCGACGGCCGTCCCCACGAACCTGTGGAGCGGGCGGTGGTCGACGTGCCCGACGAGCACGTCGGCACGGTGACCCAGGCGATCGCCCCTCGCAAGGGCAAGGTCACCGACCTGCGGCCCGGCGACGCCGGCCGCACCATCGTCACCCTCACCGCACCGGCCCGCGGGCTCATCGGCTTCCGGTCGCTGCTGATGTCCGCCACCCGCGGCACCGCGCTCGTCCACCAGCATCACGACGGGTGGATGCCGTGGGCCGGCGAGCTACCGCACCGCGTCGGCGGGGCGATGGCGAGCGACCGGAAGGGCACCTCCAACGCGTACGCGCTGGAGAACCTCCAGAAGCGCGGCGAGCTGTTCATCGGTCACGGCGAGGAGGTCTACGAGGGGATGATCGTCGGCGAGTCGTCGCGGCCCCAGGAGATGCAGGTGAACCCCACCAAGACCAAGGAGCTCACCAACATCCGCACCCACAGCCACGACGAGCTCATCAAGCTCACCCCGCCGCGCCGCCTCACGCTGGAGACCGCGATCGAGTGGATCGCCGACGACGAGCTCGTGGAGGTTACGCCGGAGGCCATCCGGGTAAGGAAGCGGCATCTGAGTGAGAGCGAGCGCAAGCGCCTGAAGCAGCGGTGACCCCCGCCCGGCGCGAGCCGGGAGGAGGAACCGAAGTGAGGACGCTGATCGTCGCCCAGGCCGAGGGAGAGGTCGAAGCCTCGGCATCGAACCTGTGGGAGTCGTTCCTGGAGGCGCTGCCGCGCGTCGGGGTGGCCCTGATCGTGGTGGTCGCCGGCTACCTGGCCGGCCGACTGTTGCGGATGGTGCTGAAGAAGGTGCTGGTGCGCAACCACACCGACAGCTTCGCCACCGTGATGAGCAAGCTGGGGAGCTGGATCGTGATCACCCTGGCGGTGCTCCTCGGCTTCACCATCGTGTTCCCCTCGATCGCCCCGGTCGACCTGCTGGCCGGCCTCGGCTTCTTCTCCGTGGCCATCGGCTTTGCGTTCCAGGACATCCTCGAGAACCTGCTCGCCGGCGTTCTGCTGCTGTTCCGCGAGCCCTTCCAGTCGGGCGACCAGGTGGAGGTCAACGGCCACCTCGGCACCGTTGAGCGCATCACGATCCGTGAGACCCGCATCAAGACCTTCGACGGCCAGCGGATCCTCGTGCCCAACGCCGACGTCTACAAGAACGCCATCCGGGTGCAGACCGCCTTCGAGCAGCGCCGCATGGCGTTCGTCGTGGGCGTCGCCTACGAGGCCGACCTGAACGAGGCCCGCTCTGCGATCGTCGAGGCGATGAAGGGCACCGAGGGCGTGGTGAACGACCCGGCTCCCGAGGCCTTCATCACCGAGCTCGGCGCCGCCACGGTCAACTACCAGGCCCGCTTCTGGAGCGCCTCGCGGCAGCACGATGCGCTGGAGACCCAGGACAAGGTCATCGAGAACGTGAAGAACGCCCTCGACGAGGCCGGCGTCGAGATGCCGTCCGACATCGTCGCCCTCCAGGCCACCGCGAGCTTCGCCGCCGCCCTTCAGGGCGGAAAGGTGACCCCTGGCGGCAGCGTCGAGGAGGAGCCCGCGGATCGAGAGGACCTCCGCAAGGCCAGCTGACCCCCGGAGCCCACCTGACCCGACGGCTCCTCTCGCGTAACCTGCCCCCGGTACGCGAGAGGAGCCGTCGTGCAGCAAGTGGCCGACCGGGTGTACCGGCTGGGCGCCGACCTGGTCAACTGGTACGTGGTCGAGGATGGGGGGAAGCTGACCGTCGTCGACGCCGGCAACCCGAAGATGTACGGTCAGCTCCCGGCGGCCGTCGGCTCGCTGGGGAGGTCGCTCGGCGATGTCGAGGCGGTGGTGCTCACCCACGCCCACGCCGACCACCTGGGTTGCTCAAAGGAGATCAAGCAGCACACCGGAGCCGACGTGCGGGTCCACGAGGCCGACCAGAAGCTCGCACGCGGCGAAGCCCGCCGCCAGGCCGAGCGGTGGATGATCAAGGACATCTGGCGGCCGTACCTGTGGGGGGTGCTGTGGTTCTTCGTGAAGGGCGGCTCGGGCATCAAGGCGCCGCCGGTGAAGGAGCTGGTGACCTTCGGCGACGGCGACGCGCTCGACGTGCCCGGCCGGCCCCGGGTGATCCATACCCCCGGCCACACCGACGGCAGCTCCTGCCTGCTGCTGGAGGATCGCAAGGTGGTGTTCACCGGCGACGCCATGGTCACGCTCAGCCTCACCACCGGCGCCCGGGGGCCGCGCATTCCGCCCGGCTCGTTCAACCAGGACAGCCCACTGTCGCTGTCGTCGCTGGGCAGGCTGATCGGCACGGGCGCCGAGGTGGTGCTCCCCGGCCACGGCGAGCCGTGGCGCGACGGCGTGGACGAGGCCGTGGCGGCCGCCCGCCGGGAGGGCCCGAGCTGACCTCAGGCTGAGCGCGGTTGCCGTCGACGCCGGCGCAGCGGGAGCCGCCGTCGACCCCTGCCAGAGCTCCTTCCCGCCGCCGCGGTGATGCGTATCTTTGACCTGTCCAACGCACCTACGGCCAGGAGGTGGTTGAGGTGAGCGCTCGGAGCTCCGCCGACCGGTACGGCAGGGTGGCCCAGAGCCTGCATTGGGCGACTGCGCTACTGATCGCGGCCTTGATCCCGCTCGGGCTCGTGATGACCCGGGTCGGCGAGGGGACGGGCCGGACCGCGCTGTACCGGGAGCCCAGGCCGGCGCCGCGCGATCGAGCCCGCACCGGCTATAGCCGCGAGAGAGCCGTGCCCTCCCTCACGATCGCGGCCAGGCCTCACGCCCGCCCACGAGCGTGCGCTGCACCGCCAGGTCGTCCCCGAGGACCACGACGTCGGCAGGCGTGCCGGGCCGCAGCGTGCCGAGCTCGGGGCGGCCCGCGAGGCGGGCCGGGGTGGAGGTGGCGGCGGTGATCGCCGCCTCGGGCGCGATGCCGAGGCCGGCCAGCCGCCGCACCGATGCGTCCATCGTCGTCAGGCTGCCGGCGAGCGTGCCGTCGTCGAGCTCCGCTCGACCGCTGGCGGCGTGCACGGTGCGATCGCCGAGCCGATGGTCCCCGGCGGGCATGGCGGCCGCGGCGATGGCGTCCGTCACCAGCGCCACGCGTCCCGCCGCCGCGGCGAACACGAGGAGCACGGTCTCGTCGGCGAGGTGCACGCCGTCGACGATCACCGTGAGAGTGACGCGCGGGTCGGCGAGCGCGGCGCCGGCCAGCCCCGGCGCCCGGTGGTGGAGCGGCGGCATCGCGTTGAACAGGTGCGTGACGACGGACGCGCCGCGGTCGAACGCCGCCCGCGCCGTCGGGGCGTCCGCGTCGCTGTGGCCGAGCGCGACGATGACGCCCCGCGCCACGAGCAGCTCGATCAGCTCCAGGCCGCCCCGAAGCTCGGGCGCCAGCGTCACATGCCGCACCGGCCCGGCGGCCAGCAGCCGTCCGGCGAGCTCCGGGTCGGGGGGCAGCATCAGGCCGGGATCGTGGGCACCCGCCCGGGCCGGCGACAGGAAGGGCCCTTCGAGGTGGACGCCGAGCATCCGGATCGGGCTGGCGTACTCACCCAACCGGCGGAGCGCCACCCGGTAGTCGTCCTCGGCGGCGGTGATCAGGGTCGGCTGGAACGCCGTCACCCCGGTAGCAGCAAGGGCGTGGCCCGCCGCTGCCGGGTCGCCGCCCACTGCGAAGTCGACCCCGGCGATCCCGTGAACGTGGAGGTCGACGAAGCCGGGCACCGCGAGGCCGGCGCCGCCGGGAGGAGAGACCCCGACGGCGTCGATCGCGTCGTCGTCCAACTCGACGTCGCCCGGCACGAACTCGCCGTCGACGTACGCCGCCTGCACCCCGAGTCGCATCGGGCCGCATGTTGGTCGATCAGACGTGGACCCGTTTCCCTGTGGTTCTGTAATTCTGTAGTATTAGGGTCATGGACCTCGAGAGCCTCGCCGCCGCCGTCGAGCGGCTCTCCGACCGGCTCGACCGGCTGGAGGGTGCCCGTCCGGCCGCCGTCGACGATCCGGCACTCGTCAAGCGGCTGCTGGCCGGGCTGGAGCAGCCGGGCCGCGCAACCACCGGCACCGTCGTCTACGCCGGCGCCGGGCCGTGGGGTGACGGCTCCGTGGCCTGGCAGGTCGGCCGCGAGTGGGCGGACGTGCTCGGCCCGGCCGGGGACCGGTTGGCGCGCGTGCTCGCGGCCCTCGCCAACGGCATTCGGCTGCGGATCGTGGCGGAGCTGCTGCGCGGCCCGAGCGCCGCCGCCGATCTCGCGGCCCGGCTCGACCAGCCGTCGTCCGGCCAGCTCTACCACCATCTCAAAGAGCTCATCGCGGCCGGGGTCGTGCAGCAGCCGGAGCGAGGGGCCTACGCGATCCGCAAGCAGCACGTGGTCCCGCTGCTGGCCGTGCTCTCGGCGGCCGCCGATCTCACCGACCTCACGGAAACGGAAACCGCATGACCTCGCTCGCGTCGCTCGTCGCCGGCTTCCGGCAGCGACACGGCATCCCTGCCGTCGGCGCGGCCATCGTCACCCCCGCCGGCGTCGGCGACCTCGCCGTGGCCGGTGTGGCTCGCCGGGGTAGCGCCGCCGCCGCTCAGGCCGGCG
>JBFJZV010000208.1:0-5812 GCA_041621915.1 Acidimicrobiia bacterium | reverse complement strand
TTGCGCCGGGTCGAGCTGCCCGTGCGGCGCGACCGCAACGTGCACCTCGGACGTCTGGGTGTTGTACAGGTCGACGGCCGGCAGGAACGGCGGCCCGCCCGCCGTCTGACCGACCTCGATCTGTCCGGTCAACACCAGGTTCCCGCCGGCGCCGGTGGCGTGACCGGCGAAGTTGTAAATACCCAGCTCGCCGGGGTTGGCCCCGGTGACGTCGGCCACCCCACAGTTGCCGGCTCCGCCGGCGCAGCCGGCCGGGTTGTTGAAGATGAACACCCAGCCGGTGAAGACCTCAGGCGACGCCGACGGCGTCGGGATCTCGTCCGGATAGACGTAGGTGTTCGGTTGCGGGACGGGCATCGTGACCCGGATCGAAAGGCCGTTGTTCTTCCTGGTGATGCGGACACCGTCCTCCGAGTAGGTCCCGACGCCATCCTGATCCGTCAGGTCGAGGGTCTGGGTGGTGGTGGCCGCGGTCGCCGGAACGGCGGCCATCAGAGCGATGACCACGGCGCCGACGAGCACAGTCCATCGGCTCGACTTGAGTGAGCTATGCATGTCTCTCCTCCAATTTCTGCGGCACCGGACTGCCGCTGGGACGATGACCGGCGGCTCCGGCCAAGCCCACATGCCGACTGTGGAGGAGGCGGTCAAGGATCCGTCAAGACCGGCTCAGGGCGCGGTCAAGAGGCGGCGCGGTCGGCGCAGGAGGCCAGGTGCAAGAGGGTTCGGCACTCGGCTTCGGTCAGGTCCCTCGTCAACCGGGATCGGGCGATCTCGATCAGCTCGTCGGTGTCGAGGGCGAACGTGAGCAGGACCCCCCCGTCGCTGAGCAGCGTGACGTGGCGGCGCTCTGGATGGAACTGCCCGCGGGTCGAACCGGACGACAGGCCCGACTCGAGCTCGGCGAACAGGGATCCGTCGGCCGCGTTCCAGATCTTCACGGGCTCGTCGATGCCGCCCGACATGATCAATGACCCGTCGGGGTGGGTGCGCAACATCGGCGTGAACGAGTCGTGTGCCTTGCTCTGCCAGCTGCTGGCGTCGGCCAGCTCCGCACCTTGCCGCAGCTTGTCGAGGTCCGCCAGGTGGAGCACGCCGCCGAGGTCGATCACGGCCAGCGCATCGCCGCCCGGCATGAACGTGGTGTTGTGGACGTCGAGCCGGAGCAGCTCCTCCCCTGATGAGGTGTCGTAGAGAGCGAAGTCGCGGAACGACCACGTCGATACCATCGACCCGTCGGCGGAAAACTCGGCAAACGCCACCGCCGGCTCGGCGAGGGATGCGACGACCGCTCCGGACGCCACGTCGATGATCTCGGTCCGGGGCTCACCAGGGTCATCGGGAAACGTGCGCGCCGCCACCAGCGCGAGATCCCCGGCGGGGTTCATCTCGACGACGTGGAGCCCGTTGGGGGCGGTGTACAGCGTCTCGCCGTCCGTCGAGACGATCGATGAGGAACCGTCGAGCGGTGCGGTTGCGATGGCGGCGCCCCCTCCGATCGGGTGGGCCTCCGGGGGGAAGCCGACCGCCTGACCATCCAGGTCGAGACGCACCTGCGCATCGGCGGCATCGACGACGCGGACCGTGCCCGGTTCCCCGGGCGCCGGCCCCCGTCCCGAGACGAACAGCAGATCGCCGGAGCCCGCATAGGCGAACGTGCGAAACGCAGGGACGCCGGTGACCAGCCGGTCGACTTCACCGACGAGCCCGGTGTCGGTCTCCCAGAGGATCGTGGCACCATCGTCGAGTCCGGCGCTCACCGCCACGTCGCCGGCTGCGCTGGTGGCGACCGCCCAGGCGATCCCTTCGTGGCCGAGCAGCTCGGCCAGTGTGTCGCCGTTGGCGGCGTCGAACACCCGTGGCACGCCGGCGTCCCCGCCCACCAAGACCCGTTCGCCGTCGGCGAACCAAGCGAGCTGGCCGCCGGGTCGGGCGACCGTCGCCCGGGCGATCTCGGTCCCATCGGCCAGGCCATACACGGCGAAGACGCCAGCCGGCGGCGAGATGACCGCGAGGAGCGATCCGTCGGGCGACACGGCCAGCGACTCGGGACCGAACTCGGCAACGAGGAACCCGCCGGTCTCCTCGCCCGTGAGCTGGTCGAGGATGCGAACCTCGCCGGTGGCGGCGTCGGCGACGACGAGCCCGCCCGCCGGGCTGAACGCGGCGGGCCCGGTCGGAGCCACGACGTGCAGCGGGTCGCCGTTGGCGGCGTCCCACACCTGATGGCCGGAGTCGACGAGCGTCATCACCAGGGCGCCGTCGCCGGAGAAGGAGACGTCGTACGGCGGGAGGTCGCCGCTGTTGACCGGCCCGGCCAGATCCAGATGGGAGTCAGCCGTGCGGTCCCAGATGCGGAGCGGCGGCTCGGCGTTCCGGTACAGGACGGCCAGGCGATCGCCGCGAGGCGAGAAGGCAGCGCCGAGCACCGGATCGCCGTCGCGGTCGAGCACCTCGATCACCGTCTCGGTCGCGAGGTCCCACACTGCTACGCCTCCCTGCTCTCCGGCGGTGGCGACGAGCGTGCCGTCCGGGTTGACGGCCACGAACCCGCCCGCCGGCAGCCGGGCGACGACCCGGTCGCTCTGCAGTGCTCGGCGCAGCGCCGCGGTCGCCTCGGGAGCCGGGACACCGGCCGAACGTCCCGCTTCGATGGCCTCGAGTGCCAGGAGGATCGATCGTTCCGGATCGACCCGCAGCTGCTGGAGCGATTGCAGCGCCAGCTCCCTGCTGAACCCGACGCGGCGGGCTTCATCCGCAGCCGAGGCGGCCGCGTCGGCGAGGCCTGCCTGCGCCTCCGCCTCCACGCGCAGCTCGGCAGCGGTGTCGCGCTCGCGTTCGGCACGGCGTTGCTGCCCGAACGCCAGGCCGGCGAGCGCCACGGCCACCACGGTGGCGACCGCGAATCCACTCACGACTGCCCGCCGCCGCCGGCGGCGGGCAGCGGCGCGCGCGTCCTCCTTGCGGCGGCTCACGGCGAGGAACTCGACCTCGCCGGCCGTGAGTGGGACCGTGGTGGTCGCGACCCAGCTCTCGTGGCGAAGCGAGCGGCCGCCCGAGAGCAGGAACGCGTCGTCCTCACCGGAGGCCTGCCATTCCGCGAGCGCCTGGCGTAGCTGGGAATGCAGGACGAGGTCGGCGCGGGTTTCCTCGATCCAGTCGGCCAGCCTGCCCCACTCCCGGAAGAGCGCCTCGTGGGCAACCTCGACCGTCGGTCCCCGGGTGGCGGGGTCGCGGTCGAACGTCAGCAGCCGATGCCGCCCGAACGCTTCGAGCACTGCTTCGACTGCGCCCCGCCGTTCGGGGAGTCGCTCCAGCTCCGTGCGACGGACCCGCCGCCGCGTGTCCGGGGCCGTTTCGGAAACCGCCACCAGCCGCAGGAAGACGTTGCGAGCAGCGTCCTGGGCCGCCGGATCGAGCTGCCGGAACACGTCTTCAGACCGGTTGCCGAGCGCGCCGAGCACGCCACCGCTCGCCTCGTAGCCGGCCACGCGCAGCTCATTCTGTTCACGGGCGTCGAACAGCTCGGTGAGGGTATATTCGAGCAACGGCAGGGAGCCGGGCTGTTCGGCGACGTCGCCCAGGATGCGCTCGACCAAGCCCGCCTCGAATCGGACGCCCACTGCGGCGGCGGGCTGTTCGATCAGCGCCCCTGTCTCCGGGGCGGTCGGCGCCGCGATGGCCACCGTGCCGGCCCGCAGGCTCTCGCCGAAGTCGGCGTGTGACAGCGGCCGGTCGAAGAAGTCGGCGCGCAGTGTGATCACGACGCGGGCGTTCGAGTTTGGGTCGGTGGTCAGGGTCACCAACGCATCGAGGAAGGCGGACGTGCGCCCGGCATCGGCGCCGGCGAACAGCTCCTCGAACTGGTCGATGACCACCAGCAGCTCGGACCCGGCCGGAAGCAGCCGCTGCGCAGCACGCACCATCCCGCGGCGATCGCGCCGCAGCTCGTCGTCCAACCCCGGCATGGCCGTGGCGGCCACCCGAAGCAGCGCCGAGGCGAACGCCTCGAAGGGGTAGCGGCCGGGGAGCATGTCGGTGATGAGCCAGCTCTCGGATCCTGGGATTGCGCCGGCTCGCAGGCGGGGGACGAGGCCGGCGCGAACCAGCGACGACTTGCCGACGCCCGACGGACCCACTGCGGCGACGAGGCGGCGTTCCGCCATCGCTGCGACGAGGTCGGCGACCACGCGGTCCCGGCCGTGGAAATCCTCGGCATCGGCCTCGGTGAAGGCGTCGAGCCCCTTGTATGGGTTGCGAGCAGGCGTGAAGATGGGTGCCGCAGGCTCGGCATCGACAGCGGCGGACCAGTCGGCCAAGAACGCGGCGATCTCGGAGTAGCCATCGACGGATTCGGCCCGGTCGAGCACCACAGCCGCGCGCCGAGGGAGCGCGTCGGCGCCTCCGAGGGTCTTGCGGACCACTGCAGCCAGGTCGGCGATGTCGCCCGCCGGCCCTCCGCCTGTCCCACGCCCCGCAGCGACGCCGAAGTCACCGAGGTAGAAGAAGCCGTCACCGTCGATGAGCACGTTCGAGGCCTTGACGTCGTGGTGAACCAGCCCGGCGCGGTGGGCTGCGGCCAGCGCCGAGCCGATCTGGCCGACCAGCCGGCTGGCTTCCGGCAGGCGGAATTGCCGCCCGGCGATGGCCTCCCTGAGGTTGCCGCCCCGGATCCAGCGCATGACCAGGAACGCCCCGTCGGGATCGCGCCAGTAGTCGTACACCGGCACGATGTTGGGATGCTCGAGCCGGGCGACGAGCTGCGCCTCTAGCTCGAACCGCCGAATGAAGTGAACGTCGTTGGCCCACTCGGGGTTGATGACCTTCACGGCCACCTCCCGCCCCACTGACGCCTGGTAGGCCCGGTAGACGACGCCGAACAGCCCGCGGCCGATCTCTTTGCGCAGCTCGTAGCCGCCGAGGCCGGTTGCCTGGCCGGGCAGCGCAGGCGGGACGGTGTCGGTTCGCAGCGGTGGGAAGTCGCCCTCGACGGCAGGCACGACCAGCTGGTGTACGGGTTCCTCTCGATCGAGCCGGGCGATGGTGTGCGCGCCCAGTCCCCGGATCGTCCAGCGGGCGTCGGGGTCCTCGGTGGCAACGGAGCGCGCATCATCCGAGAGGAGCACCTGGCCGCCGTGGGCGGCACCGACGAGGCCCGCGACCCGGCTCACCACCGGCCCGGACCAGTCGCCGGCGTCCGTCGCCTCGACGTCACCCACGTCGACGGCGAGGCGCGCCAGCCGGCGCCCGCTCGCCGGGCCCTCGACCACCGGCATCTCCCGCACTACGGCTTCGGCCGCTCGAAGCGCCGACGCGACGGTGGCGAAGGCGACGAACTTGGACGTGGCGCGTTCCGAGAAGACCTCACCGCCGTGGAGGACGACGTTGTCTCGCACGACCCGGTCGAGCTCCTCGAGATGGTCGACCCGCGCCTCCCCGTTGAGCGCAGCGGCCAGCGGTCCAGCGTCGACGTCGACGGCGACGAGGGCCCGCCTGCTGATGGAGGCCGAGCGCCGCGGGGCGAGCGTCTCGTCGTGAGCGAGGATGCGGAGCTCCAGCTCTTGTAGCTCCGGGGAAGGCTCGATTCCCAGCTCCTCCACCAGCAGGCCGCGAGTCCGCTGGTAGACGCGAAGGGCCTCGGCCTGGCGGCCAGCCCGGTACAGCGCCAGCATCAGCTGGCCGCGGAAGCGTTCCCGGTAGGGATACTCGGCTGCCAGCGCCTCGAGCTCGCCGATGACGTCGGCGTGGCGCCCGGCTTCGAGGTCGGCGTCGAAGCGGATCTCGAGGGCGGCGAGCCGTTGCTCGGAGAGCC
>JBFJZV010000207.1:0-5845 GCA_041621915.1 Acidimicrobiia bacterium | reverse complement strand
GCTCGGGCCCGAACACGCCCGCCGAGATCACCTCGTCGCCGACGATCGCCCAGAGCTGGTACGTCCGGTCGGCCCCCAGCGCAGGCAGATCGGCGTCGAGGTAGCCGACGCCGTCGGGCAGCAGCGTGATGCTGGCGGCCACCGGCTCGCCGTCCGGGGTGGCCAGCGGCAGCACCTCGGCACCGGGGGTAGTGACCGCCGAGGCGTAGGCATCGTCGACCGAGGCCCGGTCGGAACGGAGGGCGGTTGCCCCCACCACCGCCACCGCCGCGATCGCCGCCGCCGCCGCCAAACCGCCGAGCCACACGGCCGGGCGGGGGAGGCGGCGAATCCCGGTGGCGGGCACCAGGCGCAATGGCGGCGGCGCATCCCGTAGCCCGCCGGCGATGCGGTCCCACAGTGCGGCGGGCGGCGCTTCGTCGCCGGCCACGGCCGCACCGAGCACCGCCAGCAGCTGGTGATGCTCGGCCACCTCGGCACGAGCGGCCGGGTCGGCGGCGACATGCTCGGCAACCTGCTCGGCCTCCCACGGCTCCAGCCCGTCCACGGCGAAGGCGCCGAGCAGCTCCGTGAGCTCGTCGGGAGCGAGTCGGCGGGTCATACGCCGGTCACCCCCGCCGAGGCCAGCTCGATCCGCAACCGGCGCAGCCCGCTGCGGATGCGGCTCTTCACGGTCCCTTCCGGCTGATCGAGCGCCACGGCGACCTGGCGGTAGCTCTGGCCTCCGAAGTACGCCAGCTCGATCGCCTGCCGCTCGTCGCTGGAGAGGCTCGCCAATGCCGCGCGTACCTGCTCAGAGGCGACCAGCGACCACACCTCCTGTTCGGGGTCAGGTGCGGACGTGGAGGGCGCCAGGCGGGCGTCCCGTTCCTCGCGGTTGCGCCGGGCGTCCTCGGCTCGGATGAGGTCCACCGCCCGGCCGTGCGAGTCGGCCATGAGGAAGGCGCGCAGCGATCCGCGTTCTGGGTCGAACCGCTCGGGCCGGTCCCATAGTCGCGTGAACACTTCCTGCGTCACCTCCTCGGCGAGCGCGTCGTTGCGGAGCAGCCGGCGAGCCAGCCCGTGGACGGCGCCGCCGTGTCGCGTATACGCCTCCGCGAGGGCGCCGTCGTTGTACCTACCAATCGCCACCATCAAGGCGGCGTCGCCCAGCGACGTCATGTCTTGGTCTCGCACGGGCATCAACGATACGACACCACAGCCGGGGTCGGATGAAGAAACCCGTCATCCGATGCTCGCACGGCTCCGTATTAGCACTAAACCCGACGAGAGGGAGTGTTCTGATGAGGAAGTTCATCGTCGCAGCAGCCAGCATGGCCATGCTGCTTGCGTTCACCGGAGTCGCCAGCGCCCAGGAGAGCGGCGCCCAGGTGAGCGTCGTGCACGGGGTGCCCGGCCTCACCGTCGACGTGTACGTCAACGGCGAGTCGACGCTCACCAACTTCGAGCCCGGTGACGTCGCCGGCCCGCTCACCCTGCCGGCCGGCAGCTACGAGCTGGCCGTCACGGCCGCCGGCGACACGATCGACAACGCCGTGCTGACCGCCACCGCCGACGTGACCGACGGGCTCAACGCCTCGGTGGTCGCGCACCTCCTGGAGGACGGTACGCCGACCCTCACTGTGTTCGCCAACGACACCTCGTCGATCGGCCCCGGCAACGGCCGTCTCACGGCCCGCCACACCGCCGCGGCCCCCGCAGTCGACATCTTGCTGGCCGACGGCACCCCGGTGGCAACCAACCTGTCCAACCCGAACGAGGCGATCTCCAACGTGCTCGCCAACACCTACAGCGCCGGCATCGCCCCGGCCGGCGGCACAGTCGACGACTTCGTCGTCGGCCCGATCGACCTGGAGGTGCCGGAGGGCACGAACCGCATCGTGTACGCCATTGGCGACCTCGCCGGCGGCTCGTTCGACCTGGTCATCCAGGACGTCGCCGGGCTGGGCACTGCCCCGGCTGCGGTGCCGACCGGTTCCGGCGACCTCGCCGGCGGCGGCCTCAGCCCGTGGTTCGTGGCGCTCGCCATCGCTGCCGCGCTCGCGCTGGGAGTGTCCTCCCGACTGGCCTTTGCCCGCAATCGCTGACACCGACGCCACCGCGCCCAGGGAGGTCGCCGGCATGGCGGCCTCCCTGGCGCGACTGCGGCCGTCGCGTAAGCTGCCGTCCGTGAGGCTCGTCGCCGCCGTCCTCGGAATCATCAGCGCGATCGCGCTCGGCATCGCAGTAGCCGGCCTGGTCGACGGCGGGGACGGCGGCGTGTCGTCCCGGGTGGTCGAGGAGTTCGGCGACGCGCCGGTCGCAGTCACGCCGGCCCCGGCGTCGTCGCCGCTGCCCCCACCGCAGGTGACGGGCGGCGAGCTCGCCGCCCCGCCTGCGGTCCCGGCGCCGGCGGCCGCCGTGCCGGTGCGCTCCGGCCGCATCGGCGAGCTGTCGGCGGCGATCCGGGCGGAGCCCGTCCGTCTCGAGATCGCAGGGCTCGGCCTGGCCGCGCCGGTCGGCAGCGTCGGCTACGACGCTCGCCGCCGCGAGATGGAGGTGCCCCGCAGCCCAGGCGAGGTCGGTTGGTACCGGTTCGGGGCCAGCCCGGGACAGCCGGGCTCGGCCGTGCTGGCCGCCCACGTCGACTTCAACGGGGTCGCCGGCGCGTTCTACGACCTGCACCAGCTCGAAGCTGGGGACGCAGTCGTCGTGCTGATGGACGACGGGAGCCGGCAGCGCTGGGAGGTGGTGGCCCGCCGCCAGTACGGCAAGGAGCTGCTGCCCACGGACGCCATATTCGCCCGCGATGGTGATCCCTTCCTGGCGCTGATCACCTGCGGCGGTCCCTTCGACGGCCGCCGCTACGAGGACAACGTGGTGGTCTTCGCCCGGCCGGAGGGGGCGGCGGCCACCGAGCCTGGCCCCGCCTGACTCAGGCGATCTCGAACGTCGACTCGATCTCGACCGTCGGCCGTATCGAGGCCGCCACGGAGCACATCTCGTCCTCGCTCTTGCGGATGGCCTCGGCGACGAGCTCGTCGGTGAGACCCTCGCCCGAGAGCACGTAGTGCAGCCGGATGCGGGTGAACGTGTACGGCGGCGACGGCTGCTGGCTGGAGCTTGCGTCGATCCGCAGCGAGGTCAAGGTCGTGCCGTCGCCCTCGTCCATCAGCATCACCAGGTCCGTGCCGGAACAAGCCGCCAGCGCCAGCGGCAGCAGGTCGGAGGGCTTCACGCCGAGCCGCTGGCGCCCGTCGACGTCAACCGGCATGTCCTTCGAGTCGTAGCCGTCGAATCGCCATTCGCCGGCCCAGTCGATGCTCACCTTCGCCATGCGCTCAGCCCCGATAGCGTTCGAGCGCAGCGGCGAGGTCGGCCCGTGTGACCTCGATCGCCGACGGGTCCCGCCGCAGCGCATTGAGGGCGGCCTCCCGCAGCGCCCCGGTGAGGTCGGCGAACGACAGCCCCTCCGTCGCCACGGCGAGGTCGTCGAGGGCGACATCGGCGGCGAACGGCGTGTCGGTGATGCCGAGCAGCGCGCGGCGGCCCTCGACGCCCGGGAGCCCCAGCTCGATGTGCACCTCGAACCTCCCGGCGCGGAGCAGGGCCGGGTCGATGAGGTCGCGGCGGTTGGTGGCGCCGATGATGACGACGTCGCCCCGCTCCGCGACGCCGTCCATCTCAGTGAGCAGCGCCGCCACCACCGAGTCGGTGACCGAGGTGGTCGAGCGGCCCCGCACCGGGGCGAGAGCGTCGATCTCGTCGAAGAACAGGATCGCCGGCGCGGCGGCCCGGGCGCGGGCGAAGACCTCCCGGACGCCTCGCTCCGACTCGCCGACGAACTTGTCCAACAGCTCGGCGCCCTTCACCGCGAAGAACGCCGCCCCGGACTCGTGGGCCAGTGCCCGGATCACGTACGTCTTGCCGGTGCCCGGCGGGCCGTAGAGGAGCAGGCCCCGGGGCGGGTCGATGCCGAGCCGCGAGAAGCGGTCGGGGTCGGTCATCGGCCAGATGACGGCCTCGGTGAGGCGCTGCTTAACGTCGTCGAGGTTGGCCACCCGGTCGAAGCCGTAGCTGGGCACCTCGCCGAGCTGCACGGTGCCCAGCGACGGGACGGTCTCCTCGATGGCCCGCAGCATGATCCCCTCGGTGACCTGGCCCCCGGTGTGGGCGACGAGCGCCGAGGCGTGCACCACCGCGGCGAGCACGTCGGCGCCGGAGAAGCCGGCGGTCCGGGCCGCCAGCCGCTCGAAGTCGAGGTCGGCGGACGGGACCCGGGCCAGCGCCGCCTCGAACAGCATCCGGCGCCGCTCGCCGTCCGGTGGTGGGATGGAGAGGCGGCGGGGGAGCAGCGCGGAATGGGTGACGGACTTCTCGAGCGCCCCGAGCGACGAGACCGCCAGCACGCAGGCAAGCCGGGGCCGCTCGGCGACGGCGTCGAGGAACCAGCGCAGTATCGCCGCCACCTGGCTGCGGAACATCGCATCCTCGCCGGCGACGGCCTCGAGTCGGTCAACGAACAGCACGCCGGGGGTCGGCGTGGACTTCACCGCCGCCTCCAGCACGTCGATCAGCCGCTGCGGCTTGAACACCAGCTCCAGCGAGATCTCCTTGACCGCCGCGCCCGCGCCGGCTGCCGCGGCGGCGACGAGCTCCGACTTGCCGACCCCGGCCGGTCCCTCCAGCAGCACGCCGGCCACGGCCGGGAGGCCCCACGCCTTCGGCAGGTCCCGCGGCGAGGTCAGCAGGGCCAGCCAGCCGGTGAGGGTCTCCAACTCGGTGTCGAGGCCGGCGAGGAGGGCTTCGGCGGTGGTCAGCTTGGCCGTTGCCGCGCGGCCGGCTGGGGCGGGCGCCACGGTGGCGGGCTCGCGGCGGCCGACCACCAGGGTGACGTTGCCCACCAGCCCGGCCGGGCCGGGTTCCACTGCCTCGACCTCGAGGCGCAGGTGCTCGTCGCTGCCGTCGCCGCGGTAGGCGGCGTCGAACTCGACGGTGTCGCCCGGGGTGACCGCCCGGCCCTGCAGCGAGCGGGCCAGCGCCTGCGGGTCGGCGGGCAGCTCGTCGGCGGCGAGGACCACCCGGTAGGCCTGGGGGATCATCACCCGCTTCGCCTCGACCGTGTCGCCGTCCTTCACCCCCGCGTTGGCCATCGCCAGCGGCCCGAGGGTCAGCGCGGTGGGCCGCGGCACGTCACCGGGGTGGACGACCACATGGGTGCGGCCCACCCGCAAGGTGCCGCCGCCGGGCAGGCCCATGGCGGCCAGCAGCGTGGCGTCGGCGCGAGCGAACGGGTCGCTGCCGGGGCGGACGGTGAAGCGCATGACCGGGCGAGCGTAGTGGCGCGCTGGCGCGTGGGTCCTCGCGGGGGTTCCGGGATCACCCGGCGCCCACTCCTGCCAGCTCCTCGACGGTGGGGACGGGCGCGGGCCAGGCCAGGTCGCCGGTGAGATCGACGATCTCGACGTCGGGCCGGCGTAGCCACTTCCACACCAGATGGGCCTCCTCGGCCTGCGCCACCGTCGGCGGGACCTGCGGGGCGGGCTCGTCCAGAGCAGACGGTGCAGCCAGCGGCGGCGACGAGCCCCGCCACGCCAGCGCCAGCCGGCCGTGGTCGATGACCGCGCCGTCGCCGTCGGACGACTCGGCCCGGATCCAACCGGCGGCCTGCAGCGCCTGCCACGCCCCCCGCCGCCGCAGCGCCCTCGCCAGCGCCTTCGCCCGGTCGCGGCACCAGGCGGCCTCCTCGAACCGCTCGCACGCCGCATGGGCCTGCATCCGCTCCGCCAGCGGGTCGAGCAACGCCACCGGCCGCTCGGCCACCCCCGTGCGCAGCAGCCCCACCACCTCGGCGTAGTCGGCTTCG
>JBFJZV010000206.1:0-5846 GCA_041621915.1 Acidimicrobiia bacterium | reverse complement strand
CGAGCAGGTGTCCACGAGCCACTTCAGCCACGAGGGGCTCGCCGACCGCATCGCCCACGTTCGCGCCGTCGCCGGCGACCGGTTCGAGCGGCTCGAGCTGAACATCCTGGTGCAGGTGGTCAAGGTGACGGACGACCGCGACACCGAGATCGCGGCGCTCGTCGAGCGCGGCTGGCCCGACCACGCCGGCGACATGCCGTTCGCGCTCATCGGCACGCTGGGCGAGATCACCGATCAGGTCCAGCGGCTTCGCGACCGGCACGGCATCACGTACATCACGTTCTTCGACGACCGCAGCGAGGGCGCCGAGGACGTCGTGGCCCGTCTCGCCGGCCAGTAGGGGGGTTGGGACCCAGGCGGGTGATGGGCAACGCGGTTTACGAAGCGGGGCGGCTGAGCAGGACTCTCCTGACACCTGACTCCGATCCCAGGAGGCGAACCATGCCCGGCAAGGACCATGGACCATCCATCAAGGACGACGAGCAGTACGAGGCCCTGCGCGAGAAGGGCTACTCCAAGGAGAAGGCGGCCCGCATCGCCAACGACCCCGACGCGGAGGAAAAGGGCGGCCACGCCAAGAAGCCCTACGAGTCCTGGACCAGGGAAGAGCTGTACGAGAAGGCCCAGGAGGTCGGCGTCGAAGGTTGCTCCGACATGACGAAGGACGAGCTGATCGACGCGCTGCGCGGCTGACCGGAGGTCGCCCCGTCGGGCGCCCGACCTCCACCGCTCGACGGGGCGCACACCCCGCGGACGGCCGGCCACGGGGAGGCCGATACCCGGTACCCTCCGCGCATGGCTGCCATCGACATCGCCGGGTACGTGACCGACCTCAAGGTCCACGCCACCGAGCACGGGTTCCACGTCCACGACGAGCGGCACTTCGTCGAGACCTACACCCTCCGCCAGAACTGGGAGGTCGACCTGCACCCGGAGAACGGCTGCGGCGGGCCGCTCGACATCCACCTCTCGCTGGAGGTCGATCCCCGCGTGCTGCTGGCGTTCGAAGACCGGGTGATGGACCTGGACGACGACGCCGAAGAGCCCGAGGACGTCTTCCACATCCCGCTGTTCTTCACGTGGGAGGTGCCGCCGCTGAGCGCCCCGCCGGATCTGCTGGTGCTGGCCACCGAGCTGGCCGGCATCGGCGGTCCCACCCTGCCCATCGAGATCTCGGCGATCGACTCGTTCGCCGCGGTGACCGACGCGCCGGAGCGGCGCCTGTCGATCGTGGCGCGGGTGGAGATCTCGCTCGCCCAGGTGTACCTCGGGCAGCGGCAGCTCTGCGACACGCTCGACGCCTGCCACAAGGTGAGCGTGTACCTGCTCGACCGGGCCGACGAGTGGCTGCCCGACGAGCCCGACGACCTCGACTGACCGCCCCGGATCAGCCGACGAGCAGCAGGGCCAGGTAGGTCGACATCGAACCTGCGACCGCGTACGCAGCTGCGGCCGCACGGCTGGTCCGCTCTCGCGTGAAGCGGTGGGCGAACCGGCGGGCCCGCCGCCAGCTGCGCCGGACGATGGCCAGCTCGCCGGTCGCAGCCGCCGCCGGGCCGGTCGCGGCGTCCAGCGCGGCGAGGAACTCCATCGCCGACGGGAAGCGGCGGCCCGGCTCTTTGGCGAGCGCCTTCAGCACCAGCGCCTCGAGGGCCGGCGGCACGTCGGCGTAGTTGCTCGGCGGGGGCGGGGGCTCGCTCATGTGGGCCAGCGCCACCGCCACCGGGTTGCCGCCGCGGAACGGGGTGCGGCCGGTGAGCATCTCGTAGACGACCAGGCCCAGCGAGTACACGTCGGCGGCCGGGCCGCCCGGCTGGCCGATCGCCCGCTCGGGCGCCAGGTAATCGACGGTCCCCACCACCGCACCCTCGGTCGTGACCCGGGCATCCTCCCGCCCGGACGAGGCGATGCCGAAATCGGTGAGCACCACCCGGCCGCCCTCGTCCAGCATGACGTTCTCGGGCTTGATGTCGCGATGGGTGACGCCGGCCCGGTGGGCGGCGGCGAGGGCCCCGGCGAGCTGGGAGGCGATTTCGACGGCCCGCTCGGCGCCCAAAGCGCCGTCCCGCACCAGTACGTCGCGCAACGTGCCGCCCCGCACCAGCTCCATCACCAGGTAGGGGCCGGAGGCGTCCTCGCCGGCGTCGAGCACGGTGACGACGTTGGGGTGGCGCACCCGCGACGCGGCGGTCGCCTCCTGGGCGAACCGGGCGCGGGCCTTCGCGTCGTCGCAGAGGTGGGGGTGCAAGCGCTTCACTGCCACCTGGCGGCCGAGCCGGCGGTCGTGGGCGGTCCACACGGACGCGTTGCCGCCGGAGGCGATGCGCTCCCCGACCTCGTAGCGGCTCATCCTCGTGCCCTTCCTCATGGCCGGAGACATTCCCGTCCCGGTACCCGGCGAAACGCCTGTCGAGAGTGGAGACGCTCGCCGTTGCGGCCAGGTTCCCCGCACCGTGTAACGATCCCGTTACGGCGGATGACGGATCGTGTTACGACCGGAACCTGTCGAAAGGCTCCAGCTCGAGCCCCGCCTCCTCCGCCAGCGCCGTGACCGCCGCCAGCGCCGGTGCGGCATCGACCCGCGCCAGCTCCGCGATGGTGTCGGGCGCGTCCAGGCGCTCCGCGACGGTGGCCAACGTCCAGCGGCGCGGCAGCGTGTCGTCCAACTCATCCCACCGGAACGGCACGGCCACCGGCGCCTCGGGCCTCGCCCGCAGAGACCACGCCGCGACTCCGGTCTGGCCGAAGCGGTTGCGGAGCCAGTCCACGTACACCCGGCCCTTCCGCTTCTCGATGCGGAACTCGTCGGTGAGCAGGTCGGGGTGGCGGCGGGCGACCAGCGCGGCCACGGTGCGTGCGAAGTCGGAAAGGTCGTCGACGTGGATCTCCGGCTCGATGGAGCTGACCAGGTGGTACCCGTTCGAGCCGGTGGTCATCGGAGCGGTGGGCAGCCCAATGCCGGCGAGGAAGGCGCGCACCGCGGGTGCGGCCCGGCGGGCTGCGTCCCAGTCGCCGTCGGCAGGGTCGAGATCGAAGATGAGCCGGTCGGGTTGCTCCAAGACGGGCAGGCGACTCGTCCACACGTGAAACGTGACGGTGTTCTGGTTGGCCAAGTAGGCCAGGTCGCCGGGCTCGCCGACGACCGGGTAGCTGGTGACGCCGCCCTCCCGCTTCGGCACCTCCACCCGTTCGATCGACGCCGGGAAGTAGTCGGCGGCGTTCTTCTGCAGGAACCCCTTCGCGTTGATGCCGGCCGGGAACCGGTGCAGGGTCAGCGGCCGCCCTGCCAGGTGCGGCAGCATCCGGTCGGCCACCCGCTGGTAGTGCCCGACGAGGTCGGCCTTGGTGAGCCCGGCTTCCGGGAACATGACCTTGTCGGGGCTGCTCACTTTCACCATTGGGCGCATTCAAGCTGGCGGCTCGGCCGCGCTGCGCCGCCTACCCTGCGGCGCCGTGCCGGAGATCTCCATCGTGACGCCCTCGCTGAACCAGGGAGAGTTCATCGAGGCCACCATCCGCAGCGTCCTCGACCAGGGTGTCGACGTGGAATACCTCGTCGCCGACGGCGGGTCGACCGACCGCACGATCGACGTGCTCCGTCGGTACGAGGGGCGGCTGCGCTGGCACTCGGGACCCGACGCCGGCCAGTCCGACGGGGTCAACAAGGCGATCGCCGCCACCAGCGGCGAGATCGTGGGCTGGCTCAACGCCGACGATCTCTACGCCCCCGGGGCGATCGCAGCGGCGGCGGCGGCGCTGCGGTCCCGCCCCGACCTCGGCATGGTCTACGGCGGCGCGCAATGGGTGTCGGCGGCGGGGGAGCCGCTGGGGGAGTTCGTGTCGGTGGAGCCGTTCGACCTGCGCCGGCTGCTGCGGGTGGGCAACTACATCGTGCAGCCCACCGTGTTCTTCCGGCGCGCCGCCTTCGAAGCCGTGGGCGGCCTGGACGCGTCGCTGCATTACGTCATGGACTACGACCTGTGGATCCGGCTGGGCAGCGCCTATCCGGTGGCGATGCTCGACGACACGATCGCCCGGGTGCGCGTGCACGCCGGGACCAAGACGATCACCGGCGGGGAGCCGCGCTGGGCGGAGATGGAAGAGATGATCCGCGGCCACGGCGGGCCCGGCCTGCCGGCCTACAACCGGCTGGAGCGGGCGGCCGACCGGGCGCGCCGTGCCGGGGCCGCGCTGCGGGGGCGGCAGTGGCAGGACGCGCGGCGCGCGGTCGGCGGTGCGCTCTCCGACGTGGCGGCCCCGCAGGTGGTGGCGGCGCTGGCTTCACCGCGCACCTGGCGGATCATCCGCGCCCGACGGCGGCGGGAGGGTTGACCTCGGGCAGCGGGTGCCCCGGCACCTCCGTCGAGCCGCCGCCAGGGCGGAGGTCGGCGGGTCGGGCAACCAGCCACAGCAGCGGCGCCGACAGCAGCGCTATCAGGTACACGCCGTACGCGAAGCGGAACTCCTGGGCGGGCGTCGTGGCGGCCACGTTGGCCATCTGGAGGGCGAGCAGCGCCGCGCCGAGCAGCAGCACCCGCAGCTCCCGCCGCCATGCCACCCCTGCGTAGGTGAGGATCGCCAGCCACACGGCCAGCGCCGGCCGCCAGGTGAGCCACAGCCGCCCGTCGGGCTCGGCCCACTGGAAGACGTCGAGGGTGAGCTGGAAGGCTCGGTCGGAGATCGGGTCGCGGACGATGCCGAGGTCGTTGGCGGCGATCTCGAACGGCGGGCGGTGGAAGTACGCGTCGCCCGGCTGGGGCGGCCAGAGCAGGTAGTTGGCGGCGCACCACCGGTGCCCGAGCACCGTGTCGGGGTCCCGGAGGTAGGTGCGGATCACCAGGTCGCGGAAGCGGGCCGGGTCGCTGGTGATGACGCTACCCGTGAACGCCTCGCCGAACACCAGCGGCGTGGAGTCGTGGCAGTCGTAGGCGTCGCGCCAGAACTCCAGTGGTGCGATGGTGCGCAGGTAGGCGATCTCCTCGTCGTCGAAATTGCCCGGCTCGTGCCGGAGCGAGGCGGCCACGTCGGAGACGAACACGCCGGCCGGCTCGATGCCGGTGCGGTCGACGCCGAGGAGCGGGTAGAGAACGAAGTTGGCTCCCACCACGACCACGGCGATCACCGCCACCACCGGGGTGACCTTGGCGACCCGGCGCCGCATCCACACCGCCAGCACGACCAGGAACGGCACCACGGTGAGGAACCCGTTGTGACGGAACATCCACACCAGCGCCAGCGCCAGCCCCATGCGGATCGGCGGCCACCGTCGCGCCCAGTAGCCGTCGGGGTCGGCGGCAAGCGCCAGCACCTCGGTGAAGACCCACAGCAACGCGAGCGAGTAGGGCACGTCCTTCCAGAGCGCGATGGTCGTGGTGCCCACCGCCGGCACGAGGGCCACCACCCACGCGGCGCCGGCCGCGAGCCACACGGGAACCCCGAGCCGCGCCAGCCGCCCGGCGGCGAGCGCCAGCAGCCCCGTGGTGGCCAGCACCTGCACCAGCGACACCGCGCCGGGGCTGTCCCACAGCCGCGTGATCAGCCAGATGCCGAGGGTGTGGAACGCCGGGTGGACGTTGATGAACTCGAAGCGGCGGGCCTGGCCGAGCTGGTCGACGGAGTCGGACGAGATGAAGCCCGGGAACCACCCCAGCCACCACACCAGCAGCGGCAGCACCGACGCCAGTGCCAGGATGAAGGCGCGGCGGTCGGGCGCGTGCGGCCAGAACCGGCGGGAGGGGGCGGATTGCACCGGGCCAGGTTAGGAGGCGGCCGTTCCCGCGGCGGTGTGCGCCGTAGGCTGGCGAGCCGTGAGCCCCCGCCGTCCCGACGTCTTGCGCGGCTCGCTG
>JBFJZV010000205.1:0-5849 GCA_041621915.1 Acidimicrobiia bacterium | reverse complement strand
GTGGTCTCGGCGGCCGCGTGGGCGCCATCCTCGTTGCCGGTCACCACGACACCACCGACCTTGTTGTACATCGGGTACTGGCCCTGGTCGTTGGTCTCGTTGTAGGTGCCATCGAGCCGTTCGATCACGAGCTGGGCGACGCTGCCCCGCACGCCGAACCAGATCGGCGTGCCGATGACCACGATGTCGGCGGCCTTGAGCTTGTCGAGGATCTGCGGCCACTCGTCGCCATCACCCTCGTCCGACGTGATCCCAAACGGGATCTGGTAGTCGACCACCCGGATCACCTCGGACGCGACGCCCATCTGGTCGAACCACGCGATGACCATGTCGATCAGCGCTCGCGTGTTCGACACCTCCGGGGACTTCTTCAGCGTGCAGTTGAGAAACACCGCTTTGAGGTCGGCCACCGTCCTGCCCTTCGATCGGCTCGTGGGGGAGACTACCCGGCGCCTCAAGCCGCGTTGCGCCCCCGCCGATGCCAACATGGCACCGAACCGGCGAGGGGACGACGAGCGTGGCCGACTACAAGAGCAGCGACGACATGCTGCGCGAGTTCCGCGCCAGCACCGGCGCCGGCGCGCCCTTGACACCTCCGGAGACGACCACACCGCCCGCTGCCCCGAAGACCCGTCCCGGGGAGACCGATCCGGAGGCCCCACCTGCGCTGCCACCTCAGCGCGAGGCCGGCGACCCCTTCCGGAGTGCCAGTACCCGGCCGGCCCGCGAGCCGTACGAACCGAGCACCGCCCCCGCCACCGGCGACGACCGCCACGCCGACTGGAAGCCGCGAGGCAGGTCCGGCAGCCCCCGAACCCCGCCGGAGCACAAGAGCTGGTTCCGGCGGCTGCGGCCGGTGCTCGTGCTCGTCGCCATCGGGGCCTTCGCCTTCAGCAACCTCACCGAGCTGTTCGACGACAGCACCGACGTCGCGGCGCTGACGGTGGGCGACTGCGTCAACGGCGCCGACGGCGAGTTGGTGGAGAGCGTGGACGTCGTCGACTGCTCCGAGGCGCACGACTTCGAGGTGTACGCGCTCCCAAACAACACTGCCTCGGGGGACTACCCCGGCGCTGACGCCTTGTTCTCGTGGGCCGACCAACAGTGCTGGGAGGCGTTCGAACCGTACGTCGGCGTGCCGTTCGAGGAATCCGAGCTGTTCTTCACGAACCTCATCCCAACAGACGAAAGCTGGGAACAGGGCAACCGGAGCGCCACCTGCATGCTGCATCGTTTCGACGATGGCTTCCGGGTCGTGCCCAGCATCGGCTCCGCCCGCGACAGCGGGGTATAGCCTCCGCCATGTGACGGAGGCGCTCTACGCCCGCCAGGACGGCACCACCTACCTGCCCACCGAGCTGACGCGCGGCCCGTGGCAGGACGACGCCCAGCACGGTGGGCCGCCCGCCGCCCTGCTCGCCGGCGTCGCCGGGTCGGTCTCGTCCGATCTCCCGATGCAGGTCGCCCGGCTCACCGTGGAGTTGCTGCGCCCCGTGCCGCTGGCGCCGCTCACCGTCGCCACCGAGATGCTGCGGCCCGGACGGCGAGTGCAGCTCGTGAGCGCCGAGCTGCACCACGACGGAACGCCCGTGGCCCGCGCCACCGCGCTGCGGATTCGCGTCGGCGAGGTCACCCTGCCGGAGCTCCCCTCCACTCCCCCGCCGCACGGGCCGGACGCATCCCACCCGCCGCGTCGCGTCCCGGCCGGCGGCTACGTCCGGGAGGGCGTCGACGTCCGCTTCGTCACCGGCGACTTCGCCGATCCGGGGCCGGGCACGGCATGGATCCGCCTGCGGGTCCCGGTGGTCGCCGGTGAGACGCCTTCGCCGCTGCAGCGGGTGGCGGCGGCCGCCGACTTCGGCAACGGCGTCAGCGCCCACCTCCCGGTCAAGACCCACCTCTACGTCAACCCCGACCTGACCGTGTACCTCTTCCGGCTGCCGGCCGGCGAGTGGGTCGGCCTCGACTCGACGTCCTTCCTGGACCCGGCCGGCATCGGCCTCGCCGAGACCGCGTTGTTCGACCGGCACGGCCGCATCGGACGGTCCGCCCAAGCGCTGTACGTGGACGACCGATGACGGCAACGGTGGAGCGCGCCGAGCTGCACGAGGTGGCCGTGCCGCTGCGCGTCCCGTTCAAGGGCGCCCACATCACCGTCACGGAGCGCCGGGTCGTCCTGGTGCGGCTCGTGGCGGGCGGCGCCGGCGGGTGGGGCGAGTGCGGCCCGGTGCCGGGATACTCGGCCGACGACGTCGACGCCGCCTGGGAGGCGCTCGCCGCCGCCGTGCCGGGCCTGCTGGGCCACCCCCCCGACCCGGCGCCGCCGGCCAGGCTCACGCTCACCGCTGCCGCAGCGGTCAGCCAGGCGGCCGCCGACCTCGCCGCTCGGCTCGCCGGCCGTCCACTGTGGCGGGCGATGGGCGGCGAGACGGGGCGGATCACGGCAGGGGCGAGCGTAGGGCTGCACGACGATCCAGCCGCGCTCGTGGATCGGGTTGGGCGCGAGGTGGCGGCCGGCTACCGCCACGTGAAGTTGAAGATCCGCCCGGGCCACGACCTCGCTCCGCTGGCAGCCGTGCGGGACGCGTTTCCCGGGCTGTCGCTGGCGGCCGACGGCAATGCCGCCTACTCCCGAGCCGACGGGGAGACGATCCGTGCGCTCGACGCCGTCGACCTCGACTACCTCGAGCAGCCGCTGCCGGCGGACGACGTCGCCGGCCACGTGCTGCTGGCGCGCGAGATGCAGACGCCGCTCGTCCTCGACGAGAGCGCCGCGATCCCAGGCTGGCAGGAGGCGCTGGCAGGCACCGGCGCCGGGATCGGCGTCACCGTCAAGCCCGGCCGCCTGCCGTGGCCCGATGTCGTGGCGACCGCCAAGCTCGACGGGCCCGACCACCGGTTCCGCATCGGGGGGATGCTCGAGCTGGGGGTGGGGCGCGCCCACGCTGCTGCCGCGGCGACGCTGCCCGGCTACTCGCTGCCGACGGACCTCTCCCCCACCAGCCGATACCTCGCCGACGACGTGGCCGGCGGCATGCCGCTCGCCGATGGGCGGCTGACGCTGGGAGAGCGCCCCGGGCTGGGCGTCGACGTCGACCCCGACCGGATGGCCGCTGCCACGACTCGCAAGCTGATCGTGCTGGGCTGATCCTGCACGCGCAGCAGGCCCGGTCCTAACATCTGCGCCTCGTGAGCCGTCTCGTCCTCGTCGGAGCCGGGCCCATCGGTGTCAACGCCGCCGTGGCGGCCCTCGCCGACGGCGTCGTGGAGGGGGTGCGCGCAGTGGCGGACCCCGACGAGGAGGCACGGCGCGCCGCCGCCGAGCGTTTCGGGGCATCGGGCCACGAGCGAGCCGCCGAGTTGCCCGAGGCAGATGAGGGCGACTGGGCGCTCGTCGCGTTCTCGTCGCGGGCCGACACCACCGCCCCGGTGATCCTGCGGCTGGTCGGTCTCGGCTACCACGTCGTCACCACGTGCGAGGAGCTGTCCCGCCCCGACCAGCACATCAAGGAGGCGGTCCGCACCGCCGCCGTCACCGAGGGACGGCGGGTGATCGCGGCGGGAGCGAATCCCGGGTTCGTGATGGACCGCCTCGTCGTGGCGGTTGCGGCCGGTTCCCGGGCGGTCTACGGCATCGACGCCGCGCGCCGGGTCGACACGTCCCAGCGACGCGGACCGCTCGTGGCGAAGACCGGGCGGGGGCTCACGGCCGATCAGTTCGGGGCGGCGGTCGCCGCGCGCCGTATCGGCCACGTCGGGCTGGTGGCGTCGGCCAAGCTGGTGGCCCGCTCGCTGCTGTGGCCGACCGGCGACGTCAACGAGACCATCGAGCCGGTCCTCGACGACGACGGCAAGGTGGCGGGCCTCCACCAGAAGGCCGTGCTGCACACCCCGGCGGGTGGCGTGCTCGACTTCGACCTCGTCATGGCGTGGGAGGTAGACGACCCGCGCGACTCGATCCACGTGCACGGGTTGCCGGAGGTGACGGTGGAGATCCCCGGCGGATACCACGGCGACGACGGCACGACCGCACAAGTGGTCAACGCCATCGGGCGCTACAACCAGGCCCCGCCCGGCTTCTACCGATCCATCGACCTGCCGCTGCGCTTCAGCTAGGAGCGTTCTCGGCCGCGTAGCATGCCGAATCCGTTCACGGAATGTTCAGGAACCCGTGGCGACGCCGCGTCGCTACTCACCCCGGATGCGCGGGAATTGCCCGCCAGGATTGGGAGGAAGACCAGTGCTGAACCCTGTCAAGAAGGTCCGCAAGGCCGTCTCCGGCGACCTCCACCCGGGCGAGGAGATCATCGCAGCAACGCTGGTGCAGCCGGCCGGGGAGATGGGCCGCCAGATCGGTCGGGGCGTCGGCGGGATCGCCAGTGACCTGGTTGCCGGCAAGGGCGCCAAGAAGCGGGTCGAGGCGCTGAACGGCGCCAACGAGACGGGCATCGCGGCGACGCTGCCGGCCAACGTGCCGCTCTGGCTGGGTGTCACGCCGCAGCGGGTGCTGGTGTGGAGCCACAGCCAGCTCAAGGGGAAGCCGAAGGAGCTGCAGGCCGAGCTGCGCCGCGACCAGATCTCCGGCGTCGAGGTCGAGAAGAAGAAGACGGTCTACGCGATGTTGGTTCGGTTCAGCGACAACTCGGCGCTCGACTTCGACGTGCCGAAGGTCGGCGGCGACGCCACCGGCTTCCGGGAGGCGCTGGTAGGGGTCTGACGGGGGGCACCCTCGGGGGAGGGTGGGGAGGCGCGCGGGCCCTGCGGGGCTCGCTGCGCCGCGTCCCAACCGACCTCTTCGACGAGCTCCCAGACGGCCGACGCCTCCGCATCCGGGACCACCCGGACGGCCATGCCGGCATGAGCGACCAGCCACGCTCCGACCGCCGCCTCCGGCGTGAAGGCCAGGTTGACGGCGATGCGGCGGCCCCGCACGTCGAGGAAGCCGATGTCGCCGTCCCGCTCGACGAGCCGTCCGGGCAGGCCGAGGCACATCAGCGGTCCTCCACGTCGATGGCGGTCAGGCGCACGTCGAGCGACGGCTCGTCGCTGCGGTCCACCACCAGCTGGGCGCCTTCGAGCGGCGTGCCGGCCGTTGCAACGGCGAAGTGGTCCCGGAGATGGCGGGGCGACTCCTGGGCGAACGCGCCGATGCTCAGGTGCAGCGCCACCACTCGCGCGTCGCCGGCCTCCGCCTCGGCCCGGGCCACGATCCTGCGGATCAACGCGGCCTCATGCATCGGCCAGCTCCGCCGCAACTGCGGTGACGGCCCGTCGCACGGGTGCGGACATCGAGGCCCCGAGGGAGAAGTCGCGGCCGCTGATCCCGATCACCGTGAGCCGCTCGGGCAGCGTGCCGAGTGCGCGGGCCAGCTCGACGGCGGCGGCCAGGCCGATCGCGTGCGTCGACCGCAAGCGCCCTGCCGGCAGCGGCTGCGCTCTGGCGTCCCAGTGGTGGACCGTGCCCGGTGCGCCGCCGTCGACCGCGTCCACCACCACCGTGTCGGCCGCACCCAGGCCGAGCAGCTGCGTGGGGTTGCCGTCGGATCGCACCAGCCGCCGGCGGCACCCAGCGGCCTCGAGGGCGTCGATCACGGCGAGGCCGGCGGCGTCATCGCCCCGCATCGGGTTGCCGACGCCCACGACGACCCGCTCAGCCACGGTCGATCTCGAGGTTCAAGAAGTGGCACGAGCACGAGATGCACGGGTCGTAGTTGCGGATCGCCTGCTCCAGTGTCCACGTGAGCTGGTCGTCGGGCAGCTCGAGGTTGGCCAGCACGAACCGGCGCAGGTCGTCCTCGATCACGGCCTGGTTCTGCGACGTCGGCGGCACGATCTGGGCGTCGGCGATG
>JBFJZV010000204.1:0-5886 GCA_041621915.1 Acidimicrobiia bacterium | reverse complement strand
GTCAGGCAGGAAGGCGGCCTGGGGGACGAGGGCCACCATCCACTCACTCACCTGGGAGGTGTGAATGGATACCGGCATGGTCCGAAAGATCGACGACCTCGGTCGGATCGTCGTGCCCGCAGAGACCCGCAAGCTGTTCCATATCCATGAGGGCGATCAGCTCGCCATCTCGGTGGATTCGGAGCAGGAGCGCATCATCTTGCGGAAGCTCGACGCGAACTGCACGTTCTGCGGGTCGACGAAAGACGTCAACCCGTTCCGCGGCAAGGGCGTCTGCGGGGACTGCAGCGCAGCGATCTCCAAAGCGATCTAACGCGCAAGGCGGCACCGGGCCGCACGGGCCCGGGGCTACATTCCCGCACGGAGCGCCGCCTCGTAGAGGCGGCGCCTTCGTATGCGGGTCTCTTCGGCGGCCTGGCGCACCGCGTCGGCCATCGACGCCCCCTCTGCCCGCAGCTCGGCCACCCGTGCCAGCGCCTCGCCCAGCTCACCCTGCGCGGCTTCGGCGCCCGCGATCACCAGTGTGAACTCGCCGCGCAGCACGGTGTTGCCCCAATGGGCGGCCGCGGTGGCCAGGTCGCCTCGCCAGACCTCCTCGTGCAGCTTGGTGAGCTCGCGCCCCACCGCCACCTGCCGATCGCCGCCGAGCGCCTCGGCCAGGTCGGTCAGGTCGGTGGCGAGCCGCGTCTTCGCGGAGAAGACGACGACGGCGCGCTCCTCGGCGGCGAGCGCCTCCAGCCGGTCGCGTCGCTCCCGCCCGCGGCGCGGCAGGAACCCCTCGAACACGAACCGCTCGGCGGGAATGTCCGAGGCGGCCAGCGCAGCGGTGACGGCGCTGGGGCCGGGCACGACGCTCACGCGACCGCCGGCGTCGAGGGCGGCGCGTACTGCGCTGTAGCCGGGGTCGCTGACACCCGGCATGCCCGCGTCGGTGACCAGCCCGACGGTGTCGCCGGCTGCGATCCGGGCGCTGAGCTCGACGGCGCGATCGGCTTCGTTGCCCGCGAAGTACGACCGCAGCGGCGCGCTCACGCCCAGCCGCCGCAGGAGCTGCGCGGTGCGCCGGGTGTCCTCGCAGAACACCACGTCGCAGCCGTCGAGGGTGGAGGCCAGCCGCGGCGACGCATCGTCGAGGTTGCCGATGGGCGTGGCGCAGAGGAACAATATGCCGGGCATGGGGCCGCGCCAGCTTACGGTTCACCGCCGCCGCTGGTAGGGTCGCCGCCATGGCGAAGAAGAAGAAGCGCAAACTGCGCGCCCGCCGCTCGAAGGCCAATCACGGCCGCCGTCCCAACGCCGGCCGCCGCTAGCCGACCCCCGCTCCGCTCGTCCTGCCGTCTCCGGGGCGCTGTTGCGCGCCCCGGACCGCCTACGAGTCGCTCTGGTCGTCGCCGCCTGCCACCGACTTGAAGTCGTCCATGTCGGGCAGTTCGAGGCCCGCCTCGCGCATGGCCATGAAGGACCCGTAGGTCACTGCGACGGCGGCGAGCAGACCGAGGAACAGCCCGAAGCTCACGAAGTTCGTCTCGGTCAGCCACCGCAGCAGGATGAACAGGGATCCCAGCCCGGCCAGCACCAGAGCGATCTGCTCGGTCTGCAGGTTGCCGAGGTTGACGGCGTTTCCGGCGAAGACCTTGACCGCCAGCAGCACCGCCGCGGCGATCGCGAGCAGCGACCCGAACCAGGCGAAGAACCCGGCATCGAAGGCGTTGACGCTGAACCCGAGCACGTCGTACCACGGCAGGAACAGGTCGATGATCAGTACGGCCCCGGCGACCAGCGCGATCTGCTGCCCACGGGTGAGCTTGCTGAAGTCCACATCCCCTCCAAACGGTTGACTCTCAGTGGACCAGTATGGCACCGAGGGTGGTCGCTTCGCTGGAAAAGGGCTACCCGGCGGCGACCGCTTCCCGCAACGCCGCTCCTGCCACCGGGTCGGAGGCTGCGATCATCGTGAGCACGTCCCCCGTCCGGTCGACGAAGGCGTACCCGGCGTCGGACTGGAACAGCTCCCCCTCCCCGTCGGCGACGCCCTCGCCGAACCGCTCGCCAAAGAGCCGCAGCCAGGCCTGCGTGACCTCGACCGCGTCCTGGTCGGTCTCCCCCCGGTAGCGCAGGACCAGCGCCACGTCGGTGCCGTTGTCGAGGACCCGGTACCGGTCGCCGCCCCAGCCGGTCCCGACCTGGGTGACCAGACCCGGGTCGTCGCCGCCGACGAAGAACAGGCTCAAGCCCCACTCCCCCAACACGGACTCCTCGTAGACCTCGTAGCCGTCCAGTGGTGTGGGCGGCAACGCGACGTCGAGCGGAGGCTCGCCAGCCAGGTAGGCCTCGGGGTGGAGGATCTGCTCGGTGGTCTGTGGCGGTGCCTCGTAGGCGTCGTCGACGGCTGCTATCCCCCCGTCGTCGATGAGCGCGGTGACGAAGCGGAAGCCCTCGTCGTACGGGAACGCGAAGTCGTCCTGCAGGAATTGGGGGCTCGACTCGAGCACGGAGAAGTCCTGGTTGGTCACCTCCTGCTGCAGGCTCACCAGCTCGTCGAGGCTGAGCGACTCCTGCAGGAACACGAGCTGGAAGTAGGTTGCGTCGCCCTCGATCAGCGCCTGCAACGCGCTGGCCTCGTCGAACCGCTCCTCGTCGATCAGCGCCTCGAGGCGATCGAAGAAGCCGAAGTGCTGGTCGGTGAGGGCGTGGATCAGCTCGTGCACGACGATCAGGCGCGTCAGCGGCGACAGCGACTGGTCGCCGCGGACCACCAGCTCGCCCGTCTCGCCGTCGTAGAAGCCGAGCACCTGCTCCGCCAGCAGCTCCTCGATCAGCGCGAGCAGGTCGGTGTCCGGCTCGATCAAGCCCAGCAGCCGGAACAGCCGCTCGTCCGGGCCGGAGTCGGCCAACTCCTCGGCCACGTCTTCCCTGACGAGTGCGACGAGCTCGGCGAGGGACACCACCGCCAGGTCGGGGGGCTCGAGGAACGGCAGGCCGCGGAGCTCCTCCGTGGCAGCGACGAGCCCTGCGATCTCGGCCTCGACGGCGGACGCCACCGCCGGGTCGACGCTCTCGCCCACCCGGGCTGGGAGGGTCGTGGCGGCGGAGGTATCCGGCGGCGCGAGTGTCGAGGTCGTCTCGGGCGGCGTGGTGGTCGTGGCCGCGGTGGTCGAAGCCGGCGCGGTCGCGACGGTCGTGTCGCCAGAATCGCCGGTGCAGGCCGCGACGGCGAGCACCAGCACGGCGGCGGGGAGCAACACACGCAGGCGCCGGGGGATCACCGGTGGATCGTACCGGCGAGCCCGCCCAACAGGGCGGCGGAGCCTCCTACACCTTGTCGCGCTTGCCGATGACCACGATGCCCGACTCGGTGACCTCGAACCGCTCCCGGTCGACGTCGAGGTCCACGCCGATGCGCGCGTCCTGGGGCACCTCGACACCCTTGTCGATGATCGCCCGCCGCACCACCGCGCCCCGCCCGATGTCGACCCCGTCGCACAGCACCGAGTCCTCCACGAGCGAGTACGAGTGGACGTGCACTCCGGGCGAGATCACGGACCGGCGCACGGTGCCGCCCGACACGATGGCCCCGGCGGCGACCATCGAGTCGAACGCCTGCCCCTTGCGATCGGCCCAGTCGAACACGAACTTGGCGGGCGGCAGCGGCGGCTGATGGGTGTAGATAGGCCAGGCGGAGTTGTAGAGGTCGAACACCGGGTCCACCGCGATGAGGTCCATGTTGGCGCTGTAGTACGAATCGAGCGTGCCCACGTCCCGCCAGTAGCCCCGCTCCCGCTCGTGCTGGCCCGGCACGACGTTCCTGGCGAAGTCGTAGACCCGGGCCTCGCCCCGATCGACGAGCGCCGGGATGATGTCGCCGCCCATGTCGTGGTCCGACGATTCGTCCTGGGCGTCGAGCGCGACGATCTCCCGGAGCACCGATCCCGTGAAGACGTAGTTGCCCATCGAGGCGAACACGTGGTCGGGATCGTCCGGGAGCGGCTTCGGGTCGGACGGCTTCTCACGGAAGGCCTCGATGCGGCCGTCGGCGTCGGGCTCGATGACCCCGAACGCCGACGCCTGCTCGATCGGGGCGCGGATCCCGGCCACGGTGACGCCGGCGCCGGAGTCGATGTGCTCCTCGACCATCTGGCTGGGGTCCATCCGGTAGATGTGGTCGGCTCCGAACACGATGACGTAGTCGGGCTCCTCGTCGCTGAGGATGTTCATGTTCTGGAAGATCGCGTCGGCCGAGCCCAGGAACCAGCGCTTGCCGCGCCGCATCTGCGCCGGCACCGGGGTGACGTAGTTGCCGAGCAGCGGCGACATCCTCCACGTGAGCGCCAGGTGCCGGTCGAGGCTGTGGCTCTTGTACTGGGTGAGGACCGCGATCCGCCGGTAGCCGCCGTTGACGAGGTTCGACAGCACGAAGTCGATCAGCCGGTACACCCCGCCGAACGGCACCGCCGGCTTGGCGCGGTCCCTCGTGAGCGGAGACAGCCGCTTGCCTTCGCCGCCGGCGAGGACCAGTGCGATCACGTGGGGCCTGCGCATAGGATCGGAAACATACCACTCGTTGCAGCAGCAACTTTCAGTAACCACTTGACCACACAGCGTGTTGACTTAGGATGCGGTGGGTCGAGTAGGGTCCAGCGAAGGCCAACATGCAGGCGATGCGCATCCAGCGGGCGATCACCGGGGGAATCGGCGCGCTGCTGGCGGGCGCCGCCCTGGCCGTCGTGCTCGCGGCGCCGGCCGGCGCCGCGGAGCCGGAGACGATCCTCGTGAAGCTGCGGCCGTGGGTCGGGTACCTCCAGGGCAGCGGCGCGCCCGTCGCCGAACGCTGGATCGAGGTGGCCTCGGCCCCGGGCGAGACCATCGACGAGGCACTCGCCGCGTGGGCGGCCCGCCCCGAGGTCGAAGCAGTCGAGCCCAACCTCGAGGTGCGGGCTGCGCCGCAACGGGCCGTTCCGGTGACAACGGCGTCCACGGGCGATCCCGACCCGCTGGCCGGGTACCAGTGGCACCTCGACGACGTGCAGGCCGCGGCGGCCCGCGTTCGCGGTGACGGCGGTGGCGCGGTGGTGGCGGTGCTCGACACGGGCATCACCCGCGGTGAGGACCTGGCGTGCCACACCCTCGTCGACCCTTACGACGCGATCACCCGGCAAGCGGGCGCCGACGACACCAGCGGGCACGGCACCCACGTGGCCGGCACGATCGCCCAATGCACCGGCAACGGCATCGGGGTGGCGGGCATGGCGCCCGGCGTGCAGCTGATGCCCGTGCGTGTGCTCGACCGCTTCGGGTCGGGCGACTTCGCCGACCTCGCCGTGGGCATCGACTGGGCTCGCGCCCACGGCGCCGACGTGATCAACCTCTCGCTCGGCGGGAGCTGCGAGGCGGCGTGGCCCGAGTGCGGCTCGACGGCCGTCGACGAGGCCATCGCCCGGGCGGCAGCCGACGGGATCGTGCTGGTGGCGTCGGTGGGCAACGAGGGCAAGGGCTACCCCGACTTCCCCGCCAACCACCCCGACGTCCTCGGCGTGGGGGCGGTGGAGACGCGCCGCCTGCGGCCTGCCTACTCGAATGCGGGCCCCGACCTGGCGGCGCCCGGCGGGGAGGCCGGCGTCGACCGCAACGCCGACGGGACCATCGACGGCGTCATCCAGGAGTCCTTCTCGGGCGGCGCATGGGGCTATTGGGCGCGCGCCGGCACGTCGTTCGCGGCTCCGCACGTGGCCGGCGCCGCCGCGCTGCTCCGCAGCCTGGTGCCGACCGCGTCGGCTGCCGACGTACGCGGGGCGCTGCAGTGCACTGCGGCCGACCTCGGGCCCGCCGGGCCCGACGACGAGTACGGCCACGGGTTGCTGCAGGCGGATGCCGCCGCTGCCGCGCTGG
>JBFJZV010000203.1:0-5887 GCA_041621915.1 Acidimicrobiia bacterium | reverse complement strand
GGCTGGGAGGCCAGCGTCCCGGCCAGAGTGTCTGGCACCTCCGGGTCCGATCCGATGTCGAAGCCGATCAGCAGCCCGACGACGAGCGCCACGGCGGCGGCGGCGATCGTGAGCCACGCGTGCCGGCCTGGACTGGGTCGCTGCTCGTCGGCTTCGCTCGGCAGCGGCCGGATCGTGGGCTCGTCGGGCTCAGGGGGCATCGCCGCCGTCAAGCTACCGGCCCGCCGGGGCTGCGGGGCGTGGCGGTATGGTGCCGCCGCCGACACCAACGGGAGGACGGATGATCGACTTCGCAGACCGGGTGGCCATCGTCACCGGCGCCGGCCGCGGGCTGGGCAAGGCCCACGCTCAGCTCCTCGCCAGCCGCGGTGCAGCGGTGGTGGTGAACGACCTGGGCGGCGCCGCCGACGGCACCGAGGCCAGCCGCAGCCCGGCGGACGACGTCGTCGCGGTCATCAAGGACGCCGGCGGGGCGGCAGTCGCCGACTACTCGTCGGTGTCGGATCCCGAGGGCGGCGAGGCCATCGTGCAGCGCGCCATCGACGAGTTCGGGCGCATCGACATCGTCATCAACAACGCCGGCATCCTGCGAGACAAGTCGTTCTCGAAGCTCGAGTGGCCCGACCTCGACGCCGTGGTCGACGTCCACCTCAAGGGCGCGTTCTACGTGACCCGGCCCGCGTTCCTGCGCATGAAGGAGCAGAACTACGGGCGCATCGTCGTCACCGCCTCGAACGCCGGCATCCTGGGCAACTTCGGCCAGACGAACTACGGCGCCGCCAAGATGGGCCTCGTCGGGTTCATGAACGTGCTGAAGCTGGAGGGCGCCAAGTACGACATCAAGGTCAACGCTCTCGCCCCCATCGCCAAGACCCGCATGACGGAAGATCTGCTCGGGCCGATGGCGGACCACTTCCAGCCCGAGTTGGTGGCGCCTGCGGTCGCCTACCTGTGCTCCGAGCAGTGCGACTTCACCGGCGAGGTCTGGTCGGTGGGTGGCGGGTCGGTGAGCCGCTTCTTCGTCGGTCTCACCGACGGCTACTTCAAGCACCCGGAGAAGGAAGGCCCGCTCACCGTGGAGGACGTGGCCGACAACGTCGCAGCGATCCGCGACCAGGACGGCTACATCGTCCCGTTCTCCGTCCAGGACGAGTTCACCAAGCTAGGCCCCAAGCTCTTCTCATAGCCGCCGACCAAGGCGTCGTGGCGCGCGCCCGGCGCCGGCCTGGCGCCAACCCCGTACCGCGTTCTGATGTCTACGCGGTGGCTGCCCGCCGCATGTTGCGGGCGGCGATCTGGACCGGGTCCCACGTCGACGAGAAGGGCGGGGCGTAGCTGAGGTCGGCGTACTCCAGCTCGTCCATGCCCATCCCCGTCCACAGCGCGGTGGCGAACACGTCGATCCGCTTGCCGCTGCCCGGGCCGCCGACGATCTGGGCGCCCAGCAGCCGGCCGGTGCCCCGCTCCGCCACAGTCTTGATGCGGATGCGGGCTGAGCCCGGCATGTAGCCGGAGATCGTGGTGCTGCGGGTCATTGCCGAGACGGCGTCGAAGCCGGCCTCCGCGGCTTCCTCCATGGTCAGCCCGGTGCGGGCGATCTCCAGGTCCATCACCTTGGTGATCGCGGTGCCGAGCACCCCGGGGAACGTCGCCTCGCCGCCACCCAGGTTGATGCCGGCCACCCGGCCCTGCTTGTTGGCGATCGTGCCGAGGTGGTAGTTGACCGGGCGCCCCGTCAGCCGGTGGGTCGCCTCGGCGCAGTCGCCCGCCGCCCACACCCCGGCGACGCCGGTGGCCTGGCGGTCGTCGACCGCCACCGCCCCGGTGTCGCCGAGCGGGATACCGGCTGCCTCCGCCAGCGCCACCCTCGGCCGGGTGCCCATCCCCAGCACCACCAGGTCGGCGGGCAGCGTCTCGCCGGTCGTGGTGTGGACGGCGGTCACCTTGCCGTCCTCGCCCTCGAAGCCGGCGACCGGGTGCCCGTCGTACATCGGGAAGCCCATCTCGCCCATGAGCCGGGCGACGATCACGCCCATGTCCTCGTCGAGCGTGCGCTCCATCACGCCCGGCCCCAGCGATAGCACCGGCGGGGTGATGCCCCGCTCCCGGAGCGCCTCCGCCACCTCCAGCCCCACGTAGCCGCCGCCCACCACCACCGCGTCCTTCACGTCGTCGAGCCGCGCCTCGATGGCTGCGGCGTCGTCCAGGGTGTGCAGCGGGTAGATGCCGTCGAGGTCGATGCCGTCGATCGGTGGCACGATCGGAGCCGCCCCGGTGGCGTACATGAGCTGATCGTACGGCTCCACGGTCTCGCCGGCCGGGCTTCGCACCGTCACGCTGCCGGCGTCGGTATCGATGGCGACCACCTCGTGGTGGGTGCGGACGTCGATGTCCCGCTTGGCGAACTGCTCCGGGGTGCGCGCCACCAGGTCGTCGAGGTCGTCGACGTAGCCGGCTACGAAGTACGGCTCCCCGCAGGCCGAGTAGCTCACCCACCCGGACTTCTCGAACGCGACGATCTCGAGGTCGGCGGCGTCCCGGCGGCGGCGGGCCTGGCTGGCGGCCGACATCCCGGCGGCGTCCGCCCCGATCACGATCAAGCGCTCCGGCATACGGCCGCACCCTAGGGGCGCGGCCCGGGCGGGGCGTGTAGGTTCGGCAGGAGGAGGGCGAGCACGAGGGGAGGGGCACCCGGAGCAGGAGCTGTGCGTGCTCACCGGCACCTACGCGATGGCGCGCTCGAGGGCGTGCTGATCTGCAGGTGCCAGGCGTGATCCGGTCGCCTAGGGTCGGGACCAGGCGAGAGATGCCCACCACTACCCGAAGGGGGAAGACATGAGCCGTGTCCCTTGGCAGAACATCGTCGACAGCTACAACAAGTTCGACCCGAAGGCGATGTACGGGGACCAGGTGTGCCTGCACGACGTGTCCAAGGTCATCAGGGGCACCTCGATGGTCCGTGACCAGGACGTCCAGAAGTGTCCCGAGTGCAAGACGCTGAAGCGCATGGGTGAGTTCGAGATGAAGATCGAATCCGGCCCGTGCGACTCCGAGATGTCGGCCAAGATGCTCAGCGGCCAGGCGACCGGCCAGCTGGTGTCCGCCTACCAGGACGCCGACCTGTCGATGCGCGGCGGCCTGAGCGGAACCATCGACTGGAAGGGCCACGGCGCCGCTCTGGTCGGCCGCATCATGGCGGTCCTCAACGCGGGCACCCACTACGACCCGGTGTCCGAATGTGACGAGTGCCACATGCCCGGCCACGCCGAAGGCTGGCTGCGGGCGGCCATCGTCGACGGCGAGTGCACCGGCTGTCGGGTGAACGGGGCGATGAGCTACCGCTTCGACCTGTCCGGCGAGACCGCCGAGTTCTACGCCACGCTCGAGGGGCTGCTCATCTGCCAGTGCAACGACTGAGCGGCTGAGCCGGGGCGGCGGGTAGGGTCCGCCCGATGCTGCCCTCCGCCACCCAGCGCGTCGTCGCCGCCGCCCGCGAGCTCGGGCTGGAGATCGAGCCGCGGGTGTTCCCCGACGGCACCAAGACGTCCGCCGACGCCGCGGCGGCGGTCGGCTGCCCGGTGTCGGCCATCGCCAAGTCGCTGGTGTTCACCGTCGACGGTGAGCCGGTGATCGCCCTGCTGCCGGGGGACAAGCGGCTCGACACGGCCAAGCTGGCCGCCGCTTGCCGCGGGGCGAAGGCGAAGCGGGCGTCCCTCGACGAGGTGCGGGACGCCACCGGCTTCGCCGCCGGGGGCACCCCGCCGTTCGGCCACGCTCGCGCGTTGCGGGTGCTGGCCGACCATCACCTCCGGCGCCACGACGAGCTCTGGGCCGCCGGCGGCACCCCGACCACCGTCTTCCCGATCGCGCTCGACGAACTCATCCGCGCCAGCGGCGCCGAGTGGGCCGACCTCGCCGAGGGGCCCGCCGCCGCAGGCGGCGGCCGGGTTTGACGCGTGCCGCTGGTCTCCTGCCCGGAGTGCGGGGAGTCGTCTGACCTGGCAGGCGACGCGCGCCCAGACGGCACCATCACGCTCACGTGCGGGACCTGCGGTGCGGCATGGGTCCGTGATCCCACGCCGCGCTGCGTGGCCTGCGGGTCGACCAATCTCGAGTACACGCCGAAGCCGCTGTGGGAGCGCGGCCGCGGCGAGCAGCGGACGCCGGCCGGCCGCTACGACGCATATGTCTGCAACGCGTGCGGCCGTCGCGACGCCACCAGGGCCTGATGGACGTCGTCGAGCTGCGGTCGGCCGACTTCGCCCGAGTCGCCGAGATCGACCGCTCCGAGCACGTCGGCGAGGTCTTCGAGTTGGCGGGCGGCGAGCTAGTGGTGCGGCCCGCCGCCATCGACGATCCCGGCTGGGACCGCGCCGGCGACGGCTACCACTCGCTGGCCGCGGTACTGCGCGAGTGGCAGCCCGTGGTCGACGGGCCCGGGGTGTTGTTGGCGGTGGAGGGCGACGCCGGTCTCGCCGGGATCGCCATTGTGGTGCCGGAGTTCGAGCCGAGCGTGGCGTGGCTTGCGTTCCTCTACGTCAGCCGGCCCTGGCGCCGGCGCGGCGTCGGCGCTGCGCTGTGGAAGGCGTGCGAGCAGCGTGCCCGAGATGCCGGTGCAGAGGGGCTGCTGGTCTCGTCGGTACGCGCCGGGCCCTCGGTCCGGTTCTACCTGCGCATGGGCTGCGAACCGGCGAGGGTGCCGCACCCCGAGCTGAGGGCGAGAGAGCCGGACGACCTCCAGCTCGTCAAGCCGCTCGGCTAACCCTGCATCTTCCGCTTGGACGGCTGAACGCGGGGCGGCTCGCCGGGCTGCTTCGGGTAGTGGGGCGGCCACGGGGCGTCGCCCAGCCCGCGCTCCTCGTCGGCGGCGACCATCTCCAACAGCTTCTCCAGCGAGCCGGGGTCGTCGTCCATGGACGAGGTCAGGTCGCCGACGTCCGCCCACCGGTCGGCGAACGAGGCCAGGTCGAAGTCTTTGGTGCGGATGCCGTCCAGCTCGTCCCACCGGAACGGTGTGGACACGTACCCGGTGTGGCGAACGCTGTAGGCGCTGGCGATGGTCTTGTCGCGGGCCATCTGGTTGAAGTCGACGAACACCCCGAAGCGCTCTTCTTTCCACCACGCCGTGGTCGCCCGGGGGTGGCGGCGCTCCGCCTCCCGGGCCACGGCCAACGCGCAGCGGCGGGCCTTGAAGAAGTCCCAGCGCGGCTCGATGCGGCAGTACACATGGATGCCCCGGTTGCCGGAGGTCTTCGGGTACCCGGTCAGCCCGGCCCCGGCGAGGACGTCTCGCACCACCCCGGCGACCTCCCGCACCTCGTCGAACGACGAGTCGGGGGTCGGGTCGAGGTCGAGCCGCAGCTCGTCGGGGTGATCGATGTCCTCGGCGCGCACCGGCCACGGGTTGAGGTCGAGGCAGTTGAGCTGGACCATCCGCAGCACGTCGCCGGGTGAGCGGGGCACCCGCATGCGCCCCGGCCGCTGCGACGGGAAGCGGATCACCACCGTCTCGAACTGATCGTTCGGCTTGGCGCGCTTGTGATAGAAGGGATCGCCGGCGACCCCCTCGGGCCACCGCTTCAGCATGGTCGGGCGGCCATGCACCCCCCGCAGCGCCCCCTCCACGCATATCGCGTAGTGGTTGGCGACGTCGAGCTTGGTCCAGCCCCGGTCGGGGAACATCACCTTGCCGGGGCTGGAGATCCGCACCTCCTCCCCGCCCACCTCGACCGACGTTGCGTCCTTGGCCACCTGACCGCCCACGGTAGCTAGCGGTCCACCGATACACTTTCCGGTCGTGCGTTCCCTCTTCGTCGTGGCGGTGCTGAGCGCGCTGGCGGCAGCCGGCGCACTGGTGTTCGCGGCGCCTACGCGCAGCCCGGATGGC
>JBFJZV010000202.1:0-5943 GCA_041621915.1 Acidimicrobiia bacterium | reverse complement strand
TTCTTCTACTACCGGAACTCGCTCGACACCGGCGTCGCCAGCGACGAGATCTTCTTCGGCGATCCCGGCGACCGCTTCGTGGCCGGCGACTGGGGGGTGGTCGATGGCAAGGACACGCCCGCCGTGTTCCGGCCCGGCGACCGCACGTTCTACCTCCGTGACACGCTCACGCAAGGCGTCGCCGACGAGCAGATACCGTTCGGTGCCGAGCGGCAGGGGTTCATCCCGGTGGCCGGCGTCTTCACCGACGGCTTCGAGTCGGGGGACGTCACGCGCTGATCGGGGCTGGCCCACCGGTGGCCGGGTCCGTCAGGTGCGCTGACCGCTAGGCCACGTCGCCCACACCTGCTCTGGCCGGCGGAACACCAGCCCTGCCGGCGGGGTGGTGCGCGCCGGATCGAGCCGGGCATCGGGCAGGGTTTCGAGAAAGGCCGCCACCAGCGCCCGCGCCTCGAGCCGGGCCAGGTGGATGCCCAGGCACACGTGCGGGCCGCGGGCGAACGCCAGGTGCTGGCGGGCGTTGGCGCGGGTGACGTCGTAGCGGTCGGGGTCTGCGAACGTCGCCGGGTCGCGGTTGGCGCCCGCCAGCGAGATGCGCACCAGGTCGCCCGCGGCGATCGGGGCGCCGCCCAGGTCCACATCGCGGGTGGCGTAGCGGTCGACGACGGCGGCAGCCGGTTCCAGCCGCATCGTCTCCTCCACCGCGTTGGCCACCAGCGATCCGTCGGCGCGCACCCGCTCGAGCTGTTCGGGGTGGCCCAACAGGTCGGCCAGCGCTTGGGCGTTGGTCGACTCGGACGTCACGATGCCGCCGAACAGGAGCACTGCGGCGTTCGAGGTGATCTCCCCGAGTCCGAGGCCGCCGCCAGCGGCGACCTCGGAGAGGAGCGTGCCCGGTGTCGCAATGGCCTCGTTCACCACCCCCGACAGCGCCGCGAATGCGGCCCGTCCTTCGGGCTGCACCTCGCCCCCTACGGTGACGGCCTCGACGGAGGCCACGATCGCCTCGTACCAGTCGAGCAGTGGCCCTCCGTCGTCCATGCCGAGGATCTCGGCGACCGCCTCGATCGCCAGCGGGGCGGCGACGGCGGTGCGCAGCTCGGCCGCGCCGTCCGGCGCCAAGGCGGCAACCAGCTCGCGCGCCCGGGCTTCGATCCACGCCCCGAACCGCCGCCGCACGTCGCCGCCCTGGAACGGGCCGGCGAAGGGGCCCCGGTGGCGCATGTGCTCGGCGCCGTCGGTCGAGAGCATGCTGGGGCCGATCACCTTCGCCGTGGAGAACCGCGGGTCGTCGACCGTGAACGCCGCGTCGTCCCGCATCGCGGCAATCGCCTCGTCACGCCCGGTGATGAGCCAGCCACCGATCGCCGGCAGCCACGAGACCGGCTCGCGCTCCCGCAGCCGGGCGAGCACTGGATGCGGATCGCCGCTCAGCTGGTCGAGCGTCACCGCGCCGCCGAGCGGGAATCGGCCCGTCAGGCGACGGTCCCTGCCCGCCGCCGACCGCGGCGTTCCCGGGAACGCTCGGCCGGCCGGCTCACGGTGCCGAGCCGCGACTCGACCGCGCCTCGGTCCACCGCCACACCCGTCGACTCATAGCGGTCGACCACCGACCGGATCTGGGCGATGTGGGCGGGCAGCGAGCCGCAGCAGGCGCCGATGATGCGGGCGCCGGCCTCCAGGGCCAACTCGGCGTAGGCGGTCATGTCGTCGGTGGCGGCCGGGTACCACAGCTTGCCGTCGACGAACTCCGGCACCCCGCAGTTGCCCTTGACGACGACGGCGACTTCCGGGGCGGCGGCGTGGATCTCGGCGCCGGCCAGCACGTTGTCCGCCGGCCCGACTCCGCAGTTGCTGCCCATGGCCACCGGGGCCGTGTCGGCGGCCCGCCACCAATCCGCCAGGCCGGCCGGGGCCACGCCCATCATCGTGCGCCCGTTGGTGTCGAAGCTCATCGTCGTGACCACCGGCAGGCCCGTCGTGCGGGCGCCGGCCACCGCGGCCGCCAGCTCCTCGGTGGCCGACAGCGTCTCGATCCACAGGACGTCGGCGCCGCCCTCGGCGAGCGCCGCCGCCTGGGCCGCGAACAGGGCCACCCCGTCGTCATGCGTCAGCGGGCCCAGCGGCTCGAATAGCGCGCCGGTGGGGCCGATCGACCCGGCGACCACGACGGGCCGGCCGGCGGCGTCGGCCACCTCGCGGGTCACTCGCACGCCGGCCGCGTTCAGCTCGGCGACCCGGTGCTGGAGGTCGTGCAGCTCGAGCCGGCTGGCGGTGCCGCCGAACGTGTTGCTCAGCAGGATGTCGGCGCCGGCGGCGACGAAGCCGGCGTGCACCGCAGCTACCCGGTCGGGATGCTCGACGTTCCACAGCTCGGGGGAGTCACCGCTGGTGAGGCCCATCTCGAACAGGCTGGTGCCCATCCCGCCGTCGGCCACGAGCACGCCGCGTTCTGCCAGGAGGCCTGCCAGGTCTGTCGTCATCGCGCACCACCTTCCGGTACGGGGCCAGCGGCGGAAGAGCGGCGTGAGCGTCGCTTTAGCCGAACTTCTAGAGCGCCCGCAAGCTGACGTTCAAATTGGCGCTGCGCCGAAGGTAGCAGACGGTCAGGCCGAGCCGGTGGCTCGCTCCGCGGCGAGCACCCTCCTGACCATCGGCTCGAAGAACTCGAGCGGCTCCCAGTCGTACTCCGGGTCGAACGACACCTGGTCGTAGTTCTCGCACCAGTCGATCGTTGCCTGGTAGAGCGGGTGGTCGCGGTAGCGGTCGCGGGCGTGGCGGTCCCGGCCGTAGTGGTGGAAGTAGTAATAGCCCTGGAACACGCCGTGGTGGCGGACGATCCAGTAGTTGCGCTCCGACACGTAGGGGCGCAGCACCTCGGCGGCGACGGCGCTGTGGTTGGCGGGGGCGAGCACGTCGCCGACGTCGTGCAGCAGCACGCACACGACCGTCTCCTCGTCCTCGCCGGCGCGCACTGCGCGGGTGGCTGCCTGCAGGGAGTGCTCGAGGCGGGTGATGCGGTACCCCGACGCCTCATCCATCTGCCGCAGCCAGCCCAGCACCCGGTCGGCGAAGCCCTCCGCCTCCTCGGCCTCCAGCCTGGCGAGCAGGGCGTAGTCCTCGGCCGTGCCGTTGTCCATGCGCGTGAAGGACACGGTGTCGGTCACGGCGTGGCGGGCATCGGCTCGTGGCTACCCAGCAGCACCCTACGGCGGGCCATGAGGTCGTCCCACTCCATGTAGCCGTCCTGAAGGTGGCGGGCGCCGCTGGCCGGGTCGAACGCTTTGCGGCCGTGCAGCACCCGGTGGCCGTGCACGGTGAGCAGGTCGCCCCCGTGGGTGCGGAACTCGACCCGATACGCGGCGTCGTCGACCATGCGGCCCAGCTTGCGGTACGCCGCATAGAACGGCTCCACGAGGTGCCCGGGAACGTCCAGCGGCTGCGCGAGCTGGTTCGAGAAGCGGAACGTGCGCACCGCGCCACGGGCGTCCAGCTCCACCATCGGCGCCTCGGCCCACGTGTCCTCGCCCGCAGAGAACATCTGGAAGGCGAGCGGCACCCGGGTGAGCACGTCGAACGCGTCCGGGTCGGCGGCCCGCAGGTCGGCGAGGACCCGCCATCCGTCGACCACGACGCTCTCGCCACCGGCCGCCTCGTTCACCAGGAAGTGCAGGAGCTGGACGCTGGGCGGCCAGGCGTAGCTGGGGAAGTCGGTGTGCGGCTTCAGCTCGATGGGCGTGTGAGCAACGTTGTACCCGGCCGGGTCGTGGTACACGTTGTGGACCCGCTCGAAGGCGACCTCCCGCAGGTGACCCAGCGCCGCGGCGAAGCGCTCGACCTCGCCGGCGATAGCGGGCGTGGCGGCCACCAGCGCCACGCCGTAGTCACGCAGGGCGTCGAGGTAGGCGAGCTGGCCCTCCTTGCTGCCGACCACGTCGCCGTGCTCGAACCGCGGCACTTCGAGGCCGGCGTCCCACAGGACGGGAGAGTGCATGCGGGCCTCCCGAGCGCCGTCGGAGTAGTCGTGGCGCTCGAGCCAGCGGCGCGAGTAGGCGGAGGCGTGACCGTCGTTCCACTCGATCCGCAGCGTCCCGGCGCCGTCGATGCTGGTGGCCGCCGGGGCGACGTCGACCGGGATGTCGGCCGTGAACAGGCGCCGCTCCGCGGTCTGCGGGACCCTGCATTCGCCGCACCAGCAGTTGTCGCGCAGCCACACGTAGTGGTATTCGGGGCCGCCGTCGATGGTGAGGCTGCGGTCTCCGCAGGCCAGCGTCGCCATGGCGGGGTGGATGCTACTCGGCAACTATCGTCGACGGTGGGAGGTCCACGTGCTGGCCGAACAGCGCTCCTATATCGGCGGGCGGTACGTCGACGCCGCGTCTGGCGAGGCGTTCGCCAGCCTCAACCCCGCCACGGGCGAGGTGCTCTGCCGCGTCCAGCAGGCCGGCCCTGCAGAGGTCGACGCGGCGGTCGAGTCGGCCCGCGCCGGGTTCGAGCAATGGCGGGCGCTGACGGGCGCCGAGCGAGGGCGCATCCTCGGCCAGGCTGTGCGGCTGCTGCGGGACCGCAACGAAGACCTGGCCCGGCTGGAGGTGCTCGACACCGGTAAGCCGATCGCAGAGGCGATCGCAGTGGACGTGCTGTCGGGTGCCGACTGCATCGAGTACTACGCCGGGCTGGCGGCGTCGCTCCACGGCGAGCACTTCGACCTGGGGCCGGGCGCTTTCGCCTACACCCGCCGCGAGCCGCTGGGGGTGTGCGCCGGCATCGGGGCGTGGAACTACCCTCTCCAGATCGCCTGCTGGAAGAGCGGGCCGGCGCTCGCCACCGGCAACGCGATGATCTACAAGCCCGCCGAGCTGACCCCGCTCTCCGCCGCCAAGCTCGCCGAGGTCTACACGGAGGCCGGCGTCCCGGACGGGGTCTTCAACGTGGTGCAGGGCGACGGCCGCACCGGGGAGCTGCTCACCCGCCACCCGGACATCGCCAAGGTGTCGCTCACCGGCGAGGTCGCCACCGGGAAGGCCGTGATGGCCGCCGCGGCCGGGACCCTGAAGCACGTCACGCTGGAGCTGGGCGGCAAGTCGCCGCTGCTGGTGTTCGACGACGCCGACCTCGACAACGCAGTCGGTGCCGCGCTGCTCGGCAACTTCTACACGCAGGGAGAGATCTGCTCCAACGGGACCCGCGTGTACGTGCAGCGGCCCGTCTACGAGGATTTCCTCGACAAGGTGCGGGCCCGCACGGAGAAGATGCGCATCGGCGATCCGCTCGACCCGGCGACCGACGTCGGCGCCCTCATCTCCGTCGAGCACCTGGCCAAGGTCGTCCGCTACGTCGAGTCCGGCAAGGCGGCGGGCGCCCGCCTCGTGGCCGGCGGCGGCCGGCCTGCCGATCCCGCCCTCGCCGGCGGCTACTTCTTCGAGCCGACGGTGTTCGCCGACGTCACCGACGACATGGTGATCTGCCGGGAGGAGATCTTCGGGCCAGTGATGGCGGTGCTGCCCTTCGACGGCGAGAACGAGGTCGTCGCCCGGGCTAACGACACCCCCTACGGCCTGGCGGCCGGGGTGTTCACCCGCGATGTGCAGCGGGCCCACCGGGTGGTCGCCGCGCTGGAGGCGGGCACGATCTGGATCAACAACTACAACGTCACGCCCATCGAGATGCCGTTCGGCGGCTACAAGCAGAGCGGCATCGGGCGCGAGAACAGCCTCGCCGCTGTCGAGCACTACACCCAGCGCAAGAGCGTCTACGTGGAGCTCGGCGACGTGGAGAGCCCCTATTGAGTGATCGGTACCTGAGCGGGCGGGTGGCGCTGGTCACGGGCGGGGCGTCGGGGATGGGCCGGGCTATGGCACTGGCGTTCGCGGCGGCGGGCGCCGACGTGGCGATCGGCTCGCTGCTGGCGCCGGAGCGGGAGCGGACGGTCGAGGGCGAGGT
>JBFJZV010000201.1:0-5975 GCA_041621915.1 Acidimicrobiia bacterium | reverse complement strand
CTGGGCGGCGGTCACGTAGTCCAGGCCGCGCTCGGCCAGCACCGTGGCCCGCACGGTCTTGGCGATGATCGGGGCGAAGACGAAGCCGATGACGAGGATCACCCCCAGCGTGTTGGGGCCGAGGGCCGCCAGCGCCAGCACTGCGGTCACGACCACCGGCAGCGACAGCAGCGTGTCGAGGATGCGGGTCATGACCTCGTCGACGATGCCCCCGAAGTACCCGCTGGCCAGCCCGAGGATGGTCCCCACCACCGTCCCGAGGAGCGTGGCGGCGGGAGCGATGATCAGCACCTGGCGCGACCCGACCAGCAGCCGGCTCAGCACGTCCCGGCCCAGCGAGTCGGTGCCGAACCAGTGCTCGGAGGAGGGCGGCTCGAGGCGGTTGAGGACGCTCGTGGCGGTGCCGGCCGGGTCGTGCGGGGTGACGAAGTCGCCGAAGACGGCGAACACCACCCACATCAGCGTCACCGAAAGGCCCACCCAGAAGGTCGCCGAGCGCCGCAGCACCTTCCACCGCTCGAACGACGACACGCGCGTGGTCATCGCGCGTCCGCCAGTCGCACCCGCGGGTTCAGGAGCCCGTAGAGGACGTCGGCGAGCAGCGACGCCACCTGGAAGGCGACGCCCACCACCAGCACCCCGCCCGCCAGCAGCGGGAAGTCGGCCTGCTGCGCGGCGACGAAGATCAGCCGGCCGATGCCCTGGTAGGTGAACAGCACCTCGACCACCACCAGGCCCCCGATGAGGTAGCCCACCTGGGTGGCCACCACCGCGATGGTCGGCAGCAGCGCATTGCGCAGCACGTGCTTGCGGATCACGGTGCGTCGCGGCAAGCCCTTGAGGAACGCGGTGCGGGTGTAGTCGGCGTCGAGTGCCTCGATCACGCTCGAGCGGGTGATGCGGGCGATGTAGCCGAACAGCACCAGCACCAGCGGCAGCGCCGGCAGGATCAGGTGGCGGAGCTGCGTCAGGAAGCTGGCCCCTTCGGGCGCGGCGGCGCCGCCCGGCAGCCAGTTGAGGTTCACCGCGAAGATCAGGATCAGCACGATGCCCGACACGAACTCCGGGATGACCGTCATCGAGAGGCCGGTGATCGTGATCGTGCGGTCGACGTAGGTTCCGCGTTTGAGCCCGGCCACGATCCCGCCGAAGACCGACAGCGGCACCACCAGCACGAACGCCACCGCCGCCAGCTTCGCCGAGTTCTTGAGGGCGTTCCACACCATGTCCCGCACCGGCCGTGCGAACGCCACCGAGGTGCCCATGTCGCCCTGGAGGAGGTCGGTGAAGTAGTCGGCGTACTGCACGACGAGCCCGCGGTCGGTGCCGAGCCGGGCGTTGAGCTCGGCCACGGCCTCCTCGGTGGCGAAGGGCCCGAGGATGCGGCGTCCCACGTCGCCGGGCAGGAGCTGGGTGCCGATGAAGACGAGTATCGTCAGCAGCCAGAGGCTGATCAGCGCCAGCCCGATTCGCCGCAGGGTGAAACGCAGCATGTGCCCCCCTGTCTAGCAGCGGGGCGCCCCCCGCCGCCGGGAGGCGCCCCGCAAATGGCTGCTGCTACCCGAGCTGAAGGTCCTGCAACAGGATGTGCCCCATGCCGGTGGTCTCCAGCCCTTCGGTCCCGGCGCGGACCGCGGCCAGGTTCGACTTGAAGTACGGGATCCCCATCGGCGAGTCCTCGAGCAGCTTCTGGGTGATCTGGCCTCCCAGCTCTTTCTGGCGGTCCAGGTCGAACTCGGCCAGGAACGTGTTCACCAGCGCGTCGTAGTCGGGGTCGTTGTACGCCGCCGCGTTCCACGGCCCGTCGGACTTGAGCGCCGCGCTCAGGTACACGTTCGGCACGCCCCGGTGGCCGTAGTTCGTGATCCCGAACGTGGAGTCGAGCCAGAAGTTGCTGTAGTAGGTGCCGGCGTCGTCCACCTGGATGTTGACGGTGATGCCGATCTGGGCGGCGGCGGCCTGCACGAGCTGCGCCAGCAGCGGCACCTCCTCGAACTCGAGGACGTTGAGGGTGATGTCGGCGTCCCGTGCCCCGGCGGCGTCGATGAGCTCGTTGGCCTGCTGGAGGTCCTCCTCACGCTGCGCCACGCTCGGGTCGTACGCCACGTGCACCGGGGCGATGGGGGCGTCGTTGCCGAGGTCGGCGAAGCCCTCCCACAGGCCCTCGATGATGGCGGCCCGGTTCATCGACAGGGCCACCGCTTGCCGCACCCGGGCGTCGGTGAACGGCTCGCGGTCGGTGCGCATGTGGATCTGGCGGTGCTCCGCAGTCGGCTGGGTCTGGACGCTGACCTCCGGGTTGTCGAGGAGCGCCCCGCCGTTGGCCACGGAGAACGACGGCAGCACGTCGATCCGGCCCTCCTGGAACGCCGTGATCATTGCCGGCTCGTCGGCGAAGAACGTCACCTCCAGGCGATCGGGCTGTGCCGAGTTGTCGCCCCAGTAGTCCTCGTTCTTGCGCAACACCGCCGACACGCCGTTCTCGAAGCTCTCGGTGATCCACGGGCCGGTGCCAACCGCGTTCTGCTCGTAGCTGCCCTCGGCGTAGGCGTCCCAGAACGACTTCGGCAGGATGCCCGCGTTGTAGTTGTCCGAGCTGACGATGAACGGGAACGACCCGATCGGGGCGTCGAGCGTGAACTCCACAGTGCGGTTGTCGACGGCACGAGCGTTGCCCGGTGTCCACACGCCGTCGAACGCCGACGAGGCGTTTCCGCCGGCGATGCCGTCCATCGTGGCCACGACGTCCTCGGCGGTGACCGGAGTGCCGTCGTGGTACACGAGCCCCTCGCGCAGCGTGAAGGTCCACACCGTGCCGTCTGCGTTGGGCTCCCAGCTCTCGGCGAGGGCGGGGCGCAGCCCGTCGTCGGCCGAGAACGTCAGGTACTCGGCCGTCTGGCTGAAGATCTGGATGCGGCCCAGGTCGTTGATCAGCACCGGGTCGAGCACGCCGGCCGGGTTGTTCATCCCGACCCGCACCGTCACGGGGCCGGCGCTGGTGGTGGCCACTGCGGTGCCGGCGACCGTGGTGACCGCCCCGGTGCCCGTCGTGCCCGGCACGGTGGTGGTGGTGCCCGAGTCGCCGCACGCCGCCGCGATGATGCCCATGAAGGGCAGCGACAGGCCCACGATCGAGCCCTTGCGGAGGAACTCCCGCCGGCTCATCTTCCCGGCGACGTAGTGGTCGATGACGTGGTTCTGGATCTCTGATGATTGGCGCCTGATCGCGTCGACGCGGCGCATTTCTCGCCTGCTCATTGCTCCCGCCTCCTCATGGGTCGGGTAGGACTTCCGCTGACCCTAGCCCCGAACGGTGTGCGGTGTCAGGCTACGGAGGGCCGCAGCTCGCGGACCGCCCGCCAGGTCTCGTCGCCTTCGAAGTCGATGTAGCGGGTGCGGTCAATGACGATCCAGCGGCCGCCTCCGAGGCCCCCTGGGAGCCGGCCGTGGTGGATGACCACGTTGCGGTAGTGGCGGGGCGACAGCTCGGCGACGGCGCGGCGATGGGCCTCGCTCTCGCGCCAGCGCTCGGCGACGAGGTCGTCCTCGGCGAGCACCAGGTTGGCCCACTGGCGGCCGGCGAGCTCCCAGGAGCTGTAGCTGAGGATGCCGGGGTAGTCGACGAACTCCTTCACGATCTTGGTGTTGGCGCGCTCCAGGGCGGTGACGGGAAGCCCGGGCTCACGCTCCGCCATGAACCCGACCGCGAACAGCTCGTCGGCGGCACCCAGGAGGCCGGGGTCGCACACGATCACTCGCCGCCTGAGCCCGTGGACCCGCCAGGTGACCTTGCGGTGCGGTACGAGGTCGATGGTGCCGGCGGCGGCGCTCGCGAAGAGAGCGCGCAGGTCCTCGACCATCGAGGTGAGGATCGACGAGTCGCGCTCGTAGCGGTCGATCGACGCGAACGGCCGGCCCGGCACCCCCTGGTCTGCGCTGAGGACGACCTCCACTCGCTCCTCCCTCTCCGGCGGGAATCCTACTGCGGAGGGTGGCGACATCGCTGCCTCTCGAGGCCCGCTGGTAGCGTCCGGCCATGGCTCGCCGCTCGACGCGCTCGGCCCGCCGCGAGCGGCGCGGCCGGGGGATCGCCCAGCTGCCGTGGCGGGCGGTGGTCAACCCGTACGCCCCCGTGGAGGTGCTCACGGCCGACCAGGTCGAGGCGATCCACGAGGCTTCGCTGCGGGTGCTGGCCGAGATCGGGATGCACTTCCTCCACCCGGAGGCGCGCGACATCCTGGCTGCGGCGGGGTGCGATGTCGACGGCGACCGGGTGCGCTTCGACCCGGGCATGGTGGTCGAGACGGTCGCCACCGCGCCGTCGTCGTTCCTGCTGCACGCCCGCGATCCGAGCCATGACCTCTTCATCGGCGGTTCCCACGTGAACTTCACGATGGTGGCCAGCCCGCCCAACGCCGCGGACGCCGATCGGGGCCGCCGGACCGGCAACTTCGACGACTATCGGGACCTGCTGCGGCTCGGCCAGGTGTTCAACGCCGTGCACTGCTTCGGGGGCTACCCGGTGGAACCGATCGATCTCCCGCCGGAGACACGGCACCTCGACTGCCTCGCGGCGTTCGTCACCCTCACCGACAAGGTGTTCCACGCCTACTCGCTGGGGCGCCGGCGCGTGCTCGACGGCCTGGAGATCGCCCGCATCGCCCGCGGGCTGTCGTGGGAGCAGCTCGCCGCCGAGCCATCGGTGTTCACCGTGGTCAACACGTCCTCGCCGCTCCGCCTCGACGGCCCGATGATCGAAGGGGTGATCGAGATGGCCCGGATGGGCCAGCCGGTGGTGGTGACGCCGTTCACCTTGGCGGGGGCAATGGCGCCGGCCAGCCTGGCCGGCGCGCTCGTCCAGCAGAACGCCGAGGCGCTGGCCACGATCGCGCTCGCCCAGCTCGCCAACCCCGGGTCGCCGGTGATGTACGGCGGGTTCACGTCGAACGTCGACATGCGCTCCGGGTCGCCGGCGTTCGGCACGCCCGAGTACGCCCGCGCGGCGCTGGCCGGCGGCCAGCTCGCCCGCCGCTACGGGATCCCGTACCGGTCGTCGAACGCCACCGCTGCCAACACGGTCGACGCGCAGGCCGCCTACGAGGCGCAAACGTCGATGTGGGCTGCGGTCATGGGCCACGCCTCGCTGGTGATGCACGGGGCGGGGTGGCTGGAGGGTGGGCTGCTGGCGTCGTTCGAGAAGGTCGTCCTCGACGTCGAGCTGCTCCAGATGATGATGGTGTTCCTGGAGGGCGTCGTGGTGGACGACGCCGAGCTGGCCTTCGACGCGATCGCCGAGGTCGGCCCAGGCGGCCACTTCTTCGGGGCCGCCCACACGCTGGAGCGGTACGAGACCGCGTTCTACGGGCCGCTGCTGTCGGACTGGAGCAACTACGAGGCGTGGGAGGAGGCCGGTGGCCTGACGGCCACACAACGGGCGACGGCGATCTGGAAGCAGGCGCTGGTCGAGTACGAGCCTCCGCCGCTGCCCGACGACCGCCGGGAGGAGCTGGAGGACTTCGTTGCGCGACGCAAGGCGGAAGGCGGGGTGCGATAGCGGGTGCTGTGCCGGTTCTCCTCCTGCCGCGCGGGGGAAGAATCGGGCGGGCCGGCTCAGGCTCGCATCGCCGTGCCGTCGGGGTCGTACGGCGACGGCGGGATCACCACGGCCGGGCGAGCTTCGCCGACGACGTGGACCGTCAGCTCGGTGCCGACCTCGTCGTGCGGACGGTCCAGCAGCGCCATCGCCAGGCTCTTGCCGACCGTGTGCCCGTACTCTCCCGACGTGACGTAGCCGACCCGCCGGTCGCCGTCCCACACCGGCTCGTAGCCGGACGCATCGGCGTCGGTGGCGTCGACCTCCAGGGTCACCAGCCGCCGGGTCGCGCCGTCGGCGTCCCGCTCCTTGCGGGCCGCCTCCTCGCCGGTGAACCCGTGCTTCGACCAGTCGATCCAGCGGTCCATGCCGGTCTCGCCCG
>JBFJZV010000200.1:0-6033 GCA_041621915.1 Acidimicrobiia bacterium | reverse complement strand
CGTCGAGCTTCTCCTCCACGCTCTGCGACTCGGGCAGGAAGCTGCAGCGCAGCCGGTAGGCGGTGGGGCCGAGCCGCAGGTCGAGGCTGGCCGGCTGGATGCTCTCGGGCTGCACCCCGTGGCCGCCGGTTGCCACCACACCGGCGTCCAGGGCCTTGCGCAGCCACTGGGCGGGGAGGATGCCGTCGGAGCCGGGTGGGAGGTCGATCACCTGTCGGCCATGTTAGGGGCGGGGGCCTCGTCGAGCCCGTCGACCAGCCCGACGAAATCGTCCCACGAGCGCACGTCCCGCACGCCGGGGATCGGGTCGTTCCACGGCCGCACGAAGCGGCACACCAGCGCCTCGGGCCGCGCCCGGTGTATTCGGCGCAGCTGGTGGGGGGCGTCCTCCAGGTACACGTCGCAGGGCACCTCCCACTTCCGCCAGGTCACGTGCACCTCCCGGGTGGGGATCTCCCGCTCCCCGATCCACGCGAACGTGTCGGCGACGGCCCAGTCAGGCTTGGCGGTGACGATGACCACCTCGTGGCCGTCGCCGGCCAGGCGGCGGAGCGCCGGCAGCGCGTCCTCGTAGGTGTCCAGGTGGCGGAACAGCCCGCCATCACGGTGGTCGCGGGCCCACACCCAGAACGCGTCCATGTCGGGGAAGTGCGTCAGCACCTGCGGGCCGTTCCACTGCTCGACCGCGTCCGGGGGGATGTCGGCGCCGAACTCCTCGTTGTACCGCGCGATCCACCCGCCGTTGAAGTCGGCGACCACGCCGTCGAGATCTATTCCCAAACGCATGAGGAGCAAAGTAATCGAAGCCCGGGGGCACGGCGCGTTTCACATTGCCGCCGACCCGGGCGGCGGGTTGTGGTGCGTCGTGTTGGGGCCCTCTCGGCGGCGGCTGCCGCTCCTGCTGGTCCTACGTCGTGGCGGCGGCGCAGCCGCCGCCTGGTGCCAACCACGTGCCGCGTGGGAAGGTGGGGGGTCTCTCCGCGTTCGTACAATGCCTGTTCATGGAGTATCGGGCGTTGTATCGGAAGTATCGGCCGCAGCGGTTCTCGGAGGTGGTGGGGCAGCGGCACGTCACCGAGACGCTCGCCCACGAGGTGGTGGAGGGCAAGGTCGCCCACGCGTACCTGTTCGCCGGGCCGCGGGGCACCGGCAAGACCACCACGGCCCGCATCCTCGCGAAGGCGCTCAACTGCCCCAACCGGGCCGCCGACGGCGAGCCGGACAACACGTGCGACGCATGTGTGGCGATCACCGAGGGCACGTCGCTCGACGTGATCGAGCTGGACGCCGCTTCGCACAACAAGGTCGAGGACATCCGGGAGATCCGCGTGAATGTCGGCACCGTGGCCTCGGTCGGCGGCGCTCACCGGGTGTACATCCTGGACGAGGCCCACATGCTGTCCCGGGCGGCCGGCAACGCCCTGCTCAAGACGCTGGAAGAGCCGCCCGAGCACGTCATCTTCGTGCTGGCCACCACCGAGCCCTACAAGCTGCTGGACACGATCCGCAGCCGGGCTCAGCGATTCGATTTCCATCCGATCCCCGCCGAGACGCTCACCGGCTACCTGCACGAGCTGGCCACGCGCGAGTCCTTCTCGGTCGAGGCCGAGGCCGGTTCCCTGATCACGCATCATGCCCGCGGCTCGGCCCGCGATGCGCTCAGCCTGCTGGAACAGGTGGCTGCCCTGGGTGGCGGCGAGGTGACCGTCCGCGGAGTGGGGCGTGCGCTGGGACTGGCCGACCGGGAGGCCTTCGGCCGGTTGGTTGCCGCCATCGACGAGGGCGACGCCGCAGCCGCGCTCGGGCTGGTCGCCACCCTCGCATCCGAAGGCGCAGACCTGCGCCGATTCACCGCCGACTGCGTCGAGTTCTTCCGGGGCCTGTTTCTCGCCCACTACGCGCCCAACCTCGAGGAGATCGTCGATGAAGGGGCGGACATCATCGCCCAGTGGCGGGAACACGCATCCCAGCTGACCCCCGCCCAGGTGCTGCGGGCCGTCGACGAGCTGGGCGAGGCCCTGGTCCACCTCCGCGAAGGCCGGGAGGAACGCCTCGTGGTCGAGCTGGCGCTGCTGCGGCTGACCCGCCCCGAGACCGCCGCAGACACCGGCGCCCTGGCGGCCCGCCTGGACCGCCTGGAGGAACGAGTGCGCCGCCTCGCAACGGCCCCTCCGAAAGAGCCGGCGCCACCCGAGGCACCCGCTTCCGAGCCGGCCAAGGCCGCACCTCCCCGGCAACCCGAAGCGCCTTTCGAAGCGCCCGAAGCCGCGCCCACGACCGCGGACAGCGAGCTGCCGGCAAAGCCGGCGGCCCCCCCGGCGGCGGCCCCGCCGCCACCGGACTTGGACCTGGCGACGGTGCAGAGCGTGTGGCCGGCGCTGGTCACGCGGGTGCGGGACACCACCGGGCCCCGCCGCAACGCACTGTTGCGGGAAGCGCAGCCCGCCGCGGTCGAGGGCGCCACGGTCGTGCTGACGGTGGCCGAGCACCTCTCGTTCCATCTCGAGCAACTCAAAGCGGACGAGGAACTGCGGCAGGTGGTGGAGCGGGAAGCGGCCGAGCTACTCGGCGGCGCGGTGCGGGTCGACTACCGGGCCGAGCCCGCCCAGGAGGCGTCACCGGACGGCGGCGAGCCGGCAACCGTCCCCGCCGAGCACGAGTTGGTGGAGGCCGGCGAGGGCGGCATCGACCCGGAGGCGCTGGTTGTCGACCTCCTGGGCGGCGAGGTGGTCGAGGAGGGGTAGCCGGCGCCAGCGCGGCGCGCTGGTAACCTCGCCGGGCATGAACCGCCCACCCGACATGCGCAAGCTGCTCCAGCAGGCGCAGGAGATGCAGGCCCAGGTCTCGCGCGCCCAGGAAGAGCTGGCGCAGCAGACGTTCGAGGCCTCGGCCGGCGGCGGCGCGGTCACGGCCACCGTCACCGGTGACGGCAAGCTCGTATCGGTGGCCTTCGGCGACCCCGAGGTGCTGGTTCCCGACGACGCCGAGCTCGTCGGCGACCTGGTGGTCGCAGCGGTCAACCAGGCGCTCGAAGCTGCCCAGGCCGCCACGATGGAGGCGATGGGCGGCGCGGCGGGGCTCGACCTCGGCGGCCTCGGCGGCCTGCTCGGCGGCTGATGTTCGAGCCGCCGGTCCAGCGGCTCATCGACGAGCTCGCCCGCCTGCCCGGCATCGGGCGGAAGAGCGCGCAGCGGCTGGCATTCCACCTGCTCGCCGTGGAGCGAGCCGACGCGGAGCGGCTGTCGCAGGCGATCGTGGACCTGCGGGACGAGGTGAAGCTGTGCAGCCGGTGCTTCAACGTCACGGGCGACGTCGAGTGCACCATCTGCCGCGACCTGCGGCGAGACCCGGCGCTGATATGCGCCGTCGAGCGGCCCCAGGACATCGTGGTCGTCGAGTCGACCCAGGAGTTCCACGGCCGCTACCACGTGCTCGGCGGCGCGATCTCGCCCATCGCCGGCATCGGGCCCGAGCAGCTACGGATGAGGGAGCTGGTCGCCCGGATTGACGGTGAAGGGGTGAAGGAGGTGATCGCCGCGACCAACCCGACGGTGGAAGGCGACACCACCGCCATGTACCTCGCCCGGCTGCTCAAACCGCTCGGCGTCAAGGTCACGCGCCTCGCCAGCGGCCTCCCGGTGGGCGGCGACCTCGACTACGCCGACGAGCTGACGCTGGGCCGGGCCCTGGCGGGCCGCCAAGAGCTGTAGGGATGCGCATCTTGCTCGTCGAGCCGTACTTCGGGGGCTCGCATCGCGCCTGGGCCAGCGGCTTTGCCGAGCACAGCAGTCACCAGGTGCTGCTGGTCACCCACGAGGCGCGCTTCTGGAAGTGGCGCATGCAGGGGGGCCACGTGACGCTCGCCGCCGAAGCGCGCAAGTTGCTGCGCGAGGAGCCGGCCGACGTGGTGCTCGCTTCGTCGATGCTCGACCTCGCCGCGTTCCTCGGCGCCGCCCGCGACGTGGTCGGCGACGCTTCGGTGGCGCTGTACATGCACGAGAACCAACTCACGTACCCCATGGTCGAGGGCGAGTCTCTCGACCTGGCGTACCCGATGAAGCAATGGGTCGGGATGGCGGTGGCGGACCGGGTGTTCTTCAACAGCGGGTTCCACCGCGACGAGTGGTTCACGGCGCTGCCGGGGATGCTGAAGCAGTTCCCCGACTACACCCACACGAGGCTGGTTCCCCAGGTTGCGGCCAAGTCGGAGATCCTGCCGGTGGGCGTCGACCTGCGCCGCCTCGACGGGGAGCCCGCCGCCCATCCGGCCCCGCCGCTGGTGCTGTGGAACCACCGCTGGGAGCACGACAAGAACCCAGCCGAGTTCTTCGCCGCCCTCGACCTGCTCGCTGCGGACGGGATGGAGTTCCGAGTGGCGCTCGCCGGGGAGAGCTTCCGCAACGTGCCCGAGGAGTTCGATGCGGCGCGAGAGCGGCTCGGGGAGCGCGTCGTCCACTTCGGCTACGCGGACCAGGAGGGCTACGTCGAGCTGGTGCGGAAGGCCGACGTGGTGGTCAGCACGGCCCACCACGAGTTCTTCGGCGTGGCGGTGGTGGAGGCGATCTACGCAGGCGCGTTCCCGGTGCTGCCCGACCGCCTGTCGTACCCGGAGCTGCTACCGGCGCGGGTGCACGACCAGTGCCTGTACCAGGACTTCGACGGGCTGGTCGACCGCCTCCGGTGGGCGCTGTCGTCACCGGACGACGCTGGTGCGGTCGCCCGGGAGCTCCATCCGGAGCTGGCTCGCTTCGACTGGCGCGTGCTGGCGCCGGCCTACGACGAGGTCCTGGACGGGCTCGCCTCCTAACTCTCCTAACCCTGCTTGCCCGCCAGTCGGCGGGCCAGGTCGAGCACCGCGGCGGCATCGTCCGGGTCGAGCTGACCAAGGAGCTTCGCCAGCTCCTCCGCGTCCGCGCCGGCCTCGGATCGACGCCGCCGCAATCGCCGCCGCGGCTCGGAGGCCGGCGGGGCTGCGGCTGCCAGCGGTGCGGGCGGGGGCACGGGAGCGATACCCGCGCCGCGGCGCGGCTCCATCCGCTCGCGGGCCATGGCCAGCAGCTCGTCGTCGCGCACGCCGAACGCCCGGGCGAGCGAGTACAGGAGCCGCGCCGAGGGCGTCTTGGTGCCGTTCTCGATGGCGGACAGGTAGGAGTACGAGATCCCGACCTGCTCCGCCAGCTCGCGGCGCTCCACGTCCCGGTCGATGCGCAGCAGCCGGATCGTCCGGCCCAGCTCTTCGGCGAAGCCGGGGTCGTCGTACGGGATGCTCTCCACCCAGAGAACGATAGCAGGGTTGACTTTGCCTCTCAAAGAGTCTATATTAATACTCACAAAGTCAATACAGATACACATGGAGGTATTCCGTGGAACAGGCTCCCGTGCACATCTCGCTGCTCCTCGACCGGTCGGGGTCGATGAGCGCCATCGCCGACGACATCGTGGGCGGCTTCAACGAGTTCCTGGCGGAGCAGCGCCGCGCCGACGGGCTGGCCCGGGTGACGCTCGCCCAGTTCGACTCCGAGGACCCCTTCGAAGTGGTCGTCGACGGCGTCGACCTGGCGCAGGTGCGCCCGCTGCGGCGGGCCGACTACCGGCCCCGCGGCCAGACGCCGCTCTTCGACGCGGTGGGCCGCATGATCTCCCGCATCGACGCCGAGGTCGCTCGCCGCGCCGGTCTCCGGCTGCTCGCTGAGGACCAGCTGGTCGTGATCGTCACCGACGGGCTCGAGAACGCCAGCCGCGAGCACACCCGCGCCGGGGTGATGCAGCTCATCGAGGAACGGCGTGCTCGCGGGTGGGCCTTCGCCTTCCTCGGAGCGAACCAGGACGCATACGCCGAGGGTCGGTCGATCGGCGTGGCCGCCGGGTCGGCGGCGCCGTGGCAGCCGACCCCCGACGGCACCCGGGCGGCCATGGCGTCCGTGGCCGCGGCCGCAGCCACGTACCGGCGCCAGGGACGGGCGGGACGGCGGGCGCGCGCCGACAGGCTCTTCGCCGATCAGTAGTCGACGAGCGTGATCTTGCCCAGGCGGT